>SFJQ01000024.1 GCA_004555855.1 [Eubacterium] saphenum | reverse complement strand
CAGCTAAATATAAAATTCGGAAACGTTTGCCGAAAGCCGCTGTGTCATTTACTAAATTTCTTTATGGAAGGAAAAAATGTATGAACGCAAAGGAAATACTTAGCAGAAAGTTTGAGAAAGCGGCATTCAACGGCTACAAAACCGAAGATGTTGATGAGTTTCTCAAGGAAGTTTCCGATGAATTTGCAATGCTTCAGAAGGAAAAATCCGAGCTGGAGCGTAAGCTCGAGGTTCTTGCCGACAAGATTCGTGAGTACCGCGAGGACGAGGACGCACTCAAGGACGCGCTTCTTATCGCTCAGAAGCAGGGCAATGCGATTATTGCTGAATCGAAGGCTTCTGCTGAAAAGCTGACCAAGGAAACCGACGAGGCGATTGAAAAGAAGCTCGCCGAAACCAAGGCGAGAGTTGACAGAACGGTTGGCGACGCGGACGAGTATTCCCGCAAAACGCGTCAGAACGCCGATGAAACCGCTGCCAAGATTATCAAGGACGCAAACGACAAGGCTGCCGAAATCAAGGCTCTTATGGATAAGCAGCAGGAAATTCAGGAGAACATTCTTCAGGAAACCAGAAAGAATGTCAACGAGTACAGAGCAAAAATTCTCGCGGAGTACAACGCGCATATCGCGCTTCTCGAGTCGCTTCCCGAAAAGTGCGAGGACGATTTTGTGAAGAGAGTTTCCGCAGAGGTAGAAAAACGCAACGAGGAGCGCCGCAAGCAGAAGTCTTCGGACGCTCAGAAAGCTGCGGAAGCTAGGGCTGCCGCTCAGAAGAAGGCTGAAGCTGAGAAGAAAAAGGCTGCCGAAAAGCAGGAAGAAGCTGAACAGGAGCCGTTCAAGGCTGTTGAGGATAATGAGAATAACGCTGTATCCGACAAGCCTTCGGACAATCTTCCGTTTTTCAACTCCGGCTCGGACGCAAAGCCTCAGCGCCATAACGACCTGAAATTCGGCAAGAATAATGGCAACAAGTAATCAAATTTATTAAAATACAACCGAGGAGATAACTATGTCAGTAGACCTTAACAATACGGTCAATCTTCCCAAAACGGACTTTCCGATGAGGGCAAATCTTCCCAAAAGAGAGCCGGAAATGCTCGAAAAGTGGGAAAAGGAGCGCATTTTCTATGCTCTTGCCGAGAAAAATAAGGATAAGAAGCCGTATACGCTTCACGACGGCCCTCCCTACGCAAACGGCAATATTCACCTTGGAACTGCTTTGAACAAGGTGCTTAAGGATATTATCGTCAAGTACAAGGCAATGACAGGCTATAACGCTTACTATGTGCCCGGCTGGGACTGCCACGGCTTGCCGATTGAGCTGAAGGCAATAAAGCAGCTCGGCGTTGACAGCGGTTCGGTTGATCCGGTTACGCTGAGAAAGAGCTGCCGTGAGTTTGCACTTTCCTGCCTTGACGACCAGAAGGCGCAGTTCAAGCGTCTTGGCGTTTGGGGTGATTTCGAGAATCCGTACCTCACTATTCGTCCCGAGTTTGAGGCGAAGCAGGTTGAGGTTTTCGGGGAGATGTACAAAAAGGGCTACATCTACAAGGGACTGAAGCCGGTTTACTGGTGCGCGGACTGCAACACGGCGCTTGCCGAAGCGGAAATCGAGTATCAGGACGATCCGTGCTATTCGATTTATGTAAAATTCCCGCTTGCCGATGACAAGGGCAAGTTTGCGGACCTCGGCATTGATTTGAGCAAGGCATACGTTGTTATCTGGACAACCACCACATGGACTTTGCCCGGTAACCTCGCAATCTGTCTCGGACCGAACTATGACTACACGTTCGTTAAGGTTGAGGACGAGAACAGCAAGTCCTTCGGCGAGTATCTCCTGATGGCAGCCGAGCTTGTTCCCGAGGTAATGAAGGCGGCGGGTATTGAGAAGTATTCTACTGTCGGCAGCTTTAAGGGCGCTGATTTGGAGCTTATTGAAACAAATCACCCGTTTATGCCGAGAAAATCCCCGCTTATCGTGGGAAATCACGTTACTCTCGACAGCGGTACCGGCTGCGTTCACACAGCGCCCGGCTTCGGTGTGGAGGACTTTGAGGTTTGTCAGAAATACAAGGGAATGTTCAAGATTATCGTTCCCGTTAACGAAAAGGGCGTGCTTACCGAGGAAGCTGGCGATTTTGCTGGACTCAAGACAGCGGACGCGAACAAGGTTATCGCTCAGCGTCTTGAGGACGACAACACGCTGCTCAAAATGCAGAAGATTGTCCACCCGTACCCGCACTGCTGGCGTTGCCACGAGCCGATTATCTATCGTGCAACCGACCAGTGGTTCTGCAATGTTGATATGTTCAAGCCCGAAACCATCAAGGCTATCGAGCAGGTTCAGTGGATTCCCGATTGGGGCGAGGAGCGCATTAAGAATATGGTAAATATGCGCTCGGATTGGTGTATTTCCCGTCAGAGAAGATGGGGCGTGCCGATTCCGATTTTGTACTGTGCAGACTGCGGAAAGCCCGTCATCAACGACAAGACAATCGGCGCGATTTCCGATATGTTCCGCAAGGAAAGCTCGGACGCGTGGTATGCAAAGGACGCAAGTGAGTTTATCCCCGCTGACGTAAAGTGCGAGTGCGGCGGCTCTAAATTCACCAAGGAAATGGATATTTTCGATGTTTGGTTCGACAGCGGCTGCACACACGCTGCTGTTCTTCAGGAACGTCCCGAGCTTTCGTGGCCTGCGGATTTGTATCTCGAGGGCTGCGACCAGTATCGCGGCTGGTTCCAGTCGAGCTTGCTCACGTCCGTGGCAACAACCGGCAAAGCGCCTTACAAAGCGGTTTGCACGCACGGCTGGGTTGTTGACGGAAACGGTCAGCAGATGCATAAATCCAAGGGCAACGTAATCGTTCCCGAAGAGGTTATCAAGGACTTCGGCGCGGACGTTCTGCGTTTGTGGGTTGCTTCGCTCGATTATCACGCTGATATCCGCGTGTCGAACGATATGCTTAAGCAGCTTTCCGAGAGCTATCGTAAAATCCGCAACACGGCGCGTTATATTCTCGGAAATCTCGGCGACCGCGAGGGCTTCAATCCCGACACCGAGATGGTTGAGCTTTCTCAGCTCAGCGAGCTTGACAAGTGGGCGCTGGCGCGGCTTGACGAGGTTATCGAAAAGGTCAGAAACGCGTATGAAGCGATGGATTATTATCTCGCTTATCACGCGATAATCAGCTTCTGCGTTGTCGATATGTCGAATTTCTACCTCGATATCGTGAAGGACACGCTCTACTGCGAGGCGCCTGATTCGCCGCTCAGAAAGTCTGTTCAGACCGCGATGTACATTATTCTGGACTCGCTGGTTCGTTTGATTGCGCCGATTTTGTGCTACACGGCGGACGAAATCTGGGGCTTTATGCCGCATAAGAAGACCGATGATTTACGCAGCGTTATCTTCAACCCGATGCCCGAAAAGACGGGAGTTACGGCTGACGAGGAAAAATGGGCGAAAATCCACGCGGTTCGTGACGATGTTCTGGCGGCGCTTGAACAAAAGCGTGCCGAGAAGATTATCGGAAAGCCTCTTGAAGCCGAGGTTGCTATTTTCACCGACGATGAGTCGCTGAAGTCGCTTGAAAACGACCTTGCGGACGCGTGTATCGTGTCGAAGGCGGTTGTAAATGTCGGCGGCGAGGGCGAGTACAAGGGAAGCACCTGCTCGGTTACCGTCAGGAAAAAGTCCGGCGAGCCTTGCGCGCGCTGCTGGAAGTTTGACGACAGTGTTGGCTGTGACGATAAATATCCTAATCTCTGCAAGCGTTGCGCCGAGGTTATCAAGCTGAATTTTGAGTAATCTTAAATAAGGAAAGGAACGCAATTTTGAATAAATTCCTTTCCTTATTTTACTTTGAAAGGGCAAATTCCGGTGAAAATTAAAAACAATCTTCAGTATATCTGGCTTTTATTTGCGGCGGCGATGGTTGGAATTGACCGGCTCACGAAGTGGCTTGTCGTGTCAAATATGGAGCTTGAAAACACAATTCATATCATAAAAGTCGGCGATACCGAGGTTCTGAACATCTACTACTGCCTGAACAACGGCGCGGCGTTCAGCAAGCTCAGCGGGCAGACAGTTCCACTGATTGTGATAACGTCGATTGTGATTTTGGGGCTGCTGTTTCTGATGGTGACGAAGCGCGTGAAGCGTCCGGTTTATATGGCGGCGGTTTCGCTGATAATCGGCGGCGGCATCGGAAACCTCATCGACAGGATTTTCAACGACGGTCTTGTGATTGACTTTATCGATTTTCGCCTCATCAACTTCGCGATTTTCAATTTCGCGGATATTTGCGCGGTTTGCGGAGCGGGACTGCTGATGGTAATGGTGATTGTGGACGAGGTTCAAGATAAAAAGAAGAAAAAGCAGGCTTCCGAAACGGTTGAAGGCAATGACGGAAAATCTTGAGATATACGGCGACGGTGAAAATCGGCTCGATAAGCTGATTTCGGACAGCAGCGAGCTTTCCCGAAGCGCCGCCGCAAAGCTGATAGAACGCGGTCTGGTGACGGTTAACGGGAAAAATGTTGACAAGAAAACCGTGCTGAAAAGCGGGGAAATCGCGCTTGTAGAGATACCCGAGCCGGAGGAGCAGGACATTTTGCCCGAGGATATTCCGCTTGATATCGTGTACGAGGACGCGGATTTGCTGGTGGTGAACAAGCCGAAGGGAATGGTCGTTCACCCTGCCGCGGGGCATTTTTCGGGAACGCTTGTCAACGCGCTGATGTATCACTGCAAGGACAGCCTCTCGGGGATAAACGGGGAAATTCGTCCGGGAATTGTCCACAGAATTGACAAGGACACAAGCGGGCTGCTGATTGTCGCGAAGAACGATTTCGCGCATATCGGCTTGTCGGAGCAGATAAAGGCTCACTCGTTCACGCGGGAATATCAGACGGTTGTCTGCGGAAACATAAAGCAGGACGGAACGGTGAACGCGCCTATCGGAAGGCACAAGCTCGACCGAAAGAAGATGTGCGTTACGGCGGAAAACTCCCGCGAGGCGATTACGCATTATTCGGTTTTGCGGAATTTTGCGGGATACACGCACCTTTGCGTGCGGCTTGAAACGGGCAGAACGCATCAAATTCGCGTGCATCTGTCCTATATCGGGCATCCGGTAGCAGGCGATGAGGTTTACGGAAACGGCAAACCGAAGTGGCTCGAAGGGCAATGTTTACACGCGAAAAAAATCGGTTTCGTTCACCCACGAACGGGCGAATATCTTGAATTTGACAGCGATTTGCCCAATTATTTCAAAAAATTTCTGAGAGAAATTGAGTGATTGAATGGATTTCAAGAATATAATTTTTATGACCGACCTTGACGGGACGCTTCTCACGGACGAGAAAAAAATCCACCCGCGCGATATGGCGGCGATTGAGCGTTTTCGCGCCGGCGGCGGGATTTTCACGATTGCCACAGGGCGCGGTTATTCGATGGCGAAGCGCATTGCCGAGCAGATTTGCCCGAACATTCCGTGCGTGATTTTCAACGGCGCGGCGGTGTACGATTTCAATACCGACAATTTTTTGTGGCGTTGCGAAATCGATTCAAGCGCGCGGGAAATTATCCGAAAGGTTACGGATAAATTTCCGGAAGTCGGCGTTGAGGTGCTTTGCGAGCAGACGGTTTACGTTCCCTTTATGAACGATTTCGAGCAGCGTCACCTCGATATGGAGGGTGTTGTTCCCGATTTAAGACCGCTTGACGAGATACCCGACGAGGGCTGGCTGAAGTTTTTGTTCACGGCAACGCCCGAGGTTCTCGATGAAATTGAAAAAATGACGTCAAGCGTTTTTGAGAACGTCACGAGAATGCGCTCGGCAGCGATTTTTTACGAATGCCTGCCGAATGGAGTGGACAAGTCGCGCGGATTTTCGGAGCTTATCAAAATTCTCGGCGCGGAGAAACGTTTTTCCGTGGCTTCGGGCGACTACAAAAACGACGCCGCGATGATAAAAAATGCAAATCTCGGTGTTGCCGTGGGAAACGCGTTGGACGAGGTTAAGGCTGCTGCGGATTTGGTTGTTTGCGACAACAACAGCGCGCCGATTTGTGAGGTTATCGATTATCTTGAAAAGCTGAGGTGATTTTATGGCATTGAAGCAGGCTTTTGCTCAAAGCGCGAATTTGCGTAAAGAGCGTTCGGAAAAGTTTCTGAACAAGCGTAATATCAAAATCAACCCGCATCTGCCCGTTATTGAGGACGAAACCGAGGCAAAAATCAAGTCGTCCGAGGAAACGGTAAAGCGCGCTGTGACGGCACTTTTTGCCACGCAGATTGCGATGGACTGCCTTAATCCCGAGGCGGACGTTAAGGAATCGGCAGCGTTTTTCGGGGAAATGCTCGCGCGGCTTGGTCTATCAGATGAACCGACTCCCGAGGAAAAACTGTTTTTTGCGCTGGTGAACAAAAACGCGCCGAAGCCTGCCGCGAAGTTTGCAAGCGATATGGCGTGGCGGATTGAGATGGTGGTTCCGCTGCTTTGGGCGTGCGGGATTATTTCGGACGACCTCGCCTATCCCGTCAAGGAGTCCGATTACATCGAACAAGCGCGAATGATTGCCTCTTGCGATAATTTTGAAGAGCTTATGCAAAACGTGAAAATGCGAAATCCGTCGAAAATCCTCGACAAAGCGGATTTGCTGTTCAGAATGGATTGGGCTTGTGTTAACGCGCGGCTGAACGGAGAGCTTCCCTCGGGAAATCTCAACCCCGATGTTGTTGTCGAGCAGCACAAGGGCATAAATTGGCTTATCGGCGCGTTTGACGCTGAAGAATGGGATAAGGTAAAACCCCATACATAAAAAATAAAGGAGAAGTTTATGGACGAAATACTTGTAAAACAGCTGGAAATTGCGGCTGTGAAAATAAGAATGGGCATTATCGAAGGCGTTCACTCCGCGAAGGCAGGACACCCGGGCGGTTCGCTTTCCTGCGCGGATTTGCTCGCGTATCTTTATTTGCACCGCTTGAATGTTGACCCCGCCGACCCCAAGTGCCCCACGCGCGACCGTTTGGTTTTGTCGAAGGGACACGCTGCGCCTGCGCTTTATGCAACGCTTGCGCTGAGAGGATTTTTCCCGATGGACGAGATGAAAACCTTGAGAAAAATTGATTCGCGTCTTCAGGGTCACCCCGATTCCAAGAAAATTCCCGGCATTGATTTCAGCACGGGTTCGCTCGGACAGGGAATTTCAGGAGCTTGCGGAATGGCGCTTTCGGGTAAGATTTCCTGCGACAGCTACAAGGTTTACGCAATTCTCGGCGATGGCGAAATTGAAGAGGGAATGGTCTGGGAAGCGGCAATGTTCGCGTCGCATTATATGCTGGACAATCTCGTCGCGATTGTCGATAACAACAATCTTCAGATTGACGGCAAGGTAAGCGAGGTTATGTCGCCGTACCCGATTGACGAGAAATTCAAGGCTTTCGGCTGGCACGTTATAAACATCGACGGACACGATTTCAACCAGATGGAAAAAGCGTTCAACGAGGCTGAAAAGGTTGTTCAGAAGCCGACCGCGATTATTATGAAAACAACCAAGGGCAAGGGCGTTGATTATATGGAGGACTCGGTTGACTGGCACGGAAAAGCGCCCGGTGACGAGGATTATGAAAGAGCGATGAAACAGCTCAGAGAGCAGCTTGCTGAGCTTGAAGGGAGTGTAAAGTGATGGATAAAAAGGCAACCCGAGATGGATACGGCGACGGTCTTGTAGCGCTTGCGGAGGTTCGTCCCGATTTGGTGGTTCTTGATGCGGATTTGGCGGCGGCAACCAAAACTTCGATTTTCAAGAAAGCGTACCCTGAAAAGCATTTTGAGTGCGGAATTGCCGAGCAGAATATGATGGGCGTTGCTGCGGGAATTGCTTCCACGGGAAAGCTCGTATTTGCAAGCTCTTTCGCGATGTTTGCCACGGGAAGAGCGTATGAAATCGTGAGAAATTCGATAGGCTACCCCGGACTTAACGTGAAAATTGGCGGAACTCATGGCGGAATTTCTGTCGGAGAGGACGGCGCAACGCACCAATGCAACGAGGACATCGCGCTTATGCGTACAATCCCGGGAATGACCGTCATCAACCCCGCGGATTACATCGAGGCAAAGGCGGCTGTGCTTGCGATGGCGGAGCACGTTGGACCTGCTTACCTGCGTTTCGGACGTCTGGCAATTCCCGTTTACAACAGCCCTGATTACAAATTCGAGGTTGGAAAGGGAATTACCCTCAAAGACGGCAAGGACATCACGATTATCGCAACGGGACTGATGGTTGCTGAGGCGATTGAGGCGGGAAAAGCGCTCGCGGAGCAGGGAATTGACGCGCGCGTAATCAATATTCACACGATTAAGCCGATTGACCGCGAGATTATCGCAAAGGCTGCCCGTGAAACCGGAAAAATCATCACGGTTGAGGAGCACAGCGTAATCGGCGGCTTGGGCTCTGCGGTCGGAGATGTTGTTCTCGAGGAGTATCCCGTGCCTGTTGTTAAAATCGGCATCAAGGACGTTTTCGGACACAGCGGTGCGGCGAAAGACTTGCTTGTCGAGTACGGCTTGACTGCTGATAATATCGTGAAAACGGCGAAAGCAATGCTTGGAAAATAAAAAATCAATCCCGAGGAACTGCGGTTTCTCGGGATTTTTAATAGTTTACTGTATAAATCAAAGTCACTTTTGATGCGAACATCAAAGGTGACTTTGGTTTTTTATCAAGATTTTTTGCTCAAATCAAGTTGCCGAAACGGGAGTTTTGCAGTTTTCATACGTTAAAACGGTAAACTCATCGTAATCATCGGACAGCCTGAACGCGCCCTCGGGCAGCTCGCATTCCGTGAAACGGAGCAGCTTTTCCGCGTCAACAGCAGGGCAGGGGAACACAGCCTTGTGCCTGAACAGCGAGATTAAGCCGTTTGACAAACCGTTTGCATTGCCGCAGACGAACATAACGTGAATGCCTGCTCTCGAGCCTTTGGTAAGCAGATTCTTGAGGTCAACGGACGCGTCGTCGGCAGCCATAGCCGCAAGCAGAATATCGCCGCCAAGCACGATTACAAACTTTTTCTCGCTGAGATTTTTCGCAAGCTCGCTTATACGAAGCTCGCCCTTTTCGCCCTCGAAAACGTCAATTCCGTCAAGCGCGCCGTTTTCGCAAAGCTCCTTGTAAACGGGATTGCTGCTCGCAGCCAGAATTTCGATGTCAACATTCTGTTCCCTGAGCGACAAAATTGCTGCTGAAACGGCATTTGCCGCGTATTTTTTCTGCAAAGCGGGAGCGATTGCCAGAATATTTTCGCCGAAATCATCGTGAAGAATCACGGGAGAATTTTCGCAAAGTCTGCAAGGCTCGCCCATAAACAGCAAAATTTCGTTCTCGGCGCGTTTTTCAAGCAGCTCGCCGCGCGATTTTTCACGGTCTGCGAAGTCAATTCTGCCGGTTCTGTCGGCGAAAAAGACGCGCTTGCAAACGTAGTTGCCGTAGTTTTCGGAATACTCCTCAACCGCGTTAAATTCAGCTTTCTGCGGATTTTCGCTCGGGAAAATTTTCGCGAGATAAAGCTCGGCGTCCTTTTCGGGAACGCAAACAAACGCGCAGTTTGCGGGTACTTTTTTGAGCGACTCGAGCTGATTTTCGTACAGCTTCACGCCGTCAAGAAGCAGCTCTGCGTGCTGCTCAATTCCCGCCATAACAGCCGCGCAGTGAACGGGAGCGTTCTTGAAAACATCGGGTTTTTCGCCGTTTTCGGAGAAGGTTTCGCCGATAAGAACGAGATTAATTCCGTATTTTCCGCAGCAGCCGATAATATTCGCAAGTTTGTCGCCTGAGCTTCTGCCGAACATCTTCGGCGCGCTGTCAATGGATTTGAGGAACGCGGGGAAGTCGTTGATAAACGCGATAATTCTCGGTAAATAAACGTTTGCGGGAATTTCGGAATAATCGTTCCAGCCGTTATCCGTGAATTTCAGCGCACGGGAATTAAGCTCATCGCCGAGCGTTTCGATGATATCCATAGAAACGTGGGGATTTCCGTCGGCAACAGCGTATTTCAGGAACGGAGAGTTTTCGCCGATTTGATTCAGAAGCCCGCCGGTTTTGTCAAACACCCAAAGCTCCGCTTCATCGGGGTGCTTGGTGGAGATAATCCGGTTAATAATTCCGCGGATAACCGCAAGTCTGTCAACGCTGTTTTTACCGCAGATGTAGGTTGTGTTTCCGCTGATATCGAGCGAAATTTCCTTGTTGTCCATATCTCTTCCGACAACAATTTCCGCCAAATCGCGGCTGCCCTTGGGCTTGGAATTTTCGATAACCTCGGCTGCTTCGATTGCCTCGGAAGGCTCGGCTGCCACATTAATTTCTTCGGCAGCTTCGTCCGTCATATCGATATTTTCAACTGCTTGAACATCATTAATCGGCGATTCATAAGCCTTCTGTTCAACAGGCTCGTCAAGGGTGATATTCTCGCGAACAGGCTCTTCGGAAGCGGTTTGCAGAACGGTTTCCTCGTGAACAGGCTCTGTGATTTCAGGCTCAAGCTGAACGGTTTCGTTGATTTCAGAGATGGATTCAAAGCTGATTTCTGTTTCTTCCTTGGGACGGGGAAGATTGAGAAGAATATGCGGCGGGATATTTTCGTCCGCGCCAAAAGGCAAACCGTTCGGATTTTCCGCAGCATTCTCGGGCTGAGCCTCCTCATTTTTCTCGGGAGCAGGCGTTTCCGAAACATTTTCGGGAGCTTTTGCTTGAACCTCATTAGCAGCCTGAGCAGCCTGCTGACGGCGCTGTTCAACATAAATTCTGCGAACATCGTCGGGAATTTCGGACGGCGCGGAGTACCAGAAAAGGCTCTCGCGCGTGGATTCAAGCCAGAACGCGCCGTTTCTGCTGCGAATGGAAACCGCCTTTTGACGGATAGTTTTTTCAACTTCGGTCTGCGTCGCGGAATTATCATGCGTGAGAACCAGCAAAACTCCGCTTTTTTCAGCAGCTTCGCTTATTTTAAGAACTGCATCGGTCATCTCCGAGCCATAATTCTCGGGGAAGCCGTTCAGTACGATAATGCGTGAAATTTTGCCTGAAACAGGCTGTTCGTCAATCTGCTTCTGAAGCTCCAGCAGCTTGCTCTGAGCCTCAGCGATGGACTGCGGAACGACGATAAACGGGTTTATGCCCTTTGCCATTGCTGACAAAACGCCGAGAACATCGGGATCGTACTTATTCGGGTCGCAGAAAAACACGTCCGTGAGGTCCTGCCCGAAGTACTTGATAAAATTGAGCATCAAGCGCTGAATACCGCCGAGAAGATACGCGCTGTTCCTCTCGTCAAAATCGAGCATAAGAACGCTGCCGTTCTGCGTGGAAACACCGAAAGGCGCGCCGATAGTTCTTGCTGCGGAGTTATACTCGCCCTTTGAGAGTGCCGACAGTTCCTGCTCAACCTCCATCGGAACAGTAAGTTTTACTCTGCGCTGACCGATGCTGATGGAGCTTTTGTCGAGGAGATGTACCGTGCCTTGGCTGTTGAACGCGGACTTGTCAAACGACAGCAGCTTGAGATACTGCTTGAAATCTTCCGATTGTATGTAAGCCTTTTCATCGGCGTCGTGCTGAATTTTGCGTTTTTCAAGGGCTGCAACATCGCTGTCATACTGACGTTTAGCCTGAACCTTGCTGCCTTCGATGAGCTTTTTTGTGCGCTCCAGTTCCGATTCATAGAACAGCTTCATTCCCGACGCTTTTGTGTACAGCGATTCGGCGTTCGGGTCGTTGTGAGAATCAAGCTTGATGGTCTGACGAATACTCTCAAGAGAACCCTCCGAGGTTTCAAACGGCATCTGCGCTTCTTCGAGGTCCTGAGGCTGAGCGTGTTCGCGGGCATAGTTCATCAGCTCCTCAACCTTTGCGATTTTTTTGCGGTAGTGTTGGATTTTCTCGCTCAAATCCGAGTCCGAGGAGGAGCAGTAATCGTTGTACTCCTTGAACGCAGCGTCCATTTCAGCGGAAATATTCTTCTCTTCCTGAGCAAGCTCGGCGAATTTACCCAGCATTTCATTAACCAAATCAGCCATATTTTCTCTCCTTGTGTACAAAAAATACTACAAATTTATTATACAATAAAATTCCAACATTGTCAATATATTTTATTCTTTTTGTACAAAAATTCCCCGCCAATTCTGACGGGGAAATAATCAGTTTACGCCAAGAAATTCTTCAAGAGCAAGCCCGCTGTCATAAACAAGCGTTGCTGTACTTTTTCCGAGATAGCGGACGTGCCAAGGCTCATAGATGTAGCCGGTAATGGCTTCCTTTTCCTTCTGGAATCGGATAATAAAGCCGAATTTGTGGCAGTTTTCCGCAAGCCAGCGCCCCTCTTCGGTATCGCCGTAGCTCTGGTCAAGGGAAGTGATGTCGATTGCGTAGCCTGTCTGATGTTCGCTTTCACCGGGTTTTGCAGACCAGCTGTTAGCTTCTTCCTCACCGTAATTTTCAACATTTCGGTTGTAAATCACGGTTTGAGTGCGGTAGCTTCTGAAGCCCGAAACTATGGACATTGTATAACCCGACGCCTCTCGCATTTCGCAAAGCGCGTCATAAGCCTCGTCGCGAATAAGACCTGTTCCCGCGTCATCATCGGTAATAAGCTCCGAGCCGAAATCCGACGGGATAGAGTACTTTTTGTTGACGATAAGCACGCCGCCGACTGTTGTTACGCCGTTTTCGGTAATGGGAGCAGGCGGGATAATTTTCACGGTAACGCTGCCGCTGCACTCGATTTCATCAAACGAATTTTCAACCGTAATCGAACCGCTTCCCGAAACCTTGCCGTTTTCGCCGACAATCAGCTTTCCGCCTTTTTTGACAGTCAAATCGCAGTCGAGCTGTGAGTCGTTGTTCAGAATAAGAACTCCGCCGTTTTCAATGATGATTTTGCCGCCGTTTTCGGAGGTCAGTTTCCCGTCAACCGTGAGTTCGCCGCCGTTTACGATGAAAAACGTGTCGTCTTTGCTAACATCGAATGAATCGGTTTGGGAAATAGAATGTTTCTCGGATACCGTGAATTCATTCTCAATTGATGACGAAGAATAAGTATCCTCGCTGCTTGTTGTCTGCGAGGAGCCGGTTTGCGAAGAACTTGTCGAGGAAGTGTCGATTCCCGAAGAACTTGTCGGTGAAGTGCTGATGTCGGTTGAGCTGTCCATATTTTCGAGCTTCGTGCTATTGCAGCCGCAAAGCAGAATTGCAGCTGCTATTCCCAGATATTTTATGTGTTTCATTTTTCCCCCATGTTTGTTTAGCCAGTAATTTTAATGTTGTTTTCGATTTTCGTGGTATCCTCGAGGCAGTCGCTGTTGAATATGAAAATCGTGCCGCTTCCGGAAACCTTGCCGTTTTCGCCGACAACCAGCTTTCCGCCCTCTTCTATGTACAAATCGCAGTTAAGCGAGCTCTCGCCGTTGAGGATAAGCGCGCCGCCCTTTTGAATGGTGATTTTGCAGCCGTTTTGAGCGTCAAACTTTCCTTCAATCGTGAGTTCGCCGCCTTCCGCAAAAATCAGTTGTTTATTGCCTTTGACAACATAATTTTTCTCGGCACCATAGGTCGCTTTTCTGTTGACGGTGGTTTTGGCGACTGTAGCCGATTGAGAAAAGGAAGTCGTGCCGCCTTCGGGAATCGAGATATCCAAATCGCTCATAAGCGAGGATACAAGCGGGTCAACGCTCGATGATGCTGTTGTCGAGCTGCTTTGCTGAATAGTGGAAGTAGTACCTTCATCGTTCGCGCAGCCGCAGAGTAAAACCGCAGCAAATGCCGCTAAAGCCATGTATTTTTTCATAAAAATTTTCCTTTCTTCTGTTAACCTTATATCTCTTGTTCAATCCAATTATACCACTTTTCGACAAATTTTGCAATACTTAACAGCAAATTTCTTTTATCGCCTCGGCGAAAAGTTCCGCGTCACGCAAAAGCTCGTCCAACGTGATAAATTCGTTGTCGCCGTGCATATTGTAGTCGGTATCGCCGCGTTCTGCGCCAAAAGCCACGCCGCCTTCGATATCGTGAACATAAGTTCCGCCGCCGATTGCCCGACAATAGCCGCGCTCGCCCTCGATTTTCTCGTACACCGACAAAAGCGTTCTGATAAAATCGCTGTTTTCGGGAACAATATGCGGCTCGTCGCCCATATACCCGTCAAATTCCAGCCCGATTTTCCCGAAAGCTGCGCGCTCCGTTTCAACGACAAACGCCAGATTTTTGCAGCAGGGGAAACGCACGTCAACCGTTCCCGAACAGCCGTTTTCGTCGTAATCAAAAATGCTGAAAACCGCGGTAAGCGCGCCGTGCTTGTCCGAGCTTTTGAGAGAGCAGGCTGCGCCGTTTGTTTCGCCGAACGGGAAAAGCGTTTCCAGTCCCGCGAGAATGGAGTTATCGACAATTTTATTCAGCAGCGAAATCAGCGCCGTAACAGCGTTTATGCCGCTTTCCGGAGTAGACGCGTGAGCGGGCTTGCCCTCGCAGGAAATCGCGAGAATATCGCCGTTTTGCGTTATCTTGAACACCGCGCCCGTTTTATCGCCTGCAATCGCTTGTTCAACGTTATCGCGGGAAATTCCGCAAATCTCGCAGCAAGCGCTGTCGGGAACGGCATTCGGGATTTTGCCGCCGTGAAAACTCTTCAAAGCGCCGCCGAGGAATTTCCCCTTAAACCGCGAGCGCGCCATACCTTTTTCGATATTTATGACGGGAAAACCCGCGTCCGGCGTGAACACCATCGGCGGAAATTTGTCGTGCTTTTTGTAGATTTCGAGGTCAGCTGAGCCGTTTTCTTCGTTCGTGCCGAAAATCAGCCGCACGCCCTTCTTCAGCGGAAAACCGAGTTCTTTCACGCATTTCAGCGCGAAAAGTGCCGCGACCGCCGGACCTTTGTCATCAATAACGCCGCGCCCGTACAAAATGCCGTCCTTGTTGACGAGGGAAAACGGGTTGGTTTTCCAGCCTTTTCCTTCTGCGGGAACAACGTCCAAGTGGCACAAAATCCCCAAATCCGCAGTTTCGCCATATTGCGCGAAGCCAATCGCGTTCTCACAATTTTTGACGGAAAACCCGAATTTTTCGCAGATTTCGCACGTTTTCAGAAGAGCGCGTTTCGGTTCAACGCCAAAAGGCGCGTTTTCCGAGGGTTCGCCCATAACGCTCGGGATTTCAACGAGTTCTCCGAGAACCCGCAGAATTTCGTCCTTTTGGGACTGAATATAATCACGAATTTCACTCATTTTTTCATCATCTCAATCATCATATCGGCAACCTTGTACACATCGCCGCAGCCTGTTGTTATCACCAAATCGCCGCTCTGAACGTTATCCACAACGTACCGCGCGACTTCCTCAAACGTCGGAAACCACACGCACCCGTCGATTTTCGCTGCCAAATCCTTCGCGTAGATGTTGAAGGTGTTTTTCTCGCGGCTGCCCATAATTTCCGTGAGGACAACCTTGTCGGCGATTGAAAGCGCGCTTGCAAAATCATCGAGAAGCATCGCTGTTCTCGAGTAGGTGAACGGCTGGTGAACAACCCAAACGCGCTTGAAACTCATGGTTTTCGCGGTTTTGAGGGTAGCGGCAATCTCGGCGGGGTGGTGTCCGTAATCGTCCACAAACGTCACACCGTCAATCTCGTCAAGCCGCTCAAATCGCCGCATCGCGCCGTGAAATCCAGCCATTCCGTCCTTTATTGCCTCAATCGGGATTCCCGCCGAATAAGCCGCCGCGCAAGCCGCAACCGCGTTGTAAACATTGTGGATACCGGGAACGTTTACTTCAATTTCCGATAGCAGAGTTCCCTTATTCATCAGCGAAAACTTCCACGAGAAATCGGAAATCTGTGTGATATTCTCGGGGTAAAAATCGCAGGAATTTGTTTTGCCGAAAGTCACGATTTTCGCATTCGTGCTGCACTTTTTAACAACCTCCATCGTGTTTTCATCGCTGCCGTTTGCCACGATAATATCGGTTGTGAGGTTGCAGAATTTCGTGAAACTGTCCTTGAGCCGCTCCATTGTCTTGAAATAATCCATGTGGTCGCGGTCGATGTTGAGTATAATCGAGATGTTCGGGAACAGGTGCAAAAACGTGTCCTTAAACTCGCACGCTTCGCAGACCATATATTCGCTTTTTCCAGCTCTGCCGCTGCCGCCGATAGCCTTCAGCTTGCCGCCGATAACCGCCGACGGGTCAACATTTGCCGCAAGCATAATCATCGTGAGCATCGAGGTTGTGGTGGTTTTTCCGTGAGTGCCGGAAACGCAGAAAGCCTTGCTGAACTGCTCGGTTACAAGCCCCAGAAGCTCGCTTCTCTCGGCAACATAAACACCGTTTTTCTGTGCAGCTTTTGCGGCGATAAGCTCGGGGTTGTCCTCCATAATCGCCGCGGAATAGACGATGCAGTCCGCGCCTTTGATGTTTTCGGCAGCCTGCCCCAAAGTCACGGGAATACCCATATTTCTCACGGCTTTGAGGGTAGCGGTTTCGTTATTATCGGAGCCTGTTAAATAATACCCCTTTGTGTGTAAAATCTGCGCGAGCGGGTACATACCGCTTCCGCCGATGCCGATAAAATGGATATGTTTTTTTCCTTTAAGAAAGTTCTCCAAGTTGACAGCTCCTCCCAAAAATTTGGATTTGTTATGACTAATTTATGTATATTCCGGCACTTTTATCCCACAATACTTACCGACAAAACATTGTTGGAGGTTACTATGGAGATAAGCGACATTAAAATCAGAAAAACGATGCACGAGGGCAGACTTCGCGCGGTGGTTTCGATAACGATTGACAACGCGATTGCCATTCACGACATCAAGCTGGTTCAGGGCGACGACAGAATGTTTGTGGCAATGCCATCGCGCCGCGAGGAAAGCGGAATGTTCCGCGACATAATTCACCCGATTTCCTCGGATATCCGCGAGGAGCTTGAGCAAAAAATTCTCTGCGCGTATCACGATTATATGCAGTGATGAAGCAGACAAACCGTCTTTAAAATCGCGATTTGTGTTTTTGCGTCCGCGATTTCGTTTTTCAATATCATTTCTGCCGCTTTTTTAAGCGGTATTTTTTCTGTTTCGAGAAACTCGTCCTCATCGAGCTTTTGTTCACCCGAATGAAGCCCGCGCGCGAGATACATGTGAATAACTTCGCTGTCGTAAGCGGGCGTGGGGACAAGGTTTCCGAGGTACTCGAAGCTGTCGCAGACGCAGCCTGTTTCCTCTTTCAGCTCACGCAGACCGCACTCGCGGTGATTTTCGCCGACTTCCAGCTTTCCCGCGGGAATTTCCAGAAAAACACGTCCGTGCGGATATCTGAACTGCCGCACGAAAATCACGTTTTCGTCTTCGTCAAGCGGCACGACGCAAACCCCGCCGGGGTGTTTTATCACCTCGCGCGTGACGATATCGCCGTTTTCAACCTCGGCTTTATCGACAAACAGCTTTACCACTTTACCGTCATAAATCTGCTCGCTTGAAATTGTTTTTTCCTCAAGACGCATAAAAACACCTCGTTATTCGTTATTTTCACCGTTTTTTCCGTTATCGGGAGCGTCAGTTTCTGTCGGATTTTTCGGAGAATTTACTTCGCTGTTCGGCAGTCGGAAAGCCTTTTTCGGCTGCTCGTTCTCGGAAAACCGGCTTGTAACCGCGTTGATATAAGACTTGTGCGCCTTCACGCCGTCAAGTTGATTTAGTGCGTAAAGATGAGCGTAGGTCAGGGGCTTCTGGCGCTTGATAAGTTTGAAGACAACCATATAAACCGCAAGGAGCAGAATGCCCGCAACGGTGCAGATAATGCCGATTGTAAGACCGGGAGTTCTGTAAGTGAAGGTGATTTCGCAAAGCCCCTCGGGAACGCGTATTCCGCAAAGACCGCCGTTTATTTTGTCAACCTCGGCGGGCTCGCCGTTGATTTGAGCGCTCCAGCCCTTGCAGTAAGGCACGCTGAAGCAGACGAGCTTTTCGCTGTCATAGCGCGTTTTCGCTGTAAATCCTTCCTTTGTTACGCTGAACTGGATAACTCCGTTTTTGATTTTCTCCTGCGCGTCAATCAAAAACTGGCTCTTGGAGTAGACAAAATCGGTTTTGTCCTTGGTTAAGATATCGCTGTATTTTTCGATTT
>SFJQ01000129.1 GCA_004555855.1 [Eubacterium] saphenum | reverse complement strand
CGTGATTTGCTGATTGCTGCTGCAAAAGCTGTTGACGGAAAAATTGCGGAATACTGTGATTCAAACACGGATATTAGCAAAGAAGACGCTGCGGTTTTGTCTGCGCTGGAGTGCTTTAATGAAATAGAGGAGCTGAAATCGGGTTTATCGCAGGTTAAAGCCGAGCTTGAGCGGCTTGAATCGGGAGAGGCTGCCGCTAAGAAAGCCGTTGAGGAGAACAAGACGCTCAAAAGCGAGAACGCGCAGCTTTTGAAGGTTAAGGACGAGTTTGAGAAGCTGTCGAAGCGTTTCTCGGAGCTTGAGGGCAAAAACGAGCAGCTCGCGGAAACTCTCAAAGACGCGAACGTAAAGGCTGCCGAGGCGGGAGCTCTGAAAAAGCAGCTCGACGAAGCGAAGAAAAACGCAGAAACCCTTGAAAAGAAGAACTCGCAGCTTTCCGCGACATCAAAGGACAACGCGGAAAATCTTGAAAAACAGAAGAAACTGGTTGCCGAGAAGGATAAGCGTATCGCGGAGCTTCAAAAGGAGAACGAAAAAGCCGTGAGCGTTTCTTCGGAGAACAAGCGGCTGCTCGAAAAGCTGGATAAGGCACAGAATTTTGAGGAAGCTTATCACCGTGAGAAAAAGCGCTCGGACAGCCTTGAAATCGAGAGAAACACGCTCAAAGCGGCAAACGACACGCTGAACAGAAGTATGTCGGATTTCAGGAACAGAGCCGAAAATGCCGAGAAAAAGGCGAAAGCGCTCGACGATGAAATCAAATCAAAGGACGAGCAGCTCAAAAAGAGCGCAGAAAGCTCCGACGCCGAGAAGAAACTCTCCGAGCAGCTTTCCAAGGTTACAAAGGATTACGAGGAGCTGGTTTCGGCTTACGATGAGCTTGATAAGGCGAACGCTGCTCTGAAAGAGGAGAAGTCTGCTCTTGAAGCGGGAAAAGGCGAGCAGGACAAGCTGCAGAAAGAGCTAAGCGAAAAGTCCGGCGAGCTTGAAAAGGCGAAGTCCGATTTAAACGCGAAGTCGGGCGAACTTGAAAAGGCGAAAGCCGAGTTGGATAAGGCGACTGCGCAGGCTGCCGAGCTGATGGAAAAACTCACGAAAGCCGAGAGCGAAAACGCTGCCTTGAAAGAAACGGGCAGCGAGGATTTGAAGTCCGAGGTTGAGAAGCTGAAGGACAAGAACGAGGAGCTTTCCGAGAAAAACGCCGAGCTTTCGAAGGAAGTCAAGTCGCTGAAAAAGACGAACGCGTCGCTTGACAAGCAGCTCAAAGAAATGCTTGAGGACGGTCAGCTTACACTATGAACGAGATTTTAGCACCGTGCGGGGGAGCGCAGAGCCTGCCCGCAGCGCTCAACACGGGCGCAGACGCGGTATATGTTGGAATGAAGAGATTTTCGGCGCGTAAAAACGCCGAAAATTTTTCTGATGAGGAGCTTGCCGAAGCTGCTCGTGAATGCCACAAGCGCGGCGTGAAGCTGTACGTCACGCTGAACACGCTGATTTACGATGATGAAATAAAGGATTTTGCCGAGTGCGTGAAAACGGCGGCACAATGCGGCGCAGACGGCTTGATAATACAGGATTTGGGAGCTGCCTATATCGCCGAAAAAATCTGCCCCGAGATGCCGCGGCACGCTTCAACGCAGATGTCGCTGAACAGCGTAAACGGCGTGAAAGCGGCAGAAAAAATGGGATTTTCGCGCGTTGTTATCGGGCGCGAGTTGTCCGAAAAGGAAATCCGCGAAATCAAGGCAAAAACATCGGCAGAGCTTGAAATTTTCGTACACGGCGCGCTTTGCGTGTGCGTGAGCGGGCAGTGCTATATGAGCAGCGTTTTGGGCGGGAGAAGCGGCAGCCGCGGACTTTGCGCGCAGCCTTGCCGGCTGGATTTTTCGTACAAGGACCGGCACAACGTGATTTCTCTGAAGGACGGCTCGATTATCGGGCATCTGCGGGAGCTGCCGGAGATTGCTTCGTTCAAAATCGAGGGCAGAATGAAGCGCCCCGAGTACGTCGCGTGCGCCACAGACGCTTGCAGAAAGAGCCTTGATGGGGAATTTTACGACAAAAACCGACTTGGCGATATTTTTTCGCGCGGCGGGTTAACCGATGAATATTACACTGGAAAAATGAATAATATGCAAGGCGTTCGCGGGAAAGAGGACGTTGAAAACTCCGCGAAAGCCCTGAACGGCATAAAAGAGCTTTACAAAGCGGAATTTCCGAGGATTTACGTCGATATTTCCGTGAAAATCGGCGACAAAATCACCGCAAAGGCTGCTTGCGTTTACGGCGAAATTTCGGTTGAAAGCGAGAATGCTCCCGAGAAAGCAAGAGGAGCTGAGCTTTCCGCGGAAACGGTTGCCGAGAGAATGAAAAAGCTCGGCGGAACGCAGTTTAAAGCGGGAAAAATCACCGCCGAGGTTGACGAAGGACTGTACGTTTCGGCGGCGGTTCTGAATGCGTTAAGGCGGGAAATCTGTCAAAAGCTGGAAGCGCTTGTTCTCGAGAAAAATTCGCCGAAATACCAAGTTTTGCCTCTTGAATATTCTCACGAAATATCGAATAATATTCACAAGCCCGTGCAATTCCGCGCGGAGGTTTCCGATGAAAAACAGCTGAAACAGGCGTTGGAGCTGCCGTTTGAGCTGATTTACGCGCCGATGGGACTGCTGTCGGAAAATACACCGCAAAAGGAAAAAATTGCGATAATACCGCCTTTTATTCTCTCGGACTGCGAGGAGGAAACCGAAAAACGGCTTGAAAAGCTGCGGGAATTTGGCTTTACAAAGGCGCTCGCGCACACTCTCGGGCACGCGTTCCTTCTGAAAAAGCACGGATTTTCGGTTCTCGGAGGATTTCGTATGAACGTGCTGAACTCGCTCTCAGCGCGGGTTTGCGGGGAATTTGGCTTCGAGGACATCACGCTTTCGTTTGAGGGAACGGCGGCAATATTGTCCGAAATTAGCTGCCCGATATCGCGCGGAATTTTGGCTTACGGGCGCTTGCCGCTGATGATAACGCGCAGATGCCCGATTTCGGACGGCGCGCCGTGCGGGAGAAAAACGCCGTTTGGGGAGGGGAAAGTCTGCGGCGAGGCGCTCCTTGACCGCATGGGAAACCGTGTTCCCGTGCATTGCGGCGGAAATTCAGTCGAGCTGCTTAACCCCGATGTGCTGGTGATGAGCGATAAAAGGGAAATTCTGGAAAAGTTTGATTTTGCCGTGCTGAAATTTACCGATGAAACCGAGCTTGCGCCGATATTTGAAATGTACAAAAACGGCAAAAAGCCTGACGGAAAGCTGACTCGCGGTCTTTATTTCCGGGGTGCTTTATAAAAAAACAAAGCCCTCTCGCGTCTGAGAGGGCTGAAAAACTGCACAAAAATGCTCCCAAAATCGGGAGCATTTGTCGATTTTATTAAACCAAAACGTTCAGAAGCTGTCCTCTTCCGTCGGGAGAAGGCATATTCGCCATCATATCTGTGAACGCTTCCATAGTTTGCTCGGTAGCTTCCATATTCTTTTTGAGCATACCGACAGACAGCGCATTCTGAAGGTTTGCGCTCGCCATATCCATAGACAGCTGAGCTATTGACATTTCCATAA
>SFJQ01000023.1 GCA_004555855.1 [Eubacterium] saphenum | reverse complement strand
TTCTTCGTTTTCCTTTTGCTGAGCGACAATTCTTCCGCAGTTTATAAAGCAAGCCGCGCCCTTGACGTTTTTCGCGCCCTTCGGTACAAGAAAACCATCGCAGCTTGCCGCGCAGTAATAGATTTCGCTTTCATCGCTTTTCGGAACGGGAACTGCGCCGTAGGTTTTCCATGAATCGATTTTCAAAAGCTCCTCATAGCCCTCCTCGTCAACCAGCAAAAAAGCCGCGCGTCCGTTTATAATCTTATCGTAGCCCGTGAAATTTTCGGTGTTCATTTTTGCGGAAAGCTCGTTTTTCAGGAAATCGAAAACCTCGGTAATTTTTTCGCTGTTCAGGTTGCACACAAGCTGACCGTTTTCGGATTTTGCAAAAACGGTTTCGCCGGCTGCCGAGATGAAGCTGTCCGTGATGTAATCACCGTAAACTCCGACTCCGCCCATTGCTCCGCAAAACGTTTTCGCGGCGTTTATAAATTCGGTTCTCGTCCACTTATTTTCGTAGAACAGCTGTTCGGGGTCGGTTATCCCGAGCGTTGAAAACCGCTCCTTGCAGTACACGAGAAAACGCGGCGCGGCGGTCACGGTTTCGGGGTAGAAAAAGTGATGTTCACCATAGCTGTAATAATCGATATAAGGCGCGTATTCTTCCCATTGCGGCGCGCTTCTGTCGAGATATTTCGTCAAATCCTCGTAATAATTTTTTGATATCAGGTAAGGATAGCTGTTCGGGAGCTTGTCCGTGAGGTCGGGAGAACGGTCGGAGGAGATTTTCTCAGAAAGCGCGTCCGCAAGGCGATATTCGGAGCAATATTCGCGAATAAGCGTTTCCGACTCCGAATAATCCGCGGCAAACGTCTTTTTGTAAAGCGAAAGCGCGTCCGAGCCTTTTAAATCGCGCCGTCCGAGATAGGTCAGAACGGGCGTGTCCGGCTGAATATCGGGATAATAGTCATCGAAAGGCAGCGAGCTGTCGGTTGATTCATCGGTGCTCGGAGCGCTTGACGCGTTTTTATGAGAACCCGCGCTGCACCCGCACAAAAGCGCCGTTATTGCCAAAATCAAAATCCGCTTTTTCAGGAAAATCCCTCCCTTCCATAAACAACTTATAATTATCTTTATTATACCACATTTCTGTCATTAAGTCAATAAACTAAATACAAAATCTTCGATTTTTGAGATAACGGTTGACAAAATATAGGAAATATGCTAAAATAACAGAGGGTGATTTTGTGGAATATGTAATAGGCTTCGGATTGTTTGCCTTGCTGATGCTTTGTCTGGGATTCGGGCTTGCCGATGTGGGAATGCTTCTGATGTGGATTCTGGCGGGCGCAATCGTCCTCACGGCGCTGTTCTTTATCGCGGCGCTGTTCCTTCTCGTCACCTCAAAGCCCGTCAAAGCGGAATTTCTGCGCCTTGACGATACAAAACGCTTTCCCGCCGCAGTTTACCGCGTGGGTGAACAAGAGTTCCGGAATATCTTCCCCGGTGAAATGATGATGAAAAAGAAGCTCTATGTTGAGGGGAAGAGAAAACGTGTGCTGAAAAGCAGGATTTTCGGCTTTGTTATCGACGGAAACGCTCTCGCGACAATAATTATCGGCGCTTTGGTGTTTATTCCGTCGGCTTGCGGAACAATAATATGGATAATTGACTTCCTTCGTTGATTTTAAGGAGATTTTATGAGCAACATTACCTACGATTACATCAAAATAAACAGCGATGTTCAGACGTACATCAAATTCGCGGACGAAGCGCTTTCCGCTATCGGCTACACGGAGCATTCAAAAGCGCACGTTGAACGCGCGGCGACAAACGCGTTTATGATTTTGAACACGCTCGGCTATGATGCGAGAACCTGCGAGCTGGCACAGATTGCCGCTTATCTTCACGATATCGGGAATGTCGTGAACAGAGTCGGACACGCGCAAACGGGCGCGATTATGGCGTTTCGACTGCTGGATAAGCTCGGAATGCCCGCCGAGGAGATTTCGCGCGTCGTTTCGGCTATCGGCAACCACGACGAGGGAAGCGCTTATCCCGTGACTCCGATTGCCGCGGCGCTGATTATAGCGGACAAGTCCGATGTTCGCAGAACGCGCGTTCGCGGAAAGGACGGGCAGCCGTTTGTCCCGAGCAGCGAAAACCTTGCCGCAGATATCCACGACCGCGTGAACTACGCCGTTGAAAGCTCCGAGCTGATGTTCGCCGAGAACAACAAGGAGCTTATCCTCAGTCTCAAAATCGACCTCAAAATCAGCTCGGTTATGGAATATTTCGAGATTTTCCTCTCCAGAATGAGCGTTTGCCGAACCGCCGCGCACTCTCTCGGAGTTACCTTCGGCGTGGTTATAAACAACTCCAGAATACTTTGACAGCGCCGATTTTGAAAAAATTTTAAAAACCCCTTGCAATTTCGGGAGAATTATAGTAAAATAAGAATGAGGGTTTATTTGCAGCTTTAAGCGTAAAATCCATTTTTTGACAGGAGAACGGAACGATGTTTTGGAAAAAGTGTTTTTCGTGTGAAATATCGTGTGATTTTTACGGAATAGTTGCACAAAAAACCGATTTTTAGCTGTATTGCATTATACAGCTATTTTTATTTGATATTATTTTTGAAAGGAAGTTTTGATATGGCAGCAAAAAAAGTTGCGGTAATTATGGGCAGCGACAGCGATTTGCCCGTTGTAAGAAAGGCTCTCGATAAAATCAAGAGCTTTGGCTTGGAGTATGAGTGCAGGATAATGTCCGCGCACAGAACCCCCAGAGCTGTAAGCGAATTTGCCGAAAAGGCAAGAGGAAACGGCTTCGGCGTTATTATCTGCGCGGCGGGTATGGCGGCGCATCTTGCGGGAATTGTTGCGGCTCACACAACGCTTCCCGTTATCGGAATCCCTTGTTCGGGCAAGAATTTTGACGGTATGGACGCGCTTTTATCAACCGTTCAGATGCCCTCGGGCATTCCCGTGGCAACTGTTGCCGTGGACGGCGCGGAAAACGCAGCTATCCTTGCCGTACAGATGCTCGCTCTCAGCAACGAGGCGCTTGAGGCTCAGCTCAGTATTGAAAAGCGCAAGATGATTGAGAAAATCAACGAGAAGGACAGAAAGCTTCAGGAAGAGCTTTTTACCGAAAAGTAATTTTGCATTTACTCGGCATTGCCGTGAACGTTAATCAAAGAAAAGGAGAATTTTTATGAACTGCACAAAAAAGGAACAGCTTTACGAGGGAAAGGCAAAGAAGGTTTTCGCAACCGATAATCCCGACTACGTTATTGTTGACTACAAGGACGACGCAACCGCTTTCAACGGCGAGAAGAAGGGCACAATCGTCGGAAAGGGCGTCATCAACAACAAGATGACCAACTTTATGTTCAGCCTGCTTGAAAAAGAGGGCGTTCCCACGCACCTTGTCGAGGAGCTTTCCGACAGAGAAACGCTGGTTAAGAAGGTTGAAATCGTGCCTCTTGAGGTTATCGTGAGAAACGTTGCCGCAGGCAGCTTCTCCAAAAAGCTCGGCATTGCTGAGGGTACTCCTCTCAAGTGCCCGACGCTTGAGTTCAGCTACAAGAACGACGAACTCGGCGACCCGTTCATCAACGATTACTACGCGCTCGGTCTTGGTCTTGCAACCAAAGAGGAAATTGATGAAATTGCAAAGTATGCGTTCAAGGTGAACGAGTTTATGCTCGGCTTCTTCAAGAAGCTCAACATCGATTTGATTGACTTCAAGATTGAGTTTGGTCGTTTCCACGGCAAAATCCTTCTCGCAGACGAGATTTCTCCCGATACCTGCCGTTTCTGGGATTCCACAACTCACGAGAAACTCGACAAGGACCGTTTCCGTCGCGATATGGGCGGCGTTGAGGACGCGTACAACGAGATTATGAAGAGAATTATGTCTGCAAAGTAATAATTCTGCAAAAATAAATAAAAACTCGGAGTGTGGAGATAAAATGGGCGGATTTTTTGGAGCGGCTTTGAAGAAAAGCTGTGTTGAGGACGTTTTTTTCGGAACGGACTATCACTCGCACTTGGGAACAAGACGCGGCGGTATGACAGTGTATTCACCCGAAAAGGGCTTTCAGAGGGGAATTCACAGCATCGAAAACTCCCCGTTCAGAACAAAATTTGAAAACGATATCGAGGGTATGTCGGGAAATATCGGTATCGGCTGCATAAGCGATACCGACCCGCAGCCCATTCTCCTGCGCTCGAAGCTCGGCAGCATCGCCGTCTGCAACATCGGTATCATCAACAACGCGGACGAGCTTTGCAATGAGTTTTTCGACAGCAGGCTGGCAAGCTTTGAAACTATGAGCAGCAGCAAGGTCAACTCCTCGGCGCTTATCGGCGCGCTGATTGCTCAAAAGGACAGCTTTGCCGAGGGTATTCGCTACGCGCAGGACAGAATTGACGGAACAATGTCGCTGCTTATCCTCACGGAAAACTGCATTATCGCGGCGCGCGACAAGTTCGGACGCTTGCCTATTATAATCGGTAAGAGCGACGACGGCTATTGCGTTTCGTTCGAGAGCTTCGCGTTCCAGAAGCTCGGCTACAAGACCTATCGCGAGCTTCAGCCGGCGGAAATCGTCAAAATCACCGCGGACAGCGTTGAGGTTATCGGCGAGGGAAATCCCGACGCGCTGCGTATTTGTACGTTTTTGTGGACGTATTACGGCTACCCGAACTCGGTTTACGAGGGCGTGAACGTCGAAGTTATGCGCGCGAGAAACGGTCAGATTATGGCTGAGTACGATATCGAAAACGGCACTTTGCCCGATGTTGACTATGTGTGCGGCGTGCCGGATTCCGGTATTCCTCACGCAATCGGCTATGCGAACCGCAGCGGAATCCCGTTTGCAAGACCTTTTATAAAGTACACTCCCACCTGGCCGCGCAGCTTTATGCCGCAAAGTCAGGCGATGAGAAACAAAGTCGCGAAGATGAAGCTTATTCCCGTACACGAGCTTATCGAGGGGAAGAAGCTGCTTTTCGTTGACGACAGCATTGTCAGAGGAACGCAGATGCGCGAAACTGTTGAGTTCCTCTACGAAAACGGCGCAAAAGAGGTTCACATGCGCTCGGCTTGTCCGCCGATTATGTACGGCTGCAAGTACCTGAATTTCTCGCGCAGCACCTCCGAGCTTGACCTCATCGCGCGCAGAATTATTCACGAATACGAGGGTGAAGAGGGCGTAAAATACATACGGGAATACGCCGACTCCAAAACCGAACGCGGCAAGCGACTCAGAGATGAAATCTGCCGCCGTTTGAAGCTCACTTCGCTTGAATTTCAGTTCCTAGAGGGTACGGAAAAAGCAGTCGGACTTCCCGAATGCAAGCTCTGCACCTACTGCTGGAACGGTAAACAGGACTAAATTACAGATAGATATATTTATAAAAGTGTGTGCGGGATAAGAAAGGATATGATTTTTTGTCCGGTAATCTTCATGAGGAGTGCGGCGTTTTCGGGATTTACTCAAATAAGCCCGCGAATGTTGCTTCCTCGGTTTATTTTGGGCTGTACGCTCTTCAGCACAGAGGTCAGGAGAGCTGCGGCATTGTCGTGAACGAGCGCGGCGTGTTTAAAACGCGCAAGGGCGTTGGTTTGGTGAACGAGGTGTTCAACGAGAAAAATCTCGGCGAATTTGAGGACGGAAAAATCGCAATCGGTCACGTCCGCTACTCGACAACAGGCGGCGTGAACAGCGAAAACTGCCAGCCGCTCACGGTTCGGCACGTCAAAGGCTCGCTTGCCATCGCTCACAACGGAAACCTCATAAACGCGCTTGATTTACGCAGGGAATTTGAGCTTCACGGCGCAATTTTCCACACGACAAGCGACACCGAGGTTATTTCCTACGCGATTACGAGAGAACGTCTGGAGTGCGGTTCTATTCAGCAGGCGGTTGAGCGCGCAATGCACCGCATAAAAGGCGCGTATTCGCTGGTTATTATGTCGCCGAAAAAACTGATTGCCGCGCGCGACCCGAACGGTTTCAGACCGCTTGCTCTGGGTGAGCTTCCCGATGGCGAGGGCTGGGTTGTCGCAAGTGAAACCTGTGCTTTTGACTGCATCGGCGCGAAATTTGTACGCGACATCGAGCCGGGAGAAATCATCGTTATCGATGAAAACGGCATCGACAGCATCAAAACCCACTGCGGCGGAAAAAGCTCGCTTTGCGTGTTTGAATTTGTGTATTTTGCGCGTCCCGACTCGGTTATCGAAGGCGCTTCGGTTCACAAGGCAAGGCTTCGCGCGGGGCATTTTCTAGCGCAGCAGCACCCCGTTGACGCAGATGTTGTCATCGGTTGCCCCGACAGCGGTCTTGACGCGGCGCTCGGATACTCGCAGGAGTCGGGTATTCCGTATGGCGTCGGCTTTATCAAAAACCGCTACATCGGCAGAACCTTTATTCAGCCGACTCAGGGACAGCGCGAAAATTCCGTGAAAATCAAGCTGAACGTCCTTTCCGAAACGGTCAAGGGCAAGCGAGTTGTTCTCGTTGACGACAGCATCGTTCGCGGAACGACCTCGGCTAAAGTTGTAAAACTCCTGAGAAACGCGGGCGCAAAGGAAATACACATGCGGATTTCCTCGCCGCCGTTTATCAGCGAGTGCTATTTCGGCACGGATATCGACAACAAGAAAAATCTTATCGCAAATCACCACACCGTTGAAGAAATCGCGAAAATTATCGGCGCGGACACGCTCGGTTTTCTGAGTCCGGAGAGCGTTGTCGAGATTGCGGAAAACGCGGAATGCGGCTTCTGCAAGGGCTGTTTCACGGGAAAATATCCTATTGATGTTCCCGATGAAATTCCCAAGGATAAGTTTGAAACAAAGTTTGAAGAGTAAACAATTGCTGCAATGCAGCGTTCTATTAACATCAGCACTGCTAAAAGGAGAGAAAAATGAATAGTTACAGTGAAAGCTACAAGGCGGCGGGAGTTGACGTAACGGCGGGTTACGAGAGCGTAAGGCTCATGAAGGACGACGTTGAGCGCACAAAAATCCCCGGCTGCATCTCGGGTATCGGCGGCTTCGGCGGTCTGTTTCAGCCCGATTTGAGCGGCATTTCCGAGCCTGTTATGGTTTCGGGAACGGACGGCGTCGGCACAAAGCTCAAAATCGCTATGCTTATGGACAAGCACGACACAATCGGTATCGACTGCGTTGCTATGTGCGTGAACGATATCATTTGCTGCGGCGCGAAGCCGCTCTGGTTCCTCGATTACATCGCAATCGGAAAGAACATTCCCACAAAGGTTGCCGAGATTGTAAGAGGCGTGGCGGACGGCTGCGTTCTGGCGGGCTGCGCGCTTATCGGCGGCGAAACCGCTGAGCACCCCGGTATGATGGCTGAGGACGAGTATGATATCGCGGGCTACGCAACCGGTATTGTCGATAAGAAGAAAATTATCGACAGCTCCAAAATCAATCCCGGCGACGCTATTATCGGTATCGCATCGAGCGGCGTTCACTCAAACGGATTTTCTCTCGTTCGCAAGGTGTTCAACCTCAACGAGCAGAAGCTCAAGGCACTTATCCCCGAGCTTGGAAAATCGCTCGGCGAAACCTTGCTCACGCCCACGAAGATTTACGTTAAATCCGTGCTGAATTTGATTGAAAAGGTTCCCGTAAAGGGTATTTCGCACATCACCGGCGGCGGCTTCTATGAGAATATTCCGAGAATGCTCCCCAACGGAATTTCCGCGAAAATCAAGCAGGGAAGCTTCCCCGTACCGCCGATTTTTGCCCTTCTTCAGAAGGAAGGCAACATCAGCGAGCACGATATGTACAATACCTTTAATATGGGTATCGGAATGGCGGTTGTTGTTGATCAGGTGGACGCTGAGAAGGCTGTCGAAATCCTGCGCTCAACGGGTGAGGACGCGTTTGTCATCGGCTCAACCGTTGAGGGTACGGTAGGCGTGCTGTTTAACTATTGATTTAGGAGAATTATGGGATTTTCGGCTTTTTTCAAGAATTTTTTCGGCGGGAAAAAGCAGAAAATTAACGCGGGAGAGCTTGTCCTCGACGTAACGGGTGAGAAGCTTATTATCAACGGCAAGCCTGTCGATATCCCGTGTCATCTTTCGGTTTTGACGGGAATTTTCGGAAAACCGAGAAAGTTTGTCGGGAAAAATCGCGAGAATATCAATTTCACTTGGGATAATCTTGGAATTTTCTGCTACACAAAGGGCAACAGCGTTGTCTATTGCATAGGCGTTAAGGTCAGCCGCGGCGATATTTCCACAGATTTTGACCCCGAAAACACATTTGTCGGAACGCTTACTATCGGCGGTGAACCGTGGGAGGAGTTTATAGCAAGCGGCGAGGATATGGAGGTCGGCAGACGTCGGCAATACCTCGGACTGTCGTTCTTCAGCGAGTATGCCGATATGGAAAACGGCGACAAAAACGGCTGTCACGGCGCTTATTCGAGCGTGGAATTTCAGCTTCCGTTCGATGACTGATTTGGTATTCAATAAGGAGCAGCTATGAAAAATATTGTGGTTCTGGTGTCGGGCGGCGGCACAAATTTGCAGGCGCTTATTGACGCGGAAAAACGCGGCGACATCAAAAACGGCAAAATCACCTGCGTTATTTCCTCGAAAGCGGACGCTTTTGCGATTGAAAGAGCGAAGAAAGCGGGTATTCCGGCTGTTGTTATGCCGAGGAAAGAGTACGCGAACTCCAAGGATTACAGCGAAGCTATTCTCGCTGAGCTGAATAAGCAGAAAGCGGACTTGATTGTGCTTGCGGGATTTATGACGATTCTCGACGAGTGCGTCACAAAAGCGTATCCCTACAAGATTATCAACGTTCACCCCGCGCTTATTCCAAGCTTTTGCGGCGAGGGATATTACGGGCTTAAAGTACACGAAGCGGCGCTGGCTTACGGCGTGAAAATCTCGGGTGCTACGGTGCATTTTGTCAATGAGAAAGCCGACGCAGGCGCAATTATTCTGCAAGGCGCAGTTGATGTCGCAAATGATGATACTCCCGAATCGCTTCAGCTGAAAATTATGCAGAATGTGGAGTGGAAGCTGCTTCCGAAAGCGGTTTCGCTGTTCTGCGAGGACAGGATTACCGTTAAAGACGGGAAGGCTTATATTGACTTATAATACGGATTCAGGAGGTTTTTATGATTACACTTGATAAGGAGTTAAACTCTCTTGCTTATCACGGCAGGGGAATTGTTATCGGCAGAAGCGGAAAAAAAGCTGTTATCGCGTACTTTATTATGGGCAGAAGCGAAAACAGCCGCAACCGTGTTTTTGTTGAGGACGGCGAGGGTATCCGCACGCAGGCTTTTGACGAGAGCAAAATGACCGACCCGCATCTTATTATTTACGCGCCGGTGCGTGTTCTCGGCAACAAAACCATCGTCACAAACGGCGACCAGACCGATACGATTTACGAGCTGATGGACAAGCAGATGAGCTTTGAGCAGTCGCTTCGCGGACGCTTTTTCGAGGACGACAAGCCAAACTATACCCCCAGAATTTCGGGTATCGTACACCTTGAAAACGGCTCGATGAACTACGCGATGTCAATCCTCAAGAGCGCTGACGGAAACCCCGATTCCTGCCGCCGCTACACCTTCGCTTACAGCGATCCGCTTGACGGCGCAGGCAGCTTTATCCACACCTATTCGGGCGATGAAAAGGACGGGCGTTTGCCGAGCTTTGAGGGCGAGCCGAAAGAGGTTGTTATACCCGAGATGAGCATCGACGAGTTCACGGATTTCGTCTGGAACAACCTTAACAAGGACAACAAGGTTTCGCTTTTCACACGCTATATCGATATCGAAACCGGTAAGTATGAGAGCAGAATTGTCAACAAGAACAAGTGATTGAGAAAGGATTTTTTATGAACGAACTTGAACTCAAATACGGCTGCAATCCCAACCAGAAGCCGTCCAGAATTTTTATGGAAGGCGGCGCGGATTTGCCAATCGAGGTGCTGAACGGCAAGCCCGGTTACATCAACTTTATGGACGCTTTCAACGGCTGGCAGCTTGTCAAGGAGCTTAAAGCGGCAACCGGTATGCCCGCGGCAACCTCCTTCAAGCACGTTTCTCCCGCGGGTGCTGCAATCGGCAGACCGCTTACCGAAACGCTTGCCAAGATTTATTGGGTTGACGATTTGGGCGAGCTTTCTCCGCTTGCCTGCGCGTATGCAAGAGCAAGAGGTGCCGATAGAATGAGCAGCTTCGGCGATTTTATTGCGCTTTCCGATGTCTGCGACGCTTCAACAGCTAGAATTATTCAGCGCGAGGTATCTGACGGAGTTATCGCTCCCGGTTATGACGCGGACGCACTTGAAATCCTCAAATCCAAGCGCAAGGGAACTTACAACATCATCAAAATCGACCCGAACTACACGCCCGCTCCCATCGAGCGCAAGCAGGTGTACGGAATTACCTTTGAGCAGGGCAGAAACGAGCTTGTCATCAACGACGCGCTTTTCGCGAACCGTCCCACCAAGAACAAGGAAATTCCGCAGAGCGCTCTCGACGACCTTGCAATCGCTCTGATTACGCTGAAATACACGCAGTCCAACTCGGTTGCTTACGCGTCGGGCGGACAGGCAATCGGTATCGGCGCGGGACAGCAGTCGCGTATCCACTGCACACGTCTTGCAGGTCAGAAAGCGGATAACTGGTATCTCCGCCAGTCTCCGATGGTTATGGATTTGCAGTTTGTTGACGATATCAAGCGTGCTGACCGCGACAACGCGATTGACGTTTATATCGGTGATGAGTATATGGACGTGCTCGCCGAGGGTGAGTGGCAGAAGATTTTCAAGGTTAAGCCCGAGGTGTTCACCAAGGAAAAGAAGCGCGAGTGGCTTGACACGATGACCGACACGGCGCTCGGCTCGGACGCGTTTTTCCCGTTCGGCGACAACATCGAGCGCGCTCACAAGAGCGGCGTTAAGTATATAGCGCAGCCCGGCGGTTCAATCCGCGATGATAACGTCATTGAGGTTTGCGATAAATACGGCATCGCGATGGCGTTCACGGGAATTCGACTTTTCCACCACTGATTATTTTGGATAATAAAGCGCGCCTCCCGAGAAAAGGGGGGCGCGTTTTGTTGATTACTTGCATTATGCGTAATTGCACCGCGTAGCGAAAAAAGTCTTTTTGGAAGACTTGAAACCTTTTTCTTCAGAAAAAGGTTTCAAGCCGCCGGAGGCACTCGGCGCGAAGCGCCGCTACTCGCGGCGAAGCCGTGCTACTCCGCGCGAAGCGCGGCAAACGCGTTCAAAAGCGCTAAAGGGGGTCTGGGGGAAAAACAAGAGTTTTTCTCCCAGAGGAAAGGGGTTGGGGGAAACCCCTCGGGGTTTCCTCCAACATTTTTGTCGGCTCGAAGCCGACAAAATTGAAAAGCCGCGCAAACAAGTCAAATGCGCAAAGGGGTTTCCGCCAAGAATTCTCGTTATCTAACCGAATACAGAGCAAAAAAAGCGGAGAACCGAAGTTCCCCGCTTGAATTATTGCATTACGTTAAGATTAAACGCAGCCCTGAGCCTTCATTGCCTCGGCAACCTTCAGGAAGCCGGCAATGTTCGCGCCTGCCATATAGTTTCCGGGCATACCGTACTCCTTGGAAGCGTCGTCGCAAGCCTTGAAGATTGACTGCATAATGCCGTGGAGCTTCTGGTCAACTTCCTCGAACGTCCAGCTGTAACGAATGGAGTTCTGGCTCATCTCAAGACCGGAAGTAGCAACACCGCCTGCGTTTGCAGCCTTTGCGGGACCGTAGAGCATATTGTTTGCAAAGTAAACCTCGATTGCCTCGGGAGTAGAAGGCATATTTGCACCCTCTGCTACTGCATAAACGCCGTTTTCAGCGAGGTTCTTTGCAAATTCGCCGTTGATTTCGTTCTGGGTAGCGCACGGAAGAGCGATGTCCGCCTTAATCTTTGCGCCCCAAACGCTGCCCTCGTGGTACTCAGCGTTCTTGTGAGCGGTTCTGCCAACGTATTCCTTGATACGTCCGCGCTCAACTTCCTTAATCTGCTTAACAACATCAAGGTCAATTCCATCGGGGTCGTAAATGTAGCCGTTGGAGTCGGAAACGGTTACAACCTTGCCGCCAAGCTCAGTTGCCTTCTTGGTAGCGTAGATAGCAACGTTGCCCGAACCGGAGATGATAACGGTCTGACCGTTGAAGCTCTTGCCGTTAGCCTTGAGCATTTCATCGGTGAAGTAGCAAAGACCGAAGCCGGTAGCCTCAGTTCTTGCAAGAGAGCCGCCGTAGGTGAGTCCCTTACCGGTGAGAACGCCGGTGAACTCGTTGGTAATTCTCTTGTACTGACCGAACATATAGCCGATTTCACGTCCGCCTGTACCGATATCGCCTGCGGGAACATCGCAGTCAGCGCCAACGTGTCTGTAAAGCTCAGTCATAAAGCTCTGGCAGAAGCGCATAACCTCTCCATCGCTCTTGCCCTTGGGGTCGAAGTCGGAACCGCCCTTTGCGCCGCCCATGGGAAGCGTTGTGAGGGAGTTCTTGAAAATCTGCTCGAAGCCAAGGAACTTGATGATACCGATATAAACAGACGGGTGAAGTCTGATACCGCCCTTGTAGGGACCGATTGCGCTGTTGAACTGGATACGGAAGCCGCGGTTAACCTGAACCTTACCGTTGTCGTCAACCCACGGAACGCGGAAAATAATCTGTCTTTCGGGCTCGACAATTCTCTCGAACACGCCTGCGTCAACCAAGTCCTGACGCTTTTCTGCAACGGGCTGGAGAGTTTCAAAAACCTCGGTTACAGCCTGAATGAACTCGGGCTCGCCGGGATTTCTTTTCTTAACCTTTTCAAGCAAATCTGCAAGATACTGATTTTTCAATGCCATTTGAACAAGTCCTCCTGATAAAAAATATTGTGCTTTGACCTACGTTTAAGATTATACAACAATCTCCGAAGATTTGCAAGATTTTTTTTAATTTTTTTCAGTAATTTTTCAAAGTTTTGTTTATAATTTACAGTTAACATAAATAAAAATTGTTAAACACTCACAAAAAAACGCGCTTTAAAATTTTTAAAATGAAGCAAATGAGAAAATAAACTGCACTTTCACAAATAAAATTGCAAGTTTTATGAAGGAAAAATTTCATTGGCATAAATTCCCTGATTTTTTCATAGTTTTTTTACGCATAAACCCTTGACAAGAGTTGTCGAAAAAGGTATAATTAGGATAGATGTCGGCGCAAATCCGGCTTTGGGGAAAGCCGTGCGCCGCGAAGGACAAGCGTGTATAAAGAGAGGTTTTTATGGGGATTATTAAAAAACTGAAGAAGCCTTCGTTCTTGTCGAAGGTTGGGGCTGTTGTTTGTGCGGCGGCTTTGATGGTTGTTCCGATGGACGGACAGCTTGGAAAAAACGCAAACGGAAGCTCGTCGATGCAGAGCATTCAGGACCAGATTAGCCAGCTTCAGAAGGAAAACGAGGAGCGCAGGAAGCTAATCGAAAAGTATGGCGGTGATATTGCCGACAACGAAGAGGCAATGGATATCGCGAATGATTTGATTGACGGCATAAACTCGGAAATTGTTGCCAACGGTCAGCTTATTATCGCAAAGCAGGAAGACATTGAAGCGAAAAAGCTGGAGATTGATGCTGTTGAGAAAAAGATTGCCGATAAGGAACAGGAAATAGAGAACAAGAAGGTTGAAATCGCCGAAATGCAGGCGGAAAACGAGTTAAACCTTCAGAAATTCGCAAAGCTTGTCAGGGCGCTTTATATGACCGATTATTCGGGCACTCTTCCCATTGTCAACGGCTCGGACGATTGGTATAATTATTTCATTTATTCTGATGTTGTCGAGAATATAAGCGGTCAGAATCTGAAATTTATGAAGAAGCTGCTGGCTTCCATTGAAGAGCAGGAACGCCAGATTGACCGGCTTAATGCGGATATTGACAGCCTTGAACAGGACAAAAAGGACCTTCGCAGTCAAAAAGAAGTGCTTGAGAGCGAGATGAGCGAGCTTGAGGCTGATAAAGCCTCGCTCGAGTCGAATGCGAACGAGCAGAAGAGCTATCTCTACGGTCTTGCGGCGCAGAACGAGTCGCTCAAGAACAAGGTTGACGGTCTGGAGTATGATATCGCGGCTTCCAACGATAAGCTGGAAGAGCTTGACAGGGAGCTTCAGGAGCTTATCAGACAGGCTCAGCAGAACGGCACGGGAAGTCAGGGCGATTACAGCAGCGGCTTCAGATGGCCTCTTGACCCGCAGTTCCACAGAATTACTACATATTACGGATATGACCCGTGGAGAAACGGAAATCACGGCGGAATTGACGTGGTTGGCTCGGGCGTTTCCATAAGCAGCGCGAATATCTACACGGTACAGTCGGGAACGGTTATCAAGGTTTCCAACACCTGCCCGCACGATTACAGCAAGTATTATTCCTGCGGCTGCGGCGGCGGTTGGGGAAATTACATAGTTGTTGACCACGGCGGCGGAGTTTCCACGCTTTACGCGCATTGCCGTCAGATTTTCGTTCACGAAGGTCAGCAGGTGACGAGGGGCGATGTAATCGGTCTTGTTGGCTGCACGGGCTGGTCTACGGGCAACCACCTCCACTTTGAGGTTCGCGAAAACGGCTATCGCGTTGACCCGTTTAAGTACGAGTATAGCGATTATTGATAAAATTTTGGGGGAAACTTGTGTTTCCCCTTGCTTTTTTTACAATATGTTGAAATAGCTCTTGACAAAAAAACAAGAATTTGTTATAATAAAGGGAGTTAAAAATTTTTGAGCGAGTTTTGCTCTTTTGGATTAGTATTATACATAGAATTGTTGGAGTGTGGACGATGGAAAGAATGACAGTCGCAAAGGCGATGACAAAGTGCCTTGAAGCTGAGGGAATTACCGATATCTTCGGATATCCCGGAGCGGCAATCTGTCCGTTTTACGATGAGCTGTACAAAAGCGATATAAATCACATTCTCGTGCGCCACGAGGTAAATGCGGGACACGCGGCTTCGGGCTATGCGAGAGTTACCGGAAAACCCGCCGTGTGCGTTGCTACAAGCGGTCCCGGCGCGCTGAACCTCATCACGGCGATTGCTACGGCTTATATGGATTCCGTGCCGATGGTTATCATCACGGGACAGGTTAATTCCGACCAAATCGGCAGAGATGTCTTTCAGGAAGCCGATATCACGGGTTCTGCGGAGCCGTTCGTCAAGCACAGCTACCTGTTGAAGCGCCCCGAGGACACCGCCGAGGTGTTCAAGAGAGCGTTTTACATCGCGGGTACGGGCAGGAGAGGTCCTGTGCTGATTGACGTGCCGTGCGATATTCAGAAGGCGGAGATTGACTTCGAGTACCCCGAAACCGTTGATATCAGAAGCTATCGCCCGAGTTCAAAGGGCAACGGCTATCAGATAAAGAGAGCCGTTACTGCAATGATGAACGCCGAAAAACCGCTTATTATCGCGGGCGGCGGTCTGTTCACGGGAAATGGCGCGGAGCTTATGAGACATCTTGCGGAAAAGCTCGACATTCCCGTTATCTCAACGCTTATGGGACTTGGCGCGATGCCGACCGACAGCCCGCTTTTTTACGGTATGCTCGGAATGCACGGCTGCGTTTCGGCGAAGCGCGCGGTAAATAACTGTGACACGCTTATTCTGCTCGGAGCGCGTCTGAGCGACAGAACAAGCGCGGCTATTGCAAGAAATGAAAATCTGACTGTTGTACATATTGATATAGACCCTGCGGAAATCGGAAAAACCGTTGAAACGAGCGTGCCGATTGTCGGGGATATCAGCGTGGTTCTCGGGCAGCTTCTCAAGCAGGTTGATACTATCGAGAGCGACAAGCTCCCGCGTCACGATGACTGGAAAAAACAGCTTGACGAAAGTCGTCACGACGCGCCGATTAAGCCCGTGGAAAAGGGTTTTGTCAACCCGAAATGGTTTATCCGCGAGCTTAACAAGTATCTTCCCAATCGTTCGATTGTTGTCGCGGACGTTGGTGAAAACCAGTTCTGGACAGCGCTGAACATCGAGCTGAAAAACGGGCGCTTGCTCACCTCGGGCGGTATGGGAACGATGGGCTATTCGCTTCCTGCGGCTATGGGCGCGAAGCAGGCTGAGCCGAATGCCGAGGTTATCGCGGTTTGCGGCGACGGCTCGTTCCAGATGGAAATGCCCGAGCTTGCGACTTGCGTTCAGCACAACATCGCAGTTAAGGTTATCGTGATGAGAAATAAATATCTCGGAATGGTTCGCGAGTATCAGACCAATCACTACGGCAACAGGCTGTGCGCTGTTTCGCTTGACGGCAGCCCGAGTTACACCAAAATTGCCGATGCTTACGGCATTGAAAATATGCTCGTTGACAGCGAGGAGAGCGCTATCGAGGGAATAAAAAGACTTACCGCTTCGGATAAGCCGTTTTTGCTCGAAGTGGCGGTTCCCGAGCTGCTCGAAACGATTTTGTAAGGCGGAGGTGCGTATATGAAACATACAATTTCCGTTCTGGTTGAAAACCACGCGGGCGTTCTGGCTCGAGTTGCGGGACTTTTCGCGCGCCGCGGCTTTAATATCGACAGCCTTGCGGTTGGTGTAACCGATGATGTTAACGTTTCGAGAATTACAATCGTTGCCGACGGCAGCCACTACACGCTCGAACAAATCGAAAAACAGCTCAACAAGCTGATTGATGTAATCAAGGTCAAGACTCTTGCGCCCGAGAATATGGTTTCGCGCGAGCTTATTCTGATTAAGGTAAGCTGCTCGGCGAAACAGCGCTCGGAGATTATCAGCATTTGCGACCTTGCTCACGGGAAGATTTCGGATATTTCGGCAAATTCGATTACAATCGAAATTTCCGACAGCGCCCAGAATCTCAACAATTTCGAGGAGCTGCTCCGTCCTTACGGCATAAAGGAAATCGTGAGAACGGGCACAATCGCAATTCAAAAGGGAGAACAGGCTGTTTCCGTGAGAAACTAATTTGTCCGCAACGCTTAAAAGCGCTACAAATATTATTATAAAAGGAGATTTTACTAATGGCTAATCTGTATCATTTGGAAGACTGCAATCTGTCGCTTTTGGACGGCAAGACCGTTGCGATTATCGGTTACGGTTCGCAGGGACACGCACACGCGCTCAACCTTAAGGACAGCGGCGTACACGTAATTATCGGTCTTTACGAGGGTTCCAAGAGCTGGAAGAAGGCTGAGGCTGCAGGTTTTGAGGTTTACACATCTGCTGAGGCTGCGAAGAAGGCTGACATCATTATGATTCTGATTAATGATGAGCTTCAGGCAAAGCTCTACAAGGAGAGCATCGAGCCGAACCTCGAGGAAGGCAATATGCTGATGTTCGCACACGGCTTCAACATTCATTTCGGCTGCATCGTTCCTCCGAAAAACGTTGACGTTACGATGATTGCTCCGAAGGCTCCCGGTCACACTGTAAGAAGTGAGTTCCAGGCTGGCAAGGGCACTCCCTGCCTTATCGCTGTTGAGCAGGACTACACCGGCAGAGCAAAGGACCTCGCACTTGCTTATTCCGCAGGTATCGGCGGCGCAAGAGCAGGCGTTCTCGAGACCACATTCAGAGTTGAAACCGAGACCGACCTCTTCGGTGAGCAGGCAGTTCTCTGCGGCGGCGTTTGCGCTCTTATGCAGGCAGGCTTTGAGACGCTTGTTGAGGCTGGTTATGACCCCAGAAACGCATACTTCGAGTGCGTTCACGAGATGAAGCTCATCGTTGACCTCATCTACCAGAGCGGCTTCGCAGGAATGCGTTACTCCATCTCCAACACCGCTGAATACGGCGACTACATCACCGGTCCGAAGATTGTTACCGAGGAAACCAAGAAGACCATGAAGAAGATTCTTGCGGACATTCAGGACGGTACTTTCGCAAAGGACTTCCTGCTTGATATGAGCGACGCCGGCAAGCAGACTCACTTCAAGGCTATGAGAAAGCTCCACGCTGAGCACCAGCTCGAGAAGGTTGGCGAAGAGGTTCGCAAGCTCTACAGCTGGAACAACGAAGAGGACAAGCTCATCAACAACTGATAACTTTTCCGATAATAAAGCCGCTTTTCTTCGTGAGAGCGGCTTTTCGGTTATTCGGGTTGTTGACAGAAACGAGGTTTGGTTTTGGAGATAAAAGAGCTGAAAGAAAACAAAAAGCAATTGTTGTCGCTGCTGTTGTTGGCGGACGAACAGGAAGATATGATTGACCGCTATCTTGAC
>SFJQ01000022.1 GCA_004555855.1 [Eubacterium] saphenum | reverse complement strand
AAAGCCGCGGGTTGTGCGTGAAGAAAACTATGATAATGCCCGTTTTCGCCCAAAACCGACTTTTCAGCACGAAATATTCATAAACAAAACCGCCGCAGATGTTGATTCTGTGGCGGTTGTTTCACTTGATTGACTTGAAGAATTTTCTTCGCTCGATGAACTCGATTCGGTTGATGAAGACGATGAACTCGGCTGAACCGGCTCATTTTCCTGCGTTATATCAACCTGCCCGAAAAACGCGTGGAGCATTGTGTAATACGCGATGTCGTTGAGGTGAACGCCGTCGCCCGATGAAAAGTACCATTGAAGCTCGCCGTTTTCGTTTTGCAGCGCGTCGTGAATATTGACGAACCGAACGCGCTCGGGGAAGCTTGCGGTTATGTAATCGGAAAGCGCGCTGTTAAATTCGACAATCCGCGAATTTGGCGTGAAGTCCGAGCAAATCGGGGAAATGCTCAGCACGAAAACGTCCGTTTCGGGCAGCTCCAGCACCTTCTCGATGATTTTCCGGTAATTCTCGCAGTACTCCGCGCTGCCGGTCATATTCACATCGTTCATTCCCATCCAGAATATAACGTGCTTTGGCTTTTCCTCTCGGATAACCGACAGAAAATCCAAGTCCTTTCCCTTGCGGTAAAACGATGTTTTAAAGATATTTCGCGCGCCGGTGTTTCCCATTCCGAGAACGTTCTCCGCTTTCAGCACGTCAAATACCGCAAGTCCCAGACAAATGCTGTCGCCGATGAACAGCGACTGCTCCGTGAAACGCCTTTCCTCATCGGTCAGACTTGCGTTTATGAAAGGGATTTGGCTGTAATCGGGCGTTGACGATGAATACTCGACAGAAGCGGTTGACGAGCTGCTTGAAAAAACCGACGAGCTGCTTTGCGACGAGGAGCTTTCGGTTGACTCGGAAACGGTTTTTGAGGAGCTTTCGGCGGGTGATGAAATCAGGGATTGCGAGCCGTAAACGGGAGTCGTTTCCGACGCTGCCGAACTGCACCCGCAAAGCAAAATCGCAGCAGCCAAAGCTGTGACAAAAAGTCTGTTTTTCATATAAAATTCGCGCTTTTCACTAAAACTAACCCGCCGACTGCTCGGCGGGTAGAGATGTTTTTCGGAGTCTGATTACTTTTTCTTGGTTGCCTTTGCAGCAGGCTTTGCGGGTGCCTTGGGAGCAGCCTTAACCTCAGCCTTTGCAGCAGGAGCAGCGGGCTTAGCGGCAGGAGCCTTCACCTCAGCCTTTGCAGCAGGAGCAGCGGGCTTTGCAGCAGGAGCAGCGGGCTTTGCGGCAGGAGCCTTAACCTCAGCCTTTGCAGCAGGAGCAGCGGGCTTAGCGGCAGGAGCCTTTACCTCAGCCTTTGCAGCAGGAGCGGCAGGCTTTGCAGCGGGCTTAGCAGCCTTTGCGGGAGCAGCCTTCTTTGCGGGAGCCTTTGCAGCAGCCTTTTTAGCGGGAACGAGAACTTCAAGTGCCTTGAACTTGGCAACATCGCCCGACTTAACCTTTACAAAGCCCTTATCAAGAGCGTCTGCGAAGGAAAGCGCACCGCTAAATACCTTGTCGATAACCTCGGGAGCAGCCTCAATAGCGCAGCCGTTATCGTTATAGGGATAAGGAGCAACGAGAATTTTTCCTTCTCTTACAGCAACGTACAAATCTTCATTTGTTTCGGAAATCAAAGAGATGGAAACTGCAACAGTGTCCTCGAATTTTTTTGCTTTTGCAGCAGCGGGTTTGAGATAAACCTTAATCTTTTCGGAAAGCTCTGCGTTGTTCATAAAAAAATCCTCCTATTAATTTGGAATTTCATACTTTTTGTAACCCTAAATTTCGCATTCCTGCAAAATTTCATAATTACAGTATAACATACATTTTGTATAATTGCAATAGGCAATATTTATAAATTTATAAAGAATTTCAAATAATTTATATATAAATGCTATAATACAACACGGTTTTTTGGTGTTTTTTTAGGAAAACTCCGGCGATTGAAAATAAACTCTTGAAAAAGAAAACACAATGTGATATAATATAAAAGGAAATTTTTTTTGTAAAATTCGATTGAATTTTAAGGAGGAAATTATTATGGCGGATATTCAGAAGGCGTATGAGCTTTGGCTCGAAAAGGCGGTTGAAGACCCCGACCTCAAAACCGAGCTTGTCGGTATCGAGGGCAAAACCGAGGAGATTAACGACCGTTTTTACCGCGAGCTTGAGTTCGGCACGGCGGGACTGCGCGGCGTTATCGGCGCGGGTACAAACCGTATGAACGTGTACACCGTTAAAAAGGCTACGCAGGGACTTGCTGAGTACATCATCGAGGGCGGGCTTACCAAGAGCGTTGCCATCGCGTATGACAGCCGCATCAAGTCAACATATTTCGCGGAGAGCGCGGCTGAGGTTCTCGCGGCAAACGGCATCAAGGTACATATTTATAGGGAACTTATGCCGACTCCTATGCTTTCGTGGGCGGTTCGTGCGCTTAAATGCGGCGCGGGTATCGTTGTCACGGCTTCTCACAATCCCGCTAAATACAACGGCTACAAGGTGTACGGCGCGGACGGCTGCCAGATGACCTCCGAAGCGGCAAACGCGGTTCTCGGCAAAATCAACAACATCGACATTTTCTCCGGCGTGAAGTCAATGGATTTCGAGAAAGCTGTTGCCGAGGGAATGGTTGAGTATATCGGCGACGACGTTATCGACGGATATATCGCAAAGGTACGCGAGCAGGGACTGCACACCGACCTTGTTGAAAAGAGCGGTCTGAAAGTCGTTTACACCCCGCTTAACGGCACGGGCAACAAGCCTGTCCGCAGAATTTTGAAGGAAATCGGCGTGAAGGACGTGGTTGTTGTTCCCGAGCAGGAGAACCCCGACGGAAACTTCCCGACCTGCCCGTTCCCGAACCCCGAAATCCGCGAGGCGCTGGCTGTCGGACTGAAGCTTTGCGATAAGGAAAAGCCCGATTTGCTTCTTGCTACCGACCCCGACGCGGACAGAGTGGGAATTGCCGTTCCCGACGGACAGGGCGGATATGCGCTGTTTTCGGGTAATGAAACCGGCGCGCTGCTTCTCGATTACGTTTGCAAGGAGAGAATTGCCCTCGGCAAAATGCCCAAAAATCCCGTTGCCGTTAAGACAATCGTTACCAGCGACATCACAAAGGCTATCAGCAAAAAGTACGGCGTGGAGCTGCGCGAGGTGCTCACGGGCTTCAAGTACATCGGCGAGCAGATTGGCTTGCTCGAGGCTGCAGGCGAGGAAGAACGCTACATTTTCGGCTTCGAGGAGAGCTACGGCTATCTTGCGGGCGGCTATGTCCGCGACAAGGACGCGGTTGTGGCTTCGATGCTGATTTGCGAAATGGCGGCGTACTACCGCACAAAGGGAATTTCGCTGTTTGAAGCGAGAAAGAATCTCTACGAGGAGTACGGCGTTTACTTCAACAAGGTTGACAATTTCGTCTGCGAGGGCGCTTCGGGAATGGAGCGTATGAAGGAGATTATGGCGGGACTTCGCGCAAATTCTCCCAAGTCAATCGGCGGGCTTTCGGTTCTTGCGACAACCGACTACGCGGCAAGCGTCAGAAAAGAAGCAAACGGCACGGAGAGCGCCGTTACCCTGCCGAAGTCCGATGTTATCACGTTTAACCTCGAGAACGACGCAAGCGTTATCATCAGACCGTCCGGTACCGAGCCGAAAATCAAGGCTTATTACACGACCGTCGGCAAAACCGCAGACGAAGCGACTGCTCTTCAGCAGAAACTTTCGGCTGATTTCACAAAAATCCTCGGATTTTAAGATAAGGCTTTGTTAAAAATGCCATATCGAAAATTTCAAAAAACTATTGATTTTTTGAAAAAAGTGTGGTATAATTTTATAGTATTTGTGAATAAGAATATTCCGTTAAACGAGGTGATAATAATGAAAGAGGGAATTCATCCCGCATACGAGGCAACCACGATTAAGTGCGCTTGCGGAAACGTAATCGAAACACGTTCCACAAAGGGCGATATCAAGGTTGAAATCTGCTCCAAGTGCCACCCCTTCTACACCGGTAAGCAGAAGCTGGTAGACAGCGGCGGACGTGTTGACAGATTCAAGAAGCGCTATAATCTCGGCAAGTAATGCCCTGATTGCGCGGAAATCTCAGAAACGAAACTCACGCATAATCTGTGCGTGAGTTTTTGCTGTGTAAGTTAGGAGAACGCTTTGGAGTACAAAACGATTGCGGGGCGCTGCGAGGCGCGTTTTATCGAGAAAAAATCGGAGTTCATCGGCTATCTCGCGCCGGTTTTGACGGAGGAGGACGCGGTGAAATTCGTTGCGGAAATCCGCGCTCTTCACCCGAAAGCGCGGCACAATTGTTACGCGTACATACTGCGCGAGAACAACACGGCGCGCCACTCCGATGACGGCGAACCGCAAGGTACTGCGGGCGCGCCGATTTTCGAGGTTTTACGCAAGGAGGGTCTGACGGACGTTGCGTGCGTGGTGACAAGGTATTTCGGCGGGATTTTGCTCGGCGCGGGCGGGCTGACGAGAGCGTATGCCAAAGCCGCGAAGGACGCCGTAAATTCCGCGGAAATCAAGCTGATGTGCGAGGCTGTTTTGCTGGAAATTTCGCTTGACTATGCGCTTTACGGGCGGCTTGCAGCGGTTTTCGCGGAGTTTGGCGCGAGAGTTTGTTCCGAGGACTTTTCCGAGCAAGTGAAAATCGCGGTTCACGTCCGCGCGGAGCTTTCGGAACAGCTCAGAAATCGCTTGGTTGACGTGTGCAACGGGAAAGTTGCTGTTGAGGAAACCGAGAAAATCTGGTTTGATTTCGCGTGAAATCGGTTTCTGTTGTTGAATTGAACAAAAACGCGCGCCGAAATTTATGCAAAACGCTGAAATTTCGGCGCAAAAAAAGGTTTTCAAAGGTCGAAAATTGTATAAATAAACAGAAGAATTTTTTTGAGGAGTGGTGAAAATGCTGCCGCGCGAACGGATTATGGAGAACGAGCGCCTGATTTTAAGCGAATACGCCTGCCGTGCCGATATGAGCCGCGGGCGCGCCGTGTACGAGAAGCCGTGCGATTTCCGAACCGATTTTATGCGCGACCGCGACAGGATTATTCACTGCAACTCCTTTCGCCGCCTCAAGCACAAAACGCAGGTTTTTCTGATACCGCTCGGCGACCACTATCGCACGCGGCTTACCCACACGCTTGAGGTGAGCCAGATTTCGCGCACCGTGGCAAAGGCGCTCGGGCTGAACGAGGATTTGACGGAGGCAATCGCGCTCGGTCACGACCTCGGTCACACCCCTTTCGGTCACGACGGCGAACGCGCTCTCAATGCGCTTCTGGACGGCGGTTTCGCGCATAATGTCCAGAGTAAGCGCGTGGTTGAGGTTATCGAAAAGGACGGTCACGGGCTGAACCTCACCTTTGAAGTTATCGATGGAATTTTAACCCACACCGGCGCTGCTGTTCCGGCAACGCGAGAGGGTATGGTTGTGCGGTTTTGCGACAAAATCGCCTATATAAATCACGACATCGAGGACGCTATCCGCGGCAGCGTAATCACCCAGAATATGCTCCCCGAAAGACCGCTTCGGGTGCTCGGGAAAACCAAAACCGAGCGCATCACAAGCCTTGTTCGCAGCCTTATCGAGAACAGCGGCGAGGAAATCAGAATGGACGAGCAAACCCAGAGCGCGCACGACGAGCTTCGCGCGTTTATGTTCGAGAAAGTGTACAGGGCAGCGCCGACGGTTGCCGAAAAGGACAAGGCTTCGTTTATCATCGAGTACCTCTACGGCTATTTTTTGAACAACAAGGACAAGCTCCCGCGGCTTTATCTGGAGCTTTCCGAGCGGGACGGGCTGCCGAGAGCGGTTGGCGATTTCATCAGCGGAATGACCGATGAATACGCAATCGATTATTTCAGAACTCTCTGCATACCGCGAGGCTGGAATTCTGGCTATATAATGGGAATTTAAGAGGATAAAAATGGCTTTACCCGAGGGATTTTTGCAGGAGCTGCGCGACAACAACGACATCATTTCCGTCGCGCAGAGTTATGTTGATTTAAAACATTCGGGCAGCACTTTTTCCTGTCGCTGTCCGTTTCACACGGAAAAAACACCGTCCTGCCACTTTTACCCGCAAACTCAGAGCTTTTACTGCTTTGGCTGCGGCGCGGGCGGCGATGTGGTGAATTTTATACGGTTGATTGAGAGCCTTGACTACATCGAGGCAGTGCGGTTTCTGGCGCAGAGAGCGGGTATGCCGATGCCCGAGGACGCCAACGACCAGAGTGCTCAGAAACGCAGGCGGCTCTACGAGATGAACCGCGCGGCGGGGAAGTACTTCTTCAACAAGCTGTTTTCACCCGAGGGCAAGGCGGGGCTTGATTATCTCAGAAACCGCGGGCTTTCGCTTGAAACGATAAAGCGCTTCGGGCTGGGGTTTGCCGAGGACGATTACCACAAGCTCCACTTATATATGAGAGGGCTTGGCTACTCGGATTTTGAACTTGCGGACGGCGCTCTGCTTGCTCAGAACAACAACAAAATGTACGATAAATTCCGCAACCGCGTGATGTTCCCGATTGTGGATTTGCGCGGAAATATCGTCGGCTTCGGCGGGAGAACGCTTTCCGAGGACAAGAAAACGCCGAAGTACCTGAACTCCGATGAAACGATGGTTTTCAAAAAGCGCGGAATGCTGTTTGCGCTGAATTACGCGAAAAACTCAAAGGCGGATTATTTCATACTCTGCGAGGGGTATATGGACGTGATTTCGATGCATCAGGCGGGTTTTGACAGCGCAGTGGCTTCGCTCGGAACGTCCTTTACATCGGAGCAGGCAAATCTGATTTCACGAATGGGCAAAAAAGAAGTGATTTTGTCCTACGACAGCGATGAGGCGGGGCAGAAAGCCGCTTCGCGCGGTATAAATCTGTTCGCGGAGGCGGGGGTGAACGCGCGCGTGCTCAAAATGGAGGGCGCGAAAGACCCCGATGAATTTATCAAGAAATTCGGCGCGGACGCTTTTCGCTCGCTTATCGAGAACTCGGGCAGCGCGATTGCCTACGAGATGGACAAGCTGGCGAAAGGTCTTGACCTGCTGACCGACGACGGAAAAAGCGCGTTCATAAAGAAAGCCGTGGTGTTCCTTGCCGGAATAAACAACCCCCTCGACAGGGAAGTCTACATATCGAGAGCCGCGCGGATAAGCGATATCCCTGCGGATACCGTCAGACGAGCCGTTGAAGCGCAGATTCGCAAAAACGGTTTTTACGCAAAAAAACGCGAAACGGGCGAGCTTATTCACCCGAACAGAAAAGATTCCGTCAATCCCGATGCGCTTAAAACGCCGCGCGAGGAGAAGGCAGAGCGCGGAATTATCAGCTTTTTATATCACAATCCCGAGAAGCTGGAAAGCGTTGAGAAAAGGCTTTCGGGAGGATTTGTTACGGAATTTAATAAAAGCGTTTACGAATTTTTGGCAAAACAGCTGAAAATGGGATTATCGCCTGATATTTCTGCGTTTAACGAGGAATTTGACAGCGCGCAGATGGGCAGAATAACGGGTATAGTAAACGACGCCGCCTTTGCCTTTGACGAAGCGGCTTTGAATGATTATATAGAGGTGCTTAACAGGTTCAGCGAGAAAAAAGAACAAAAAGAAGCATCGGAAATGACAAACGACGAGCTGCTAAAATTCGCGGCAAGTCAGAAGGAGAAGAAGAAATAATGTCCGAACACACGAGAGCGTCAAACTCTTTGGAAGAGCTGTTTAAACAGGGTAAGAAAAAGGGAAGCCTCACCGCGAAGGAAATCACCGACGCGCTTGAAGAGCTAAACTTTGACGCAGACCAGATTAACCATATTTTTGACCGGATTGCGGGAATGGATATCAAAATTGTCGATAACTTTGACGCGGATTTCGATATCGACAGCATTCTCGATTATGCCGACAGAGATGACGACAACCCCGATTCCGATGTGATTTTAGCGGACGATTCCGTTAAATCTTATCTCAAGGAAATCGGCAGAATCCCTCTGCTTTCAACCGAGGAAGAAATCGACCTTGCGGCAAGAATGGCGACAGGCGACGAGTACGCGAAAAAGCGCCTTTCCGAGGCAAATCTCAGACTTGTTGTTAGCATTGCAAAAAAATATGTCCGCAGAGGTATGCAGTTTCTCGATTTAATTCAGGAGGGAAATGTCGGACTTCTGAAGGCAGTCGAAAAATTCGATTACACCAAGGGCTTCAAGTTCTCGACCTACGCGACATGGTGGATAAGACAGGCTATAACCCGCGCAATCGCCGACCAGGCGAGAACCATTCGCATACCCGTTCACATGGTGGAAACAATTTCCAGAGTTAAAAAGGCGGAAACTTTCCTGCTCCATGAGAACGGAAGCGAGCCTACCGAAGAAGAAATCGCTCATTATCTCGGAATGTCCACGGACAAGGTTCGCGAGATTATTCGTCTTGCACAGGACCCTGTTTCGCTTGAAACGCCTATCGGTGAGGAAGAGGACAGCCATCTCGGCGATTTTATACCCGACGACGACGCGCCCGCGCCTGCCGATGAAGCGTGCAACAGTATGCTCAAGCAGATGCTCGGCGATGTCCTCGACACGCTTTCCGACAGGGAACGCAGGGTTATTATACTCAGATTTGGGCTTATCGACGGCAGACAGAGAACTCTCGAGGAAGTCGGACAGGAATTTCAGGTTACCCGCGAGAGAATCCGCCAGATTGAAACTAAGGCGCTTCGTAAGCTCCGTCACCCGACGCGCAGCCGTAAGCTCCGTGATTTTTTGGAATAATCGTTACATATATTGTAATATCTGTTGAAAGGATATGTAGATGAACAATACCGAAAAAAACATCTTCAACGAACTTCTTGAAAAAAGCAAGCAGACAGGCACGATGAGCGCGCGTGAGATTTACAGCGTCATCGATGAAAACGATATCGATATCGACAAGCTAAACGAGTTCCTCGACCAGAACAACATAAAAATCGAAGATGATTTTGTTGTTGAAGAGGACCTGAACAAGGCGCTTGAATACACCGATGAAGGCGATGCTCAGAACGGCGCGGTTATCGACGACCCCGTGAAAATTCACCTCAGAGAAATCGGCAGGATTCCGCTTCTTTCGGCGGAAGAAGAGGTTGAACTCGCGCAGAAAATCTCCGACGGCAATCAGGAAGCCCGCGACAGGCTGATTGTTGCGAATATGAGGCTGGTTGTGAGTATCGCAAAGCATTATGTTGGGCGCGGAATGCCGCTTCTCGACTTAATTCAGGAGGGATACAGCGGACTTATCAAGGCTGTTGAGAAATTCGACCACACAAAGGGGTACAAATTCTCGACTTACGCAACTTGGTGGATTAGACAGGCGATAACCCGCGCGATTGCCGACCAAGCGAGAACAATCCGCATTCCCGTGCACATGGTTGAAACCATCTCAAAGGTGAAAAAGGCGCAGAATTACCTTCTCCACAAGAACGGTCACGAGCCGACTATCGATGAGATTTCCCGCGAGCTTAACATCAGCTCGGACAGGGTGCGCGAGATTATCCGAATTGCACAGGACCCCGTTTCGCTTGAAGCGCCGGTTGGCGAGGAAGAGGACAGCTATCTCGGCGATTTTATCCCCGATGAGGACGCGCCGGCACCGATTGACGCGGCGATGAAAGCGGTGTTCAAGGACGAGTTGAACAAGGCGCTCAACACGCTCCCCGAACGGGAACGCGAGGTGCTGAAATTCAGATATGGCGTCGGTTACGACCGTTCGCACACGCTCGAAGAGGTTGGACGGCAGTTCAAGGTTACGCGCGAGAGAATACGCCAGATTGAAGCGAAAGCTCTCCGCAAGCTCCGTACTCAGGGCAAGAGCAAGGCGCTCAAAGTATTTTTGGATTAATAAAACGGGCTGTTGTGATTTGCAACAGCCTTTTTTTACAGAAAAAAGCTGCCGTGGTGTGCGGCAGCCTTTTTTACGCAAATTTTACGTTTAAATTCTTGTTAAACCTTGAGTTTATCCACCATATCGAGCATAATCTTTGACTGAGAAGAAAGCTCCTCGCAGGACGCCGCGGACTGCTGAGCAGTGGACGAGTTGTTCTGGATAACCTCGCTGATGTCGTTGATGCCCTTGGTTGCCTGATTGAGGTCTTCCGCCTGAGATGTGGAGTCGAGCGCGATTTCCTTGACCAAATCCGCCGCCTGCTTGGATTTTTCGGTAACGTTGTCGATAGCTCCGGCAGCGTCGCGTGCGATTGCGATGGACTTTCCGACAGCGTCAAGCGTGCTGTCGATGATAGCCCTTGTGGAGTTCGCGGACTCGGCGGATTTTGCCGCGAGAGTGCCGACCTCGGTTGCAACAACGGCAAAGCCCTTTCCTGCTTCGCCCGCGCGCGCAGCCTCGATAGACGCGTTGAGCGCGAGAATGTTCGTCTGGAAAGCAATGTCCTCGATTGCCTTGATAACCTTCGCGATGTCCTCGGATTTCTTCTCGACAATATCCATAGCGTCGATGAGATTTTGCATCTCAACCGTCTGCTCCTGCATAATATTCGCGCAGTCAAGGCTGATTTCGGACGCGGAGCGCGCGTTTTCGGCAGTCTTGTTGACGTGCTCGCTTATGCCCATAACAGTCGAAGAAAGCTCGTCAATTGTCGCGGACTGGCGCTGAGTGCCCTCTGCGAGAGCCTGCGTGCCGCTTGCCATTTGCTCCGCACCGAGCGAAACATTATACGAGGATTGCGAAACATTCGAGATAATTTCGCCGAGATTTGAGTGGATTTGTGCAAAAGCCTTCTCAATTGTCTTGAAATCTCCCGTATAAGCAATCGACGGCTGCTTTGTGAAATCGCCGTCAGCCATAGTTTCAAGAACGCCCACGATGTCCCGAACGTAGGAATTGAGCGTCTGTTTGGACTCGATAAGTTCTTCGGCAAGCTGACCGATTTCATCGTTGTTGAACTTGAAATTGCGTCTTTCCTTGTTGAGTTCGATGTTCTTGATATCCTCGCATTCGGTAACCAGCGCCGCGATAGGCTTTTGGATATCCTTCTTCATTCTTATGATGAGAACAACCACAGCTACCGCCACCAGAGCAAGGCTGACAACAACCGTAATTCCGATTGTTTTCACGAGCGCGTTGTTATAGGAATCTGCGGAGTAGCCCGCGAAATATGCGCCGATAATCTGACCGCTTGTGTCCTTCATCGGCTCGTAATGCACGAAATACTGCTTGCCGTTAATGTTTGTGCGGTCCTGATAAACCTTGCCGTTTTTGACGTCCTCCCAGATAGCCGCGTTCATCTTTTGACCGGTGATGCGCTTGCCGGTGCTGTCGGTAATAGTTGTGTTATAGCGCACGTCCTCGAGGAAAAGCGAGATTTCGCAGTCGGTTGAAACCTTCAGGTCATCAACAAATGCGGTTTTTTCAAGACTTGTTCCGACAAGGAAGGAATAGCCGCCCATATCCTCGGTCAAATATGTACAGAAAAGGTTGCTGCCTTGCGCGAACATTCCTGTGCCGGGCTTGAAACCGGTGTCAATCTTTGCGCCCTCTGATGTCCAGACAACCGCGCCTTTTGCCACAATAGCAAGAAAATCGTTGTCGTCGCGCTTGTCTTCGTTCCACCATTTTGTCATCTGGTCGGTGTCCATTGTCATTCCGTGAGCTGCGACGGTCTTGCTGAGGAAACGCAGAGCCTCGATTTCGGTTTGGATTTCGTTCTCGATGGTATCCGTGCCGCTTTTTACAAGCATAAACGTTATGTCATTCAAATTCACCGTGTACATAAACCCGGTTATCGTGACAGCAATTGCGACTGTTGCAACAATCAGCGCCGAACAGAGCAGGGAAAGTTTTGTGCCAAGACTATGTTTCTTGTGTGCCATAACACTTTTCCTCCGTATAGTTAGTTATTACAAATATTTTAACATAGATTTTACAAAAGTGCAACATCTTTTTGTGCATTTTGTTTAAATGTACTTATTTTCAGCACAAAAATCGTCACTTTAACTAAATAATTTGGCTAACGAGTTTTAGCTTGTTAATCCGCTATGTAAATAAGACATTCCATATATATCTAAATATACCATTTATTTCCTGAAAAAGATGTGCTTGAGCTGACAAGAAAAAATGTACAAAAAATCCTGCAAAAAATTGTGAAAATCATATATTTGCCTTTATTCAGCGCGTTTGGTTGGAATTTTTTTGTGCTAAAAAACAAAAATGCCCTTGAAATCGACAGGAAAATATGGTATTATTATAAAGATGTAATAAAATCATACCGAAAAGTATGGGAATGGAGAAAATAATGCCAAAAAGACAGGATATCAACAAAATTCTTATCATCGGTTCGGGTCCTATTATAATAGGACAGGCTTGCGAGTTCGACTATTCGGGAACTCAGGCGTGCAAGGCGCTCAAGAAGCTCGGCTATGAAATCGTTCTCGTAAACTCAAACCCCGCAACCATTATGACCGACCCCGATGTCGCGGACATCACCTATATCGAGCCGCTGAACGTTGACAGGCTCACCCAGATTATCGAAAAAGAGCGCCCTGACGCGCTTTTGCCGAACCTCGGCGGTCAATCGGGACTTAATCTTTGCTCGGAGCTTGCCGAAGCGGGCGTTCTCGAAAAGTACGGCGTGAAGGTAATCGGCGTGCAGATTGACGCAATCAAGCGCGGCGAGGACAGAATTGAATTTAAGCACACGATGGAAAAACTCGGCATCGAGATGGCTCGAAGCGAGGTTGCTTATTCTGTTGAAGAAGCCGTGGCAATCGCCGACAAGCTGAAATATCCCGTTGTTCTTCGTCCCGCTTACACAATGGGCGGCGCAGGCGGCGGTATGGTTTATAATGTCGAGGAACTGAAGGTTGTCTGCGCGAGAGGACTTCAGGCAAGTCTTGTCGGACAGGTTCTCGTTGAGGAGTGCATAAGCGGCTGGGAAGAGCTGGAGCTTGAGGTTGTCCGCGACGCGAAAAACAACATCATCACCGTCTGCTTTATCGAAAATATCGACCCCGTCGGTGTTCACACCGGCGACTCGTTCTGCTCCGCGCCTATGCTGACAATCCCCGAGGACGTTCAGAAAGAGCTTGAGAGAATGTCTTACAGCATTGTTGAGGCAATCGAGGTTATCGGCGGGTGTAACTGCCAGTTTGCGCGCAACACCGAAACGGGGCGCGTTGTCGTTATCGAAATCAACCCGAGAACTTCGCGTTCCTCGGCGCTTGCTTCAAAGGCAACCGGCTTCCCGATTGCGCTTGTTTCGGCAATGCTCGCGTGCGGACTTACGCTGGACGAAATTCCCTGCGGAAAGTACGGAACGCTCGATAAATACAAGCCCGACGGCGACTATGTCGTTATCAAGTACGCGCGCTGGGCGTTTGAGAAATTCAAAGGCTCGGAGGACAAGCTCGGCACGCAGATGAAGGCTGTCGGCGAGGTTATGAGCATCGGCAAGACCTACAAGGAAGCGTTCCAGAAGGCTATCCGTTCGCTTGAAACGGGCAGATATGGGCTTGGCTTTGCAAAGGATTTCAACAAGCTCACAAAGGACGAGCTTCTGTCAAAGCTGCGCTATCCCACCAGCGAGCGCCAGTTTATCATCTACGAGGCGCTGCGTAAGGGCGCTTCGATTGAGGAGATTTATCAGCTCACAAAGGTTAAGCACTGGTTCTTGGAGCAGATGAAGGAGCTTGTCGAGGAAGAGAACGCGCTGCTTGAAAAGAAGGGCGCTGTTCCCGATGAAAACACTCTGCGTAAGGCAAAGCAGGACGGCTTCTCCGACCGTTATCTGAGCCAACTCCTTGACGTCACCGAAGAAGAAATCCGCAACGCTCGTTTGAGCTTCAACATTCGCGAGGCTTGGGAGGGCGTTCACGTCAGCGGCACGGAAAACTCCGCTTATTACTACTCGACCTACAATCTCCCCGAGGACAAGAGCCCGTCCAACACCGACAAGCCGAAAATTATGATTTTGGGCGGCGGTCCGAACAGAATAGGTCAGGGTATCGAGTTCGACTATTGCTGCGTTCATGCGGCGCTTGCGCTCAAAAAACTCGGCTTTGAGTCGATTATCGTAAACTGCAACCCCGAAACCGTTTCCACAGACTACGATACCTCCGACAAGCTTTATTTCGAGCCGCTCACGCTCGAGGACGTGCTTTCAATTCACGAGAAGGAAAAGCCTGTCGGCGTTATCGCGCAGTTTGGCGGTCAGACGCCGCTTAACCTTGCAAGCGATTTGAAGAAGTACGGCGTGAACATTCTCGGAACAACTCCCGAAACCATCGATGAAGCAGAGGACAGAGATTTGTTCCGCGAGATGATGGAGAAGCTCGGTATCCCGATGCCCGAAAACGGAATGGCGGTAAATGTTGACGAAGCGCTTGAAATCGCGAACAGAATAGGCTATCCCGTAATGGTTCGTCCGTCTTACGTTCTCGGCGGGCGCGGAATGGAAGTCGTTCACGATGACGAGATGATGCGCGTTTATATGTCGGCGGCGGTCGGCGTAACTCCCGACAGACCTATCCTCATCGACCGTTTCCTCAATCACGCGACAGAGTGCGAGGCAGACGCGATTTCCGACGGCGAGAACTGCTTTGTGCCTGCGGTTATGGAGCATATCGAGCTTGCGGGAATCCATTCGGGCGACTCGGCTTGCATTCTCCCCGCGAAGAATCTCACGCAGAAGCAGGTTGACACAATCCGCGATTACACCAAGAGAATTGCCGTGGAAATGGGCGTTCGCGGACTTATGAATATGCAGTACGCTATCGAGGGCGATACGGTTTATGTCCTTGAAGCAAACCCGCGCGCTTCGAGAACAGTTCCGCTGGTATCGAAGGTTTGCGGTATAAATATGGTGCAGATTGCCACGGATATTATCACGCTCCCGCTCACGGGCAGAACTTCTCCCGTTCCCGCGCTGCGCGAGAAAAATGTAAACCACTACGGCGTGAAAGAAGCGGTTGTGCCGTTTAATATGTTCCCCGAGGTTGACCCCGTTTTGGGACCGGAAATGCGCTCTACGGGCGAGGTTCTGGGCATTTCCCCGAGCTTCGGCGAGGCTTATTACAAGGCGCAGGAAGCAACGCAGATTTCGCTCCCGTCCGAGGGCACTGTTTTGCTCTCCGTCTGCGACCGCGACAAGCCCGAGCTTATCGAAACGGCAAAGGCGTTCAACTCGCTTGGCTTCAAGATAATCGCGACCGGCAAGAGCTACGAGATGATAAAGGACGCGGGCATTCCTTGCGAGCGGATTTTCAAGATTTACGAGGGAAGACCGAACATCGCCGACCAGATTGCAAACGGCGAAATCCAGCTTATCATCAACACTCCCGCGGGCAAAACCAGCGCGCACGACGACAGCTATATCAGAAAGGCTGCCATCAAGCACCGCGTGCCGTATATCACGACAATGGCTGCGGCAAAGGCAAGCGCAGAGGGTATCCGCGCGATTAAGGAGAACACGCATTTCGGCGTGAAGTCGCTTCAGGCGCACCACGCGGATATTTCGGATATCTGATAAAGTTAAGAGCCGCTCACGGATTGTGGGCGGTTTAGCTTTGCGGGAGTTTTTGCAGAGCGTGTTTCAAGCATCGCGAAGCGAAAAAATTCTTTTTGAAAGTCCACGAGAAACCTTCGGTTTCCCTAAACTTTTTCTTCAGAAACAGTTTTTTGGTAGCCGAAGGCACTTGAGCGCAAAGAACGATTACTCGCGGCGAAGCTGCGCAAAGGTTGAGTGAAGCTGCTTGCCAAAAACCGCGCCGACCTCGTTCTCACGAAATCGGCGCTTGAAATATTCGATTATCGGAAATCAGACGGAGGGCTTAGCCTTGAAAGAGAGACAGTCCGTGCACTGAACAACGGTGGGGTTTGCCTCGTGAGTGCCGACCTCGATTTTGTCGAGAGAGCAGAAGTCCTCGCAGCTGCAGTGATGCTCGCAGTTGTGAATTGTACAGCCGATGTGCTTGTTTGCGAATTCGGTTCCCATATTTTTTCTCCTTAAAAGCAAATTTGAGCGGTTTTCGCCGCACAACTATTTTTGTTTTTGAGGAGCTTTTTGTTCTGCAAACGGGGCTTTTGTTTTTAAAGCGCCGAAGAAGGGCCCTTGCGGGCTGCACCGTTAAAAAAAATCTGCTTGAAGAATTTAAAAAGACCCTCTCCTTTAAGCTGACAGGCGCGCAGGAAAGGGTTATAAACGAATGTCTGTCGGATATGATGTCTCCGCGTCCCATGAACAGGCTGATACAGGGAGATGTGGGCAGCGGAAAGACCGCGGTTGCCGCCGCGCTTATGTATATATCTGCCGGTAACGGATTTCAGTCGGCATTAATGGCGCCCACAGAGTTGCTTGCCGAGCAGCACTTTAAAACGCTTTGCAAAATTACCGAAAACAGCGGTATTAAATGCGCGCTGCTTACAGGCTCGCTTACCAAAAAACAAAAGGACGAGGTAAAGACGGGGCTTAAAAGCGGCGAAATAAAAGTGGCCGTGGGCACCCATGCGCTGCTGACCGATGATGTGGAGTTTGAAAATCTGGGGCTTGTGGTAACCGACGAGCAGCACCGTTTCGGAGTGAGTCAGCGCGGCAGACTTTCTTCAAAGGGTAATAACCCGCATACGCTTGTTATGTCCGCCACACCCATACCGCGCACACTGGGACTAATAATTTACGGTGACCTTGATATAAGCATAATAGACGAATACCCTGCGGGCAGGCAGAAAATCGCAACCTACTGCGTTGATTCCTCATATAACGCGCGAGTATACAACTATATAAAAAAATTCATCGCCGAGGGGCGTCAGGCGTACATAGTCTGCCCTCTCGTAGATGAAAACGAGGCTTTGGGTATAAAATCGGCAAGCGAATATTATGAGGAATTAAGCGAAAATCAGTTCAAAGGCTATACCGTTGGGCTGCTGCACGGCAAAATGAAGCCGAAGGATAAAGAAAGCGTTATGCGGCGGTTTGCCGCGGGAGAAATACAGCTGCTTATTTCAACCACCGTAATAGAGGTGGGCATAGACGTGCCTAACGCCGCCTTAATGGTAATAGAAAACGCCGAGCGTTTCGGGCTTTCACAGCTTCACCAGCTGCGCGGCAGAATAGGCAGGGGAGAGTACAGCTCCGCCTGTATACTTATTTCGGACGTTAAATCCGGCGATACAAAGCGGCGGTTGGATGTTATTAAAAACAATACAGACGGCTTTAAAATTGCCGATGAGGATCTGAAGCTGCGCGGCCCCGGTGACTTTTTGGGCTCACGCCAGCATGGGCTGCCGGATATGAAAATTGCCGATATTTTCGCCGACCGTGAAACCCTGCACTCGGCGGGCAAGGAGGCAGAGGAGCTTTTAAGGCGCGACCCAATGCTTCACGACGCGGAAAATGCAGGACTGCGCTCTGAAATAACCGAGCTTTTTCGCAGACTTAACGGAAATTAAGAGCTTGTTTTTCACTTATTTTTTAGATTTAACCTCCGAAAGCGGGTTTGCGTCGATTGCAGCTTTGATTTGCGTATCGGAAACATGGGTGTAAATTTGGGTCGTGCCGAGGTTTGCGTGACCTAAAATATCCTTAAGCACCCTTATGTCAACATGCCCGTGCCGGTACATAAGCGTGGCGGCGGTGTGGCGCAGCTTGTGGGTGGAAAGCCCCCTGCCGTCAAGCCCCGCCTTTTTTATATATGAGGTTACTATGTGCTCAACCGTGCGCGGGCTTATGCGCTTGCGGTTGCGGCTTATGAAAAGCGCGTTTTTACTGTCCGCCGGCAGTCCCTCATGCGGGCGAACCTCAAGGTAGCGCTTTATCGCCGTTTTGCAGGAATCATTAAGGTAGACCATACGCTCCTTATTGCCCTTACCGGTTACGGTCATAGTGCCGTCGGACGATATATCCGATAAATTAAGCCCGCAAAGCTCGGAAAGCCGCAAGCCGCAGTTTAAAAATATTGTTAAAATGCAGTAATCACGCCGCCCGTTTTCACCGTCCACCGAGTTTAAAAGCTCAAGGGAATCTTCAAGCGACAAATATTTGGGCAGCGATTGCTTTATTTTCGGCGCCTCCAAGAGGTCGGCAGGGTTACTGTCTAACCTATGCGTCTGCACCGACATATACTTAAAAAACAGGCGCAGCGTTGAGGTTTTTCGGGCGCGGGTGGCTGTGTTGTTACGAAGCTCCTCTTTGCAGTATACCATAAAGCCGTAAAGGTCGGA
>SFJQ01000128.1 GCA_004555855.1 [Eubacterium] saphenum | reverse complement strand
ACTTCGGAGTGAGCAGGGAAGGATAAGTGCCGACTGCATAATCATCGATTATATTCTGGAATTGCCAGTCGTAAACGTGGTCAATCATATTGTACTCGCTCGGCATTTTTGAAGGGATTTTTGACAAATCGGAGGTTTTCACCACGGAAACGCCGATAGGGGAATAGCCGTTTCTGTTTTTGTGAACGATAATCTCCGCGTAGGCTTCTTTGATACTAAGTGAGCCGTACATCTCCTTTATTGCGCTTTCGCTTTCATTTGCGCGGTCGATAACCTTAAGCGTGCCGTTTTTATCGAAGTACAGCTTGATTGTCTGAAGCTCACCGCTGAAGAATTTGGAGATGTTAGTGGCGAAATAGATTTCCTCGGCATAATTGTTTGCTTCGGAGATAGTATCGTTGTTATATCCGCTGTAAACCTCAACACGTCTGCGGCGGCTCTTAAGCTCTTCAATTGTTTCGTGCAGATTTTCCGACTTCAGCACGGCGCGTCCGAATGCGTCGATGGACTTGTCTGACAGCAGCGTATCAACAGCGGAAAGCACCTCGATAGTGTAATCCTGCACTGCGCGTACGGCTTCCTCGCTTTCGTCATCGGCATTCAGAACTTTCTGAGAAGCCGAGAAGTCGGGCATTGCCGCAGAAATATTCGGTTGGATATCGAGAGAAACGGAGAAATTCCCCAAATCCTTGTTTTTAAAGCCGAGCCCGATGTTATATCCGTTTTCGGCAGCGGCAAGCTCTAAAGTTACGGTTGAGTCCTTGACAAAATCAGCCGCGTTGATGGAGTTGTTTTCGCTGAGCCTTATGTTTTGTCCGCTAAGATAACGGTCGAGGAATCCTCCTTTAATTGTAAAGGAATATTTACCAGTAGGCAGCTTCTGACCGAAAGCCTCGGTGGTGCCTGCTTCCTTGATTTTGCCGTTAATCGTGATGGTGTCATCGGAATTGGAGCCGAGGTTAAATTTCAGGGAAATCGTGCCATCTTCTTCAGCCGACGGGTTGATAATTTCAAGCTCGGCAACCTTGATTTTGCCTTGTTTTATCTCAGCGTAAAACGCATTGTCGTTATTCTTCACCGTGATTGAAGTCGTGGTTTTGTTTCCCGTGTAGGAGTTTTTCCCCGAAAGCGTTATCGTCAAGCCAAGCGCTCTGTTCTGAGCGGTAACATAGCTTTCAACGGTCAGAGTTGCGTCTGACTCATCTGCGTCGAAATTATCAAAAGGATTTCTGTTTCCACCGGAAAGATCGCTGATGATATCGCCGATATCCGACATCATATCGGTGAGATTATCTTCCTCAAGAACGGCTGTGATAACCGTGCAGCCGATATCATCATCGCCTATCTGAACGCTTCCGCTTTCATAGGTGAACTCGGATTTTTTGTAGTACTTGATAAAGGTATCGTACAGTTTGCTGAGATTTTTTCCCTGTTCAGCGACATTGCCGATGGTTTCGGGAAGTGTTTCTTTGGCAGATTTTTCCGTCCTCAGAACGGTATCGTTAACGGAAGGAGCCATAACCAGAACGGCATCGGGTTCAACGCGTACCGCGGCATTCATGCTTCCGCCTTCGCAGCTTATCGCAGCCATTGCATTTAAAGCGTCTTCGGAAGAGGAAAGGTCGAGCTTTAAAGCAAGCCCTTTCAGCTCATCGATTGCTTCGGAGTTGTCCGGCGAAGCCTTTAATTCTTCCTTGAGCATATTTCCCGGCTCAGCAGATGCCTTGAGGGTAAGACCAAGCTCTTGCGTCTTGAAAACGTCAAAGAACTTTTTGGCTGAGTTGATGGCAAGCTCGTTATAGTTGTCCGAATTCGAGATATCCGAATTATCACCGAACATCAATGAAGTAATGCCGTCCGCGTTTTTGGAAACATTGTCCAGATAGTTGTCAAGAACCGAAGCCGCATAGTTCTGGTCGCCCATAAACGTATGAAGAACCGCAGACGTATTAAGGAACCAAATCAATGCTCCTGCACCGACAACAGCTGCGGAAGCGCCCGCGATTATCCAGGGAAGTATGCGGCGTTTTTTCTTAGGCTTTGCGGCTGTGGCAGCCTGTGCGAGTTCGGCAGAAGGCGCGTTCATCGGCGGGTTAAATCCCGTTTGCGGAAAAGCGGCAGCCTCGGGCGGATAATATCCGGTATTTCCTCCGGAAGAATCGAGAATTTCCGTAACATCATTTTCCAATTCGGCGGGAGAAGCGATACTGTCCGTGCTGTCAACGCTATTTCCCACAAATTCATTGTTTTCCGAAACAATAACGGGAGCTGCCCCCTCGGAAACCTGTTCCGGTACTGTTTCTGCGGGAGCGCTCGGTCTTCTTATCGGAGCACCGCAGGCGTGACAGAATTTTTCATCGTCAGATACGCTCTGACCGCAAATCAAACAAAACATTCATTACCTCCCGTGTTAATTATAAAGAGTGATTTTGGTGTTGGTAAACGTTTTTCCGTCCGTGCTGATGTACAGCTCGTTATCCGAGGTTACGGCATAGATGTATTTACCGGAGTTTGACCTGGAAACGCTAGCTGCGCTGCTAAGACCGCTGCACTTTTGCTTTTCGCCGCCGTTTGCGGAGTAAGCAAGCGTTCCTTCGCCGCCGGAATAGTCATAAATGAACGTGCAGACGCCGTTTTCGCAGACAGTCAAATCGTAAACCTCTTCGGAGTCAAAAACTACTTTGATGTCATCGTCCGTTCCGCTGCTGTAAACAAGGGCATAATCGCGGTCCCGACTATAAATGTTGTTGAAGTTGGGGTCGAAGTCAATACCGTTATGATACTTTACTACCGTAATTTTATCTGCGTCCTCGGAAACCGCGCTCTTTTTGTAAACCTTTGAGCCGTCACGATAAATAATGTTTTTGCCGTCTGAGGACAACGCGGTAATATCGCTGTTTGCTATCTTAAAGGAGTCGTACTCATCGCCATTTCTGGTAAATCTATATGTGGAGCTGCCTGAAACGCCGATAAAGTTGTCGAAATTGTTTGAGGAGAAGTAAGAGTTATAGGGAACAAGCGGACGAACCGAACCTGTTGAAACCTTGATTTCCTCTTCCAGCGAAGGGAAATAAACATAGGTTTTGCCGCTGTCCTTGAAGAGATTCTCCGTGGTCTCAGGGGCGGGAGCGCCGGAGATACGCCACAGGATGGTGGCCAGCATCTCCCGGGTGATGTTCTCCTTGGGAGCGAAGAGGGTGGTGGTGACGCCTCTCATGTAGTCCATCTCGTAGCAGTACTTCACGGCCTCGTAGTACCAGCTGGTGCTGCGGACGTCGTTGAAGGGCAGGCCGGTGTCGGAGATGGCGCCGCACTTGACGCAGTAATAGTAGACGGTGCCGTCCTCGGCGGTTACCTGCTCAAACTCGTGACCCGTGGGCTCGCCGTAGGTGAGGGTGTAGGTTTCGCCGCATTCACACGTCACGGTCTTGTGGCCCTGGGTGTCACAGGTGGTGGGGATGTCCTCCACCACCGTAACCCCGTGGGCCAGGCCGTCCTCGCCGAAGTGGTACAGATCCGTGTCCATGGTGAACCAGCCGGTCTTGTACTGACCGCCCAGGAAGTACATGTCCTTGCCGGTCTCCCTGTCCGTGGCCCAGCCGGTATACTCCGCGGGAGCGGCCTCGCCGCAGACGGAGCAGGCCAGAGCCTTGGCGGCCCGGTCATAGACGTACTTGTGACCC
>SFJQ01000127.1 GCA_004555855.1 [Eubacterium] saphenum | reverse complement strand
AAGATTTGCCCGATTTTTCTCGTAGGTTTCCCTATTCATCACGCCGTCCTCCGTGCCATAGACAGAAAGCACCCGCAGCGATGTTTTCGTCAGGTCTTTTGCGGAATAAGCAGCCAGCAGAATCAATCCATCGAAGTCCTTATGATGCGTTGCATCATAGTTTGCAGCCATAGCACCGCCCAGAGAGTGTCCCGCGATATACCAGTCGGTAATTTCAGGGTGCTTTTGCTGCAGCCCGTCAGCAGCATTTGCGTTCAGCACAGCCAGATTCCCCGGCATTTGCACCAACGCGCAAAGTATTCCCTTTTCTGCACAAGCGCGCATAAGCGGTGCGTATGCGGTATGCTCAACCTTTCCGCCGGGGTAAAATATCAACCCAATCGTTGCATTTTCGGGAACAAACCAGCTCACATTCCCGTCCCACTCAATCCGAAAACTGTCATCGGGATAATAAACCATAGCTTGAATAGCAGTATCGTCTGCGTGATAGTAATCCGATATATAGATTAATCCGCCGATTCCGATAACCAAAAGCACGGCAAGGCAAACAGCAAGTATGATTTTTATTGTTTTTTTCATATTCTCCCTCAATTCAGCAATATTCGCCGTATTCACAGCCAATGTTTTCGGCTCGCACCTCGTCAATTAGCCTGTCCCCGCCAATATGCCGTTTATAGAGCTTCACTGTTCCCACACCGTTTCCGCCGTTCCACAGGCGGTTGTGCCGCTTTGTTCCATTCGGCGCCTCATAGTTGATGAGCAGCATATCCTTCTTTTCGCAGGTGACATCGGTGACCATACGGTGCCGCGGTGTTTTCTGCTCAACGTGCCAGATTATCTGTGTTTCTGTTTCCTGACAGTTGAATTTCGTGCGGGTCAGGGTCCAGAATTTGGAGAAGTTGAATTCATAGCTTTTGCCTTCGTAGAAAAAGGCTGCAAGCAGCTTGCGGTTAAGCGCCAGACGACCGATTTTCGGACGACCTCCGCCAATGTCAAACACGCTGTTTTCAAGCTTTTTGCCCGTGACGGTACTTGTGAGATTATTTGAGGACAACCAAACCCACGGACTTGTGAAATCCTTGCCCCAGTTCTTGTCTGCGTAACCATAGCAGGTTTCGGGAGTAATGAGATAGGTTTCCCCACCCCAAATAACCTGACCGGAATAAGCTGTTTTCATTCCCTCTGCGTGCCAGAACATCTCAAATGCGCCGCTTTCCCGAAGTGGTTTACTGGCGCCGTAGCCCACATTATAGGCAATCTGTTTGTCGATGCTCAAATCCCAGCTCATACTGCCGTTGCCGCACATCAATTCAGGGTGCTCTGCTGCATTTTTTACTTGTACACTGCCGTGAGTGTGTGTTTCGCTTAAAAAGCAGTCCCCAGCCGTCACGCTGAAAGGTACGCCGCTGGAAACAGACACACTTTCCCAGCCGAAAAAACGGTGGAGCTGTACAGCATCTTCGCCCCACGCGCCAGCCTTAACCATAAGATAGGACGGCTTGCGGTTCTCACGTTGATTTTCGGGGAGCTGTCCCAAAATCGGCTCTGCGCTTCCCAGTGCAGGATTGCAGGTGAAAAATTCTATGAAAAAAGCCTTTTCTTCACCGGTGACGTTGTGGCGACCGGTGAAGGAGTGCCACCACCAATCGTATCCACACTCCGCCAGCGCACCCTTGAGCATAAAGGCATTGCGGTTCAAATCACTTTTATTTACCATTTGATTTTCTCCTGTTCAGCGCTGTTCTTATTGTTCGATTCCTATAAATTTCGATTTGTCGATGAGGTTATTATTATATCACAATCAGCCCGTAATGTCAATATAAAAAAGCAAAGACGCCTTTATATTTCAAAAGACGGCATCTGTCACCTTTGTTCAAACCGCGCGCGCAACTTCTCCAGCGCTCTTTTCTCAATCCTCGAAATGTACGAGCGCGAGATACCGAGCTTTTTTGCAATCTCTTTTTGCGTCATCGGTCTGCACACCGAGCCGTCAATGTCGGCAACTCCGTATCTTTTGCAGATAATTTCACGCTCACGCTCGTCAAGTTCTTCGATAATAAAGCGATAGAGCCGCTCCGAGTCGATTTTCAATTCGGCGATTTGCTCAACGTTGATGTTGCTCGAGATTATATCCTCAATCGTGAGCGCGTTCCCCTCGGAATCGCTCTCAATAGGCTCGCTGATGTACAACTCTGTCTGCTTGTGCTTCATTTTGCGGAAGTACATTTTGATTTGGCTAGCAATAACACGGTGGAGGAAATATTGTTCTAAACGATGTTAGTATTCGAAAATTGATATTAAAATTTTTAAAAATAGGTTGAATTTCTCCTATTTATGATGTATAATATTAATATGGAAGGAGGAATTTACTATGACCATTAACACAAACACGCTCGTGTCAATAACAGAGGCAAACCAGAACTTTTCGAGGGTTGCAAGGATTGTTGATGAAAACGGCTCGGCTATTATTCTCAAAAACAATGTTCCGCGATACATTATCATAGAATTTCCCGAGGCAGAAAAGCTTCAAACTGCTCCCGATGAAGATGTTGAGACGATATCTCAGCGACTGATTGCCAAAAATCTTGAAGCGTATAAGGAGCTTGCAAAATGATACGGCTGACAGAAAAAATCTAGGTTTTTCATTGGTTGCAAATTTTTCGTTTGTTGACGGAAATACGCGCAATGCTGGTGTTCCTTGCAATTAATGGTGTTGAGATAAATTGCACTCAAGAAGAGCTTATCGAAGTTGGATTATCGATTGCCGGCGGTTCAATGAAGTTTGAAGAATTGTGCAGGTGGCTTAACAAGCATAACTAAACGCGAAAAGGAGCAATCACACTAAGGCTTAGGGTCAAAAAACCGCGTTCATCCCAACCCAAATCAAACGAAATCCCGCCCGACTGCAATCGCTTTCGGGCGGGATTTGCTCATTCCGGTGCGGTTCTGTGAGGGTTGTCCGTGAAAAAAACCGGAGTATTCCCTGCTGTGCGCTGAAGCTGATGATAAGCTGTCCGATGGTCAGCAGCTAAGTGTTATGAGGCTGCGTGCCGGGCTTACTATCCGAGAATCAATTATTGCCGTTTCAAAGGTTACGCCTTTCAGTTTCGGCATATTCAGCACTGCCTCCCCGAAGGTAGTGCTGAGCTTGCGGCTGTAATGTCCGCTGCGGTAGCCCTGACGGGCTTCGTTGCGCTCGTAGCGCGCTGCTCCTGTAAGTTCCTCTGCTTCCTTATCCAGGAGCTCATTCAGCGTTTCCTCAACGCTTTTCCTTACCAGTTCCTTCAATTCTCCCTTGACAGCTTCCTCATTTAGCTGTATAATGTTCTTGGACATACTCCTTTCTCCTTTCGAATGTTTGCTTGCTACTTTCATTCTACCAGGATTTTTGGAATATATCTATTCCTTTTTGCGAAATATATTATACCTTATCGCCGCTAGTAATGTCAAGCATTTTTCGCAAATTTTCTTATAGAATTTCTAGCAACAAGCATTGAGTGTCATTGTTCGGAAGCAGAACCCATGCGCGTTAAGCAGCTCGGAAAAAGAAAAAGGGACTAATAGATAGCCCCTTTAGAATTTCTTAAGAGCGCAACGCTTGCGCTGAACGGACAGCCGATGTTTTGCTGCCCTCTGAAATAACACTAATCTCAAACACCATACTGAATATCTGACATATCATAAAAAGCCATA
>SFJQ01000021.1 GCA_004555855.1 [Eubacterium] saphenum | reverse complement strand
GATAAAGAATGTAGCGGGTCTTGCGTGTAAACCAACCTGATTTTTTACTTCAATGTCTTTCATGCACATAACAGTAACCTCCAAAATTCATTCGTGTTTGTCAGCAGTAACCCTTCGATAATCCTTTGTTCTGCTTTCGGACCGCGTTTCGCCGTTTTTTCGGACTTTTCTCTTTCATCCGTACGTTTTCGTCGAACTCTGCCTTCCAAATATAAGTATATCCAAAATATTCTTTTAAGTCAACAGAGATTTTAAATTTTTACGATTTATTCTCGCAATTTCAGATTTTTTACTTATATTTACACAATCAAAACGTTTCCACTTGTGGAATTTGCACAATAAATTTTCAACAAGATATTCAACATAAACATTGATTTTCAACAGTTTAAACCCAAATCAATTTAGCCCATAAACTTTATAAAAGATGTTCCATCGTGGTTTTCTGAACGGAAAGCCCGAGGCTGCGGTAGAATTTCATCGCGCTCTCGTTGCATTCCCACACGTTAAGCGTGACGTTGTGGCAGCCGTTTTCCCGCGCAAAATCCAGCACATATTTATAAAGCTCCGTGCCGATATGCTCGTGGCGGCGGTTTTGGTCAACGCAAAGGTCGTCGATATAAAGCGTGGTGAATTTTTCAAGCGAGTTGTCATCGTGGCGCTGAAAAATGCAAAACGCGTACCCCTCGACTCTCCCGTCAATCACCGCCGTGAAAATCGGTCGCTCATCGTCCGCGATTATCTCGCGCAAATCGTCCTCGGTGTACTTTTTCGAGCCGCGCCGAAAGATGTCGGGGCGCTTGTCCGAGTGAACCCTGTGAACCTGCAAAAGCAAATCTGTAATTCTCGGAATGTCGTCAAAATTTGCTCGTCTAATCTCCATTTTAATCCTCGATTATGAATTTTTCCTTGCCGACAAAAATTGTCGTTCCCGTGAAAATCGGCGCGGCGCTCCCCGCAGGAACGGCTTTTTCCGTACCGTTCGGCAAAACGCAGCTCCAATCGCTCTCGGTGAGGTTTTTGAGTCCCCAGAGCGCGGGATTTTTCTTGTTTCGCACAACCTCCGCGCACACGCGCACGTCCTCGTCAAACAGCTTTGCTCCGTCAAACAGCAGCACGCGGCTCTTTTCGCCGACAAGCGAAAGCGGCTTTGCGTAGTGATTTCCGCACGGGCAAATCAGCTTTCCGTCCTCGTCCGTTGCCATCGCGGGCAGGAAATTCTGTATCCCGCAGGAACAAGCCGTGATATCGCCGCGAAGCCGTTTCAGCAAATCCAGCCACTGCTTTTCTATAAGTCGCTTTTGCGGCTCGTTCAAGCCCGTGGTGAACGAAAACTCAAACGCTTCTCTGATGTAATCCGGCATAATCTGCCAGAATTTGATGATGTTGTTGTGGACGCCGCGCACGGGACGGTTGCTGTCATCGTCGGGGTCATAGACGAAAAGCGGCTCAAAGCCATAGTGACGGCGCTCGGCTTCCTCGGTCAGACAAACGCTTTTCAGCACTCTGCTGCCCTCAAGTGGGTCGCCGCGCAAAAGCAGCCTGAAAAGCACCACGGCAAGCGAATATCTGTCCGTGAACTTGTCGGGAGCTTTTTCCCCGCGGACAATTTCCGGCGCCATATAGCCGGGTTTTCCGGCTATTCCGAGGTGTTCGCCGTAGGGGGCGATGTTGTCGCAGTCGCAGATAAGCACATCGCCGTCTGTCGGGCGAATGAAAAATCCGCCGTCGTTCAGGTCCTGATAGCTTTTTCCGCTGTTGTGGAGCGCACGGAACGCCGATGTTATCTTAATCGCCGAGTTCACCACGGAATAAAGCCCCGACAGCTTCACGCGCGCGTTCAGAACATCGGAAAACGGCTTGTACTCCTCGGGAACAAGCTCCATCAGAAACCCGAAGCTGCCGCCCGTTTTCTCTGTGAGATACAGCGGCATCACGAACGCGTCGTCGATTTTGTCCTCGGTAAGACGGCTCAGATTTTCACGGAAAATCTCGGGGCTTCTCAACTTGTTCGCGAAGTACATTTTGAGCGCGTACTCCTTGCCGCCAAATTCCGCTTTGTAGACCGTACCCTGACCGCCCGAGCCGAGAACGCTCAGAATTTTTGCCGAGCCGCCAAGCTCCAGCGCAACGCTGTCACCTATCTTCAACATAAAAACACCACCCGAAAATTACTGAAATCAGAATCCGCCGCCCGTCAGCGACTCGAAATTATCCTCGGCGGAGGTTTCCGCAGCGTTTCCGCACCATTCGCAGACGGTTTCGTTTTCACCGTTCCAGCAGGTCGTTTTTCCGCACTCGCTGCACTGGAAAAAGCCCTTTGCGCCGCAGTACGGGCAGGACGGATACTCGGTTGTCACATAGACGTTTCCCGAGATTTCCGTATCGCCGAATTTCTCGCGGGAAGCCGTGTGCTCGGACACCTTAAACGCCCAAGTCGCATACCAAGCCTCGTCCTCACGCTGCTCGGCGCGTATTCCGAAAAGCCCGTGAGTTTCCTTGCATTTTGTCAAAATAACAGCTGCTTTCATAGTTTTTCCTCCGTATTTCAGTTTGTTATATTCTCATTTCCCGTTTCCGCGCCCGTTTTACCCGCGGGCAGCGCACCCTTCGTACAGGCTTTCACGCACTCCATACACAAGATACATTCCGTGCCGTTTACGCGTTTTCGGGAATTGTCGGTGACTTTCACGTTCATCGGGCAAACTTTTTCGCACTTCCCGCAGGACACGCACTTGCTCTTATCACAATTTATCCTCAACAGCGAGAAATAGCTCATCGGTTTCAGGAAAACGGTTATCGGGCAGATGTACTTGCAGAACGCGCGGTTGTCCTTGAACACGAACGCGAGGATAATCCCGCTTGCGTAGTACAGGATATTCCCGATAAGGAAGCTCCAGAACATAATTTTCTCGAGGTTTCCGACGTGCGCTAAAAACAGACACGCGACAAAAACAAGCGATACCACAAAGGTTATGTAGCGGATAAAACCGAGTTTTTTTCGTGGTGCTTTGGGTGTTTTGTAGGGCAAAAAGTCAAGAACCATCGCCGTCCAGCAGGCGTACCCGCACCAGCCGCGCCCGAAAAGCAGCGGTCCTGCGATTTTTGCGACCGCGTAGTGAATTGTTGCCGCTTCGAAAACTCCCGTGAAGAGGTAGTACCAAAACCCTTCAATCTGCATATTTTCGTTGCAGATAAGCCCGAGGTACACCAGCATATATAGCCCAACAAGAAGCTGCGTGACGTGCCGCGCGTACTTGAATCCGCGAATGAACAGGAAAATTCCAAGCGCAACGGAGCAGCCGATGTAGGTGAAGTTGAACAGATAGAAAATCTTGTCGTTGGCAAGCCACAGCACGACCGCGATGGTTTCAAAAACAACCAGCATTGCAATCGGCAAAAAGTATTTTTTCAGTGTTTTCATCTTGCACCTATTTCAGCTTTTTGAGAATTTTCTCCGCGTCCTCGTGACCGTTTTGTACAGCTTTCTCAAAGTATTCCTTGGCGGTTTTGATGTCCTTCTGAACATACACGCCCTTTAAGTACATCACGCCGAGATTATACTGTGCAATCGGGGAATTGAGGTCGGCGGCTCTCGAAAACCACCGGAAAGCCTCGGCGGGGTCTTTTGCCGTGCCGCTGCCGGTGTAAAGGCACTTTCCGTAGGAACACATCGCGCGGATATGTCCCGTTTCGGCGGCGCGTTTGTAGAACATTGCCGCGCCCTCGAAATCCTTTTCCGCAAGACAGCGCCGCGCGCTCTGATAAAGCTCCTCGCCGTCGTCGCGGATAGGCTCGGGCGGCTCGACTGTCGGTTCTTCAAAGATTTTACGGTTGCCCTTGAATTTCCGCCACTTTTCGGCAAGCGTTTTGTCCGCGGCAACGTGAACGCCGTTTTCATAGCACAGCGCAACCATATTTATCGCATTTTCGCTGCCTTTTCTCGCCGCGTTTAAAAAGCACTCGAAAGCCTTGTTTTCGTCAATTTTACAGGCGATACCCTCGGCAAAAAAATACCCGACCATATACTCCGCCTCGGCAACGCCGTTTTCCATTCCGCGCACAAACCACTCGCGCGCCTGCTCGACGTCCTGAATACCGCCGCGCCCCTCCAGACGATAGCTGCCCATATAGCACTGCGCCTCGCCGTAGTCCTGAAGCGCGGCTCTCTCAAACCAATAGAGCGCTTTCTCGTACTCGTGGATACGGTCAAAATGCCGCCCGAGAGAATACTGCTCTGCGGGGTCTGTGATATTCTTCTTCGCCTCGGTTTCGGAAGCGGGCTGGATTTCGCTCTTCTTAAACGAGATTTCGCACCCGACCGCGCACCCGACCGCTTCGACAGCCTCCGCGGCAACTCTGCCTTTCAGCCCGATTTCATCGCGCAGCGACTTCACGCACTTTGCCGCAGCCGCGCAGCGCACCTCAAACGGTTTCTCGCGCACCGCGTACAGCTTTCTCGCGCAGCCGTCGTATAAAGCAACGTAGCAAAGCCGTCTTGCGGCGGTTTCCTTCGGGAAAAAGTCTGCGATAAGGGCGTCGGCGCGGCGGATATCGAGGAGAATTTCCTTGCCGAATTTCCCCGTGATATAGCGCAAAATCCCCTTTAAATCGCGGATTGGCTCGCCCTTTTCGGTGTGAACGGTTCTGCAAAAGCCGCAGTAATCCTGTTTTGTTTCGTCAAATGCTTTTCCGCAGCGTCCGCAGACCATAATCCTCACCTCAAAATCGTAAAATCATTCATCTTATATTTTACCACAAATCGCCGCCATTGTCAACGTTTTTCCCCGAAATTTTCGCCGAAAAAAGCTCCCGTTTCCGAGAGCTTCGGTTTATTTCGCAGCGTCAAAAATCGCGTTTATGTGGATTTGCGTGGTGTTGAGCAGCGGCACGTCGAGGTCGCCGTCCTTTATCATCAGCGGAAGCTCCGTACACCCGAGCAGCACCGCGTCCGCGCCCTTTTCACGAACGATTTTCCCGACAATTTCCAGCATTTTCGCCTTGTCCTCGGGCACGACAATCCCGTTTTCGAGGTTCGGGAAAAACAGATTTGCGATTTTCTCCTTGTCCTCGTCCGTGGGCAAAATCGGCGTAATTCCGTGCTCGGCGAGCGGTTTTTCGTAAAGCCCGCTTTTCATCGTGAAAATCGTCCCCAAAATCAGCACTTTCCGATAGCCTTTCCGGAGAATTTCATCTGCTGTCGCTTCGACAATGCTCACAACGGGCAGCTTGAATTTATCGGAAATTCTGTCCCAGACGATATGCTCGGTGTTCGCGGTAATCGCGGCGATTTCCGCGCCCGCTGCCTTTAAATCGGCAAGGCTTCTGAGCATCAGCTTTGCGTTCCCGTCAAAATCATTCTGCGCGAAAAAGTCGGTTGCCGCGGTAAGGCTAACGCTGTCGATAACGATTTCGGGATAAACGTTCTCGCCAAATTCCGCGCGGCACTTCTCGATTAACCCGAGATAATAATCCACAGTAGAAGCGGGACCTATTCCGCCAACCAATCCGATTTTCTTCATTTTTTCATTCCTTTGCGGCAAAACCGCGCGTTTTTCGGCGGCGCGGCTGTCCGACTTGTTATAAAATCATTACTCGAACACAGCGAGCATCAATGTGTGGTTGAAATTTTTCGTTCCGAGCTGTTCGCCGAGGCAAGAAAAGCCGACAATCTTCGGGAAAGCGTCTGCGAGTTTTTTTCCGTATTCATCGAGATAGTCTTTCTCCTCGAAAAGTATCGTTCTTGCAACGCAGTCGAAAACCATAACCAGCGACGGATTTTCAATCTCCGCAAGAACCCCTTTAATCGTGCGGTCGGTGATTTTCCTGAAGTCGCCCTCTTTCATCACCATCATTTTCGTGCCCTCGTAAACTCGCGCGAGGTGTTTCAGGCTGCCGTTTGAGCTTTCGCCCTGAATTGCCGTGACGTACACCTCGTCGCCCTCGCGCCGTCCCATCGGGAAATGAAAGAAATATTTCGAGATATCTTCCTTCGTCACGCCAAGCTCCTCAGCATAAACATCGGCAGCGGGCATATCGTTGTAGGTCATAACCGTTCGGGTGATGCTGTTTGCTTTGGTAACCGTGAGGCTCTTGTTCGTGAGCGGCTCGTATATATTTTCACGGCAGAGGAGAATCCTGCCCTCGATGTTGTGGATAAGCGCAAAAACGCAGCCTTTCGGGTAAATTTCCCCATTCAGCGCAACATAGGCTTCCTCGGAAGCGCCGCTATCCGCTTCGATATTTGCCGCAGTTCCTCCGATAACGGGAATTTCGTTTCTCAGAAGAACGCTGTTCAATGCCATCAGAGCGTATTCCTCGGCGCGTTTGAACGGTATCGTGAACTCAACGCAAACCGTGTTTTTGGTTTCGCCGACCTCTTTCAGACTTTGGCGAACCCTGTCGGAGTACTCGAGCGCGAGATTGTCCGCCTTTTCGATAACGCCCGCCGAGCAGATTACCCCGTCCTCGATTGCCACGGCTTTGAGGACGTCTTTTTCAAAACCCGAAGCGTCCATCGAGCGATACGCCGTGCAGCCAATACAGATTGTTTTCGGGAAGGTTTCGTTTATCAGGCGGGCATATTCGCGAAAGTACTTTTCTCCCGAAAAAAAGAAGATGATTTTCGGGTTGCGGAAGTTTTTTACCGCCTCTTCAACGCAAAGTCGCGGGTTTTCGGGATATTTTCCGACGCCAAACGATGTTTTTATCATCTTTCCGCTCCTTTTCATCAATTAATTGTCCGGATAAACTTTTCTGTTTATTCTGTCCACAAAATCGTTTTCCGTGAGAGGCTTATCGAAAATGTAGCCCTGAACGATATCGACGCCCATTTCCTCGATAAGCGCAAGCTGCTCGGGAGTTTCCACGCCCTCTGCGACAATTGTCAGCCCCAGACTCTTTGCGAGATTTACCACTCCGGTCAGCATAAGCATACTTTTGGAGGTTTTGTCCGCGGTATCCGTGGGGATAAAGCTCCTGTCAATCTTCAGCTCGTCAAGCCGCAGATTATTCAGCATACTGAGAGAGGAATAGCCCGTTCCGAAGTCGTCGATGGAGGACTTTATGTCGAGCGCGTTCAGTTCGTCAACGATATCCTTCATCACGCCCTGATTGTGATAATCCTCGCTTTCGGTAAGTTCGATTTCGATTAGGTTATGCGGAATTTCATATTTATCGATTATTTCGACAATTTCCTCGACCAGCTTGTTGTTTGACAGGTGCCGTTTGGAGAAATTCACCGAGATTTTGACAGGCTCGATGCCGTTGTCAAAGAGCTTTCGTATAAACGTGCAAACCTTTTCGAGCATATAAAAATCCAGCGCGCAGATACAGCCGTCCTTCTCCAGCACGGAAATAAAGCTTGCGGGCATTATGAAGCCGTCGCCGTGCTTCCAGCGCACAAGCGCTTCCGCTCCCGCCAGAGTTCGCGTTTTCACGTCCACCTTCGGCTGATACATCACGAAAAATTCGTGTTCGTTGAGCGCTTTGTGGAAGCTCGAGAGGATAATCTTCCTCTCCATAATGTCAAGACCGGTTTTCCTGTCATAATGGCTCATAACCGCGCGTTTTTCGCGCGCCGCCTGATAAGCCGTGCTTATGTGCATCATAACCTCGCCGGGATTTGTTTCATCGGTGAGCTTTGAGATACCTATTGTCGCACCGAAAACGAAGGTTAGCACACGGTCGTCCTTGACGTATTTCACCACCATATTCTGGATAAGGTCAAGGAAATAGTCGCTGTGTTCATCGAGGACAAGCGCCACGAAATTGTCGCCGCCAAGCCTTGCCAGCATTTCGTTTCGCGCAAGCGCGTCCGTTACCATACGGCAATACTGTTCCATCAGACCGTTTCCTTCGACATAAGAAAGCGACTTGTGTATTGATTTGAAGTTCCTGATATTGAAATAAACCGCAGTATATCCGCGCGACTGTCCCGTTGCAGTCAGCATTCCCGCGAACTGCATAAAAGCGTTGATGGTTGCCGCGCCTGTTTCCGCGTCCACCATAACCAGCTTTTTATATGTATTTGTGAAAATAATGTCCTCAAGAATACGGAAAAACCACGCAAAAACCGCTTTCACCACGGAATTTTCCTCGTCCGAGAGAATTTTCCCCGCTTTGAAATATATCGTGAAAACAATAAGTCCGCCCCTGTCGAACAGCTTCTGCATACGAACGGGAACAGCAGGCCCCGAAAGCTCCCCGAAAAGCGTTCCGCCGCCGGGAATGTTTCCGGGAAAAGGAAGATTTGACGGAATTGAAATCGTATATTCCGCTTTAACAGCGCCGAATGGCTTCAGAAATTCTTGTGCTGCCGCGCCTTGTGTTCGGTTAAATTCTTCAAAGCTTCTCGGATTCATCTCCGACAGCTTTTCAAAAAAACGTGAAAGCTCGCAGTTTTGCAAAAGCTCCATAAAAACCCTCCTCTCCGATAATATATTTTCTCATCATATATTTTACCATATTTCCTTCAAAAAGTCAACATTCTTTTTCCTCATCGCGCGGATATTTCACTTGCTGCAAAAAAACGGCGAACCGTTGGTTTGGTTCGCCGCTGATATTGTTGAAAAATCTGTTAAAAAGCCTCGATTTCCGCGTCTGTAAGGGTAACAATTCCGTTTTCTCCCAGAACCTTTTCCGCAGAAGCGTTGTCGTCAACACGAATAACAACGTAAGCGCCCTTGTCTGCGGGAGCGGTAAACGCGTACATATATTCGATATTTACGCCCGCCGTATCCAGAACTCCGAGAATTTCCGCGAGCGAGCCTGCCTTATCGCTCATCTTTACCGCGATAACCTCGATTACCGAAGTAACGCAGCTTGACGCAAGAGCCGCCTTTGCCTTGTCGGTGTCGGAAACGATAATCCGCAGAATGCCGAAATCCTTCGTATCCGCGATGCTCATTGCCCTGATATTCACGTCAGCTTTGGAAATCGTCTCAACCATAGCCTTCAGCTTGCCGGGCTGATTTTCAATAAACGCGGTCAATTGTTTTACTGCCATAATCTGCTCCTTTCGTCAATCGTGCAGCTTGCGCTTGTCGATAACTCTCTTCGCTTTGCCCTCGCTTCTCTCAACGGAGTGCGGAGGCATCAGGTGAACCTTCGGACCTATTCCGAGCATTGTTCTCATAGCAGCTTCGAGGTTCTTCTCCTTAGCCTGAATATCGCTTACCTTGTCGGAGAACTGCTCGGGCGGAAGCTCAACGTTTACATCGAGCGTGTCGCTGTTGTTTACGCGGTCAACGATAATCTGATAGTTCGGCGGGTAGCCTTCCTTCAGCAGAACCGCTTCAATCTGGCTCGGGAACACGTTTACGCCGCGGATAATCATCATATCGTCGCTTCTGCCCATCGGCTTGCTCATCTTGACGTGAGTTCTGCCGCAGGAGCACTTTTTGCGTGTGAGCACGCAGATATCGCGCGTTCTGTAACGCAAAAGCGGGAACGCTTCCTTGTCGAGAGAGGTGAAAACAAGTTCGCCCTTTTCGCCCTCGGGAAGAACCTCGCCGGTTTCGGGGTCGATGATTTCAGCGTAGAAGTGGTCCTCGTTGATGTGCATACCGGTCTGCTCCTCGCACTCGAAGGAAACGCCGGGGCCGCTTGTTTCGGTAAGACCGTAGATATCGTAAGCCTTGATGCCGAGAGATTTCTCAATACCGCGGCGCATTTCTTCAGTCCACGGCTCAGCGCCGAAAATACCTGCTTTGAGCTTGTTGTCCTCGGGCTTGTAGCCTGCTTCCGCAAGCGACTCGCCGAGATAAGCGGCATAAGACGGCGTGCAGCAGAGGATTGTCGCGCCCAAATCCATCATAAACTGAATCTGACGCTCGGTGTTGCCCGACGACATCGGCAGCGTGAGGCAGCCGACCTTGTGAGAGCCGCCGTTAAGTCCGGGACCTCCTGTAAACAATCCGTAGCCGTAGCAAACCTGACAAACGTCCTCGTTTGTGCCGCCAACAGCAACGATTGCTCTCGCGCAGCACTCTTCCCAGAGGTCGATATCGTGCTGAGTGTAGAAAGCGACAACGCGCTTTCCTGTAGTACCGGAAGTAGACTGAATGCGAACGCAGTTTTTCAAATCCGTGCCGAGCAAGCCGTAGGGATAAGCCTCGCGCAGGTCGTCCTTCGTGAGGAACGGGAGCTTTCTGATATCGTCAACGCTCTTGATATCCTCGGGTTTAACGCCCTTTGCGTCCATAAGGTCACGATAGTACTTCACGTTGTCGTAAACGTGGCGAACCTGCTTTACGATTTTCTCGTTCTGGATTTCGAGAATTTTCTCGCGGGACGCTGTTTCAATTTCCGGCTGATAGTAATTTGGCATTTGCTTTGAACCTCCTTAATTTTATATCGCTTCTTGAAGCGAAAAGCTGCATAAATTATGACGAATAGCCAAGCTCGAACGCTTTCTTGTTAATCTCGACAAACTGCGGTTTAACGAGCTTTTCGATAGCGGAAATCCACTTTTCCTTTGCGATATCGAAATACTTCGCGAGTCTGCCCATAAGCACGATGTTGACGGCTTTTGCGCTGCCCGCTTCCGCTGCGAGCGCGAGCGCGTCGATTTCGTCCACGAAAACGCCCTTTGCCTTGAGTTCCCCGAGAACATTTTCGGGGTATTCCGCGGCGCCCGTGATGACAGGCATAGGGTCAATCTGCTGGATATTCACGACGATTTTTCCGCCGTCTTTAAGGCAGGAAGCATAGCGCGCAGCCTCGATTTTCTCGAAGGACACGATGAAATCCGCTTCACCCGCCGCGACAACGGGCGAGTAAACCTTGTCGCCGAAACGAACGTATGTGACAACCGAGCCGCCTCTCTGGCTCATTCCGTGAACCTCGCTTACTTTAACGTCATAGCCCTCCTCCGTGAGAAGAAAGCCGAGGAGCTTGCTTGCTAGAAGGCTTCCCTGACCGCCAACGCCGACTATCATAACATTTTTAGTTTCCATTTCCACAAACCTCCCTTATCAAGCCTCAATTGCGTTTGTCTTGCAAAGCTGCTCGCAAACCGCGCAGCCAACGCACTGCGTAGCGTCGATAACAGCCTTTTTGTCCTTGACGCTGATTGCGGGACAGCCGAGCTTCATACACATCTTGCAGCCCACGCACTTTTCGGGGTTGATTTTGAGAGCGGGCTTGGGCTTGACGTATTTGAGGAGCATACAAGGTCTGCGCGAGATGATAACCGAAGGCTCTTCTGCGGCAAGCTCTTCCTTGATTGCGTCCTCGCACTGCTTCAAATCATACGGGTCAACAACGCGCACTCTCTTAATTCCGATAGCGTGACAAAGCTCCTCGAGATTAACGGCAGCCGCGGGGTCGCCCTTGATATTGTAGCCGGTTGTGGGATTTTGCTGATGTCCCGTCATACCGGTGATTGAGTTGTCCACGATGATAACGGTTGAATTAGAGCCGTTGTACGCGATATCAACAAGTCCCGTCATACCCGAGTGCATAAAGGTCGAGTCGCCGATAACGCAGACGGTTTTCTTCTCGGAGTCCGCGCCGCCGACCTTGTTGAAGCCGTGCAGACCGGAAACCGAAGCTCCCATACAAAGCGTTGAGTCAAGCGCAAAAAGCGGCGCTGCGCTTCCGAGCGTGTAGCAGCCGATGTCACCGAGAGCGGTGATTTTGTTTTTGGCGAGCGTGTAGAAAAGACCTCTGTGCGGGCAGCCCGCGCACATCACAGGCGGGCGCACGGGAATAGGCGTATCTGCGGAAACGGACTTTGGCTGTTCGATACCGAAAGCCGCGCGGATTGTCGCCTGATTGAACTCCCCGATAGGCGGGAAAAGCTCCTTTCCAACGCACGGAACGCCGAGATTGTTCAGATGCTGCTCGATGATTCCGTCAAGCTCCTCGATAACGTAAACCTTGTCAACCGAAGCGGCAAAATCGCGGATAAGCTTTTCGGGGAGCGGGTTCACAAGACCGAGCTTCAGCACGGAAATCTTGTCGCCGAAAACCTCCTTGACGTACTGATAGCAGGTACCAGCGCAGATAATTCCCATCTCGCTTGACGTGCCCTTTTCAACACGGTTGAGCGAGGAAGTTTCGCCAAATTCAACCAGCTTTCTTGTGCGCTCCTCAACGAACGGGTGACGCTTGATAGCGTTTGCGGGAGCCATTATGTACTTCTGCGGCTGCTTGACATACTCGGGAACGGGAATTTCCTTCCGCTCCTCAAGCTCAACCGCGTTCTGGCAGTGAGCAATTCTCGTACACATTCTCACGATAACCGGCGTGTCGAATTTCTCGGAAATTTCGTATGCTTCCTTGACGAAATCCTTCGCCTCAACGGAGTCCGCAGGCTCAAGCATCGGCACTTTCGCGGCGATTGCATAGTGACGGGAATCCTGTTCGTTCTGCGAGGAGTGCATAGCGGGGTCGTCCGCGACAAACAGCACCATTCCGCCGTTTACGCCCGTGTAGGAGAGCGTGAAAAGCGGGTCTGCGGCAACGTTCAAGCCAACGTGCTTCATCGCGCAAGCCGAGCGCGCTCCTCTCAGAGAAGCACCGAAAGCGACTTCCGTGGCAACCTTTTCGTTCGGCGCCCATTCGCAGTACATTTCGTCATACTTCGCGGCATATTCGGTAATTTCGGTTGAGGGCGTACCGGGGTAAGACGAAACAACCCGAACTCCCGCCTCGTAAAGACCGCGCGCCGCCGCCTCGTTGCCGAGCATCATTTTCTTCATTACATCAATCTCCTTAGATTATTTTTCATCATCGCCAAGGCTGTCGATAACTTCAACAGTCTTGGTTTTGGAATAGCAGGTAAACATTTCTTCCGCGTTTTCGGGACGGGTTTTCTGCGTGAGCAGGCTTACAATCGGGATAATGATGATACCGCCGAGCATCGCAAAAACGCCCGAATAAAGCGAGTTCGTGAACACGAACGAAAGCACGGGAATGCCCTTTACATCAAGCACTCCGAGCGACACCAGAAGCTGAACGATTTCCAGTCCAACGCCGAACACAAACGACGAAGCAACGGCAGCTTTTGTTGTCTTTTTCCAGTAAAGTCCGTAGAGGAACGGCGCGAGGAAAGCACCCGCAAGCGCTCCCCACGAAACGCCCATCATCTGCGCGATAAACATATTTTTGCTCTTAGCCTGAACGATTGCGATAGCGGCGGAAATAGCGATGAAAATCACGATGAAAATGCGGATAATGAGCATCTTCTTCTTTTCTTCAAATTTCTTTTTGCTGAGCGGTTCGATAAGGTCGAGCGTAATCGAGGAGCCGCTTGTGAGGACGAGCGAGGAGAGCGTTGACATCGAAGCCGAGAGTACCAGAACGATAACCAGACCGATGATAACGGGCGAAAGCGTCGAGAGCATCTGCGGAATTACCGCGTCAAAGCCGTTTGCCTTAACGTCAACGTCATAAAGTCTGCCGAAGCCGCCGAGGAAGTAGCAGCCGCCCGCAACGATAATCGCGAAAATCGTGGAGATGACGGTGCCTTTTTTGATGGAGTCCTCGTTTTTGATTGCGTAGAACTTGCCGACCATCTGCGGAAGTCCCCAGGTACCGAGCGATGTGAGCAGCACGACAAACAGCAAAAACAGCGGGTTCGGACCGAGGAAGGAGGAATAAGCGCCCTCCCAGCCTGCTTCGCCTTCAACGGACGCGAGCGACTGCATTGCCGCTTCAAGACCGCCGTTGTCGTTGAGGACAGCGCCGATAACCGCGATAATGCCGATAAGCATAATCATACCCTGAATAAAGTCGTTCCAAGCGGTTGCCATATAGCCGCCGATGATGACGTAAATTCCCGTGAGAATCGCCATAACGAGCACGCAGATTGTGTAGTCGATTCCGTTAAACGCCATCGCGAACAGTCTTGAAAGACCGTTGTAGAGCGAAGCGGTGTAGGGAATAAGGAACACGAACGTGATAATCGAAGCGGCGATTTTGAGCTTCTTCGATTTATAGCGTGCGCCGAAGAAATCGGGCATTGTCTTGCTGGAGAGGTGCTGCGTCATAATGCGGGTTCTTCTGCCGAGAATGCTCCACGCGAGCAGCGAGCCGATGAAAGCGTTTCCCAAGCCAATCCACGTTGAAGCAACGCCGAAGTTCCAGCCGAATTGTCCCGCGTAACCGACAAAGATTACTGCGGAGAAGTAGGAAGTGCCGTAAGCGAACGCCGAGAGCCACGGGCCAACCGACCGTGAGCCGAGAACGAAGCCGTTTACGTCCGAGGCGTGTTTGCGGCTTCTCACGCCGATGAAAATCATCACGGCGAAGAACAGCACGAGAAACGCGCCCGTAATTATCATTGTTACCATAAATTTATGTATCCTTTCCAAACGGTTAAACCAACCGCTTATTAACTATTGAAAAATCTGTCTGAATGTGATATAATTTAACTTGATAAATCATTGAACACGAGGAGATTTAAAATGACAGTAGATTTTCATACCCACACATTTCCCGATAAAATCGCGGCGCAGACAATCGCGTATCTTGCCGAAAAGGGCAATGTAAAGCCGTTTCGCGAGGGCACGCTTTCTTCTCTGAAGGAGAGTATGAAGCGCTCGGGAGTTGATTATTCTGTGATTTTGCCCGTTGCGACTTTACCGCGGCAGGTTGAGTCTATCAACCGTCTTGCTGCCGAGTTGAACGGCAAAGACGGGATAATTTACGCCGGCGCAATTCACCCCGACTGCGAAAATATCGATGAAATTCTTGATTTTGTCAAGAACGCAGGGCTGTTCGGAATTAAAATTCACCCCGATTATCAGGACGTTCGTTTTAACGACAAGCGCGTGCTGAGGATACTCGAAGGCGCGGCGAAACGCGGACTTTACACCGTCACTCACGCGGGAATTGACGTCGGTTACCCGAACGATGTTCACTGCACGCCGGATATGGTGCTCGAGGTTTTGGACAAGCTGCGCGGCATAATCGACGACAAGCTGATTTTAGCGCATTTAGGCGGCTGCGACCTCGGCGAAGAGGTGCTGGAAAAGCTTTGCGGGAAACCGGTTTATATGGACACGGCGGTTGTTCTCGACCGTTATCCCGAGGTTGCCAAAAAGATTATCGAAAAGCACGGCGCGGACAAAATTCTTTTCGCAACGGACTCTCCGTGGGCTGACCAGAAGCATTATATAGAGCTTCTGCGCGGCTTTGGTTTCGGGGAGCGCGAGCTTGCGCTGATGTTCAGCGAAAATGCCAAAAAAATCCTGCATTCGTCAAAAAATACTATACAATAATATTATATCACTAAATTTTTCTTCTGTCAATAAGATTTTCCTTTAAAGCGTTAAAATGTAAATTTTTTTAAAAAATACGAGAATAGCGTTGGAGAGTTTAATGGAACAGCGATACAAAGCCATTTTCTCGCTGCCTGCGGTGAGATTTGCGCCGTTTCTGGCGGCGGGAATGCTGCTCGCGTATTTTGCGGGGAGCGTTTTCGTGTGGATAATACCCGCCGCGGCTATATCGGCAATTGTCGCAGCGATAAAGAAAAACAAGCTCTCGGCGTGCTTCGCGGGACTGAGCGCGGGGCTTTTGCTGATGACGCTTCACGTCAACTTTTACTGCAAGCCGATTTTGTCATACGCGGGAGAAACCGTCCGCGCGGAGTTTACCGTCGGGGAAATACTCGGCGGCTCCGGAAGCAGGACCGTGTTTGTCGGTAAAATGAACATCGGCGGGCTTTCGGCAAACGTGAGGCTCTCGGGCGAGCGGCTTTTCGAGGAAGGCAGCGTCTGCGAGGCGACAATTTCGCTTGACAAAGCGGACGAGCAGTATCTCACGCAAAATCTTGCAAAGGAGATTTTGCTTTCGGGCGAGATCGAGGAATTTCACTCGGTTCAGCCCGCAACCCCGAGCTTTTTCACGGTAATCGGCACGGTTCGCCGTGAGCTTTCGGCGGCGCTTCGCGAGAACGTTCAGGGCGAAAGCGGCGAGATTGCGATGGCGATTTTGTTCGGAACAGACGAATTTTTGTCGCAGACGTTTTTGGAGCAGACGAAAATCAGCGGAATAGCGCATTACACAGCCGTTTCGGGTGCGCATTTCTCGATACTCGCGGCGGTTTTGCTCGGGCTTGTTCCGAGAAATCGCCGAAAGCTGAAGTCGGTTTTGTCGGTTTTTACGGCAGTGGCAGCAGTCGTGTTTTTCGGGGCAACCGCGTCGGTTATGAGAGCCTCGGCGATGTTTATTATCACGGCAGCAGCGCCGCTTTTCCGAAGAAGCTCCGAAACGCTCAACACGCTTTGCCTTGCGGTTTCGGCGCTGCTTTTGATATCGCCGGGCGCGGTGCTGGACATCGGCTTTGCGATGTCGGTTCTGGGCGTTTTCGGAGCGGGAGTGCTGTCGCCGAAAATCTCGGAAAAGCTCTGCCAATTGCTTCCCGATAAGGCAAAATTTCTCTCGGCAGCCGTGAAGGCGCTCTCAGCCTCGTTTTGCGCGCTCGTCTGCACCGCGCCGATAAGCTCCGCCGTGTTCAAAGGGGTATCGCTCTGCGCCGTGCTGACATCGATTATAGTGATGCCGCTGATGGCGGTCGGAATGACGTTTTTGCTGCTGCTCGGGGTGACGGGCGCGGGTGTGCTTGCCGTGCCGATTGACCTCGCGATGCGGCTGGTTTCGGATATCGTGAAATTCTTCGGGCAGGCGCGCGGGCTGTTTCTCTCGCTTGACTTCGCGGGAGCTTGGATTTTGGCGGCAGTCTGCGTGGTTTTGCTCACCGTCGGCGCATTCGGCACAATCAAGACAATGCGCCGCTGCCTTGAGGGAACGGCGGTCGCTGCGCTTATGTCGATGCTGATTTCGTTCTGCACGGTCGAAAACCGCAGAGAAATGCGCTTTGTGGGCAATTCGGACACAAGTGCGGCGATTGCTTTTCACGGCAGGGAAGCGGTTGTGTTCGTTTCGGGAAACGGCTCGGGGCTTGCCGATGATATTTCGCGATGCTTGCGGGAGCGCGGTGCCGTGAAAATCGGCGTTCTTGCGGCATTTGAAGCGGATTACGGCGGCGCGCTGTCGTTGAAAGAACTGACGGAAATGGTGGAAACGGGCGAGATTTTCACGAGCGAAATTGCACAAAATGTGTTGAAAAACTCACAAATTGTCGAGAACCCCGCGCGGCTTTCGCTGAACGGCATCACAATCGCGTGCGCGAAGGCAGGCGACCGCGAAACCGCAGCCGATTTTGTCCTTTTTCACGGCAGCTCCAAGCGCACGGAAAACTCGGCGAAAACGGCGATTTACTTCGCAAACTCAGCCCGCGCCCTCCCCGAAAACGCCGTAAATATACGCGCAAATCGGGACTTTTCCGCGCCGCTTGACGGGGGAGAAGTTCGCGTAAAAATTGAAAAATTGTCTTGACAATCACGGAAAAGTGTGTTATAATGACGAGGTTGAATACAGCGTTTCGTGGCGCGTGCGGCGAGGAACCGTGCGTGCTGAACAAGAGAACCGTGTGAAATCCACGGACGGTACCGCCGCCGTAAGCGTCTTGGCAAATCCCGCGTCTGCGGAATGAAAATTAGTCACTGAGCAATCGGGAAGGCTGATTTGCCTTATAAACGCGAGTCGGAAGACCTACGAAGCGTTTTTTTAGCGAGTTTTGCGATGTACAAAACCCGCGTCTTTGCTGTGGAAAAACGGCCGCGGCGTTCTTTTCGGGAGCGCTGCGGCTTTTTATTTTATCTTAAAGGAGAAACAAAAATGGAACAGAAGTCAAAAGTCAGCAAAAAGGGCATAATAATCGCGGTAATCGCGCTTGTGGTTGTCGCGGGAGTTTTCTGCGGGATTTACTTTTTCCTGCTGCCGAAAACCACGCAGGGCGCGAAAACCTACACGCTCACGGTTGTTCACGCGGATAAGAGCGCGAAGGATTTTACCTATCACACCGATGAAGAATATCTCGGCGCGGCGCTTAAAAACGAGAAGATTATCTCGGGCAGCGAAAGCGAGTTTGGCATGATGGTCGAGGTGGTTGACGGCGAGCAGGCAATCTGGGACAAGGACGGCGCATACTGGGCGTTTTACATCGGCGATGAGTACGCGATGACGGGCGTTGACGCGACTCCCGTAAACGATGGCGACAGCTTCAAGCTGGAGTACACTCTTGCAAGCTGAGAAAAAGCTGCTCCTGTGTGAAACCGCGCTTTTCGGGGTGCTGGGGGGCTTGATGTTCGCGCTGCAAGTGGCGATGAGCGGGCTGCCGAACATCGAGCCTGTGTCGCTTCTGGTGATGGTTTTCGCGGTGGTTTTCGGGAAAAAGAGCCTGTACTCCGTGTACGTTTATGTAATTCTGGATATTCTGCTGTTCGGGATAGGCTTGTGGAACATCTGCTACCTCTACATCTGGGCAATTCTCGTTTTTGTCGCGATTGCTTTCAGAAAGCAGGAAAACCCGCTTTTGTGGGCGGTTATTTCGGGAGCTTTCGGGCTGCTTTTCGGCGCGTTTTGTGCGCCCGTCGATATCTTCATCGGCGGGTTTGGTTACGCTGCGGGAAAGTGGGTTTCGGGCATTCCGTTTGACCTGCTTCACTGCGCGGGGAATTTCGTGATTGCGCTGGTGCTTTTTGTGCCGCTGAGGAAACTGCTGGAGAAACTGTACGGGAGAATGAAGGCGATGCGCTGAAATATTACAAACTCATTTTGTGTTATAATATAATTACAAAATAAATACTACGGAGATTACAAATATGAAAATCATTTCTTTGAAAAAAACAATAATAAGAGCCGCAAGTTTCCTTACGGCTCAAAATTATTTGGTTTGTGATTTATATTAGAAGGTGTTTAACCACTCTTCAATATCTTTCTGTTCTCTTTCTACAGCCTCGTAAACTTCATCAGGAATATTGTTGATGTCGTACCAAATAATGGTATAATATTTGTTTCCAGAACCACCTACAAATTCCCAG
>SFJQ01000126.1 GCA_004555855.1 [Eubacterium] saphenum | reverse complement strand
CTGTTTCATTGGCATGGTTATCTGGCACAAACGCTGCCTGGCTATCCTCCAGCGACCAGTTGTTATTCCTTCACCTCTGCTACGTTTCCTGCGTTACATAGCAGTAGGTATTGAATAATTTATGACTTTGATTAAATGTGGTTATACACAAGATGAAATCTTATAGCAAATATAAAACAGCGGCAATTTCTATACCGCTGTTTTCCTTTTGTCCTCTGCATTTTGGATTACACAAGCGAGCTCTAATATGGGAGCAAGCTTCTACACGAAAAAATAAACCCGCCACGCAGCAGGTTTATTCTTGAATCTGCTACTCATGCAGATTCTTGTAAAGCGTAGTTTTCCTCACCCCCGTCAACTCGGTAATCTCGCTAACAGTATACTCCCCCGTCTTGTAAAGCCGCACCGCCTTCCTGACAGCATCCTTATCCGCGGGCGGTCTGCCGCCTTTTCTGCCTCGGGCACGAGCTGCGGCAAGCCCCTCTTTCGTGCGGTCGGCGAGGACATCGCGCTCGAATTGCGCCAGCGCAGACATCAGCGTAAACAGCAGCTTTCCCGTGCTCGAAGTCGTGTCAATCGACTCCTTGAGCGACACCAAATTCACGCCTTTCTCATTGAACGTTTCCATCAGCCAAATCAAATCTTTGGTACTTCTACCGAGGCGGGAAAGCGACTCCACAACGACAGTATCGCCCTCGGTAAGCCGCTCCAGCAGCTTTTCAAGTTCAGGACGATTGCGTTTCGTGCCGGTCATTTTTTCGTTGAAAATTCGGTCAACGCCGTACTTTTCAAGCATATCAATCTGCCGGTCGAGATTTTGCTGTTCCGTGGAAACGCGCGCGTATCCGAAAACAAAGTTCTTCATTTTCACCAATCCCCGCAATAAGCATACTCACACAAAATCTCGTCAATCGCGCACTGGAGCGCGTTCGGAACGTAAATCATCTCCTCGATTTCGTCCTCGGAATAGCCGTATTCGAGCAGCAAATCGATATGCTCCGCGGCAACTCCAATCTGCGATGCAAACATCTTTAACTGCCGAATTTCTGCGGAATCAAAGTCGGCGCGCTCCTCGCTCGGCTCATTCCACCAACGCGGGTGATAGTTGAACAAGTATCGGTAATCCCAGTCGGTGTAGTGGCTGATGTCAAACTCGCCGCGCTCGATTTGCCCATTCGCGTCGATTTTCACGATGTCACCGAGGTCAGCCGAAACCTCCTCATACGGCGCGCAGAGCAGTCCGAGCTTGCCAAGTGCCGTGCACAAAATCGCGTCCGTGCTCGCGTAAATGTAGAACCCTTGTTGCCGAAAATGGTACAGCGCGAGCGGATTGTCGCCCTTGACGAAGAACAGATTTTTCGCCGCGTCAAGTATCGTGAAAACGAACGAACCCTCGACTTGCTCCGCCATTTTCGCGACGGTTTTCAGGTCGAGGGTTTCGTGCTGCTCCAAGAGTTGAACCGCGATATAGCTGTCAGTTTCGATGTTGGTTTTCGGCAAATTCAGCTCGCTGCGAAGCCGCTTGTCGTTGTACAAAACACCGTTGTGAGCGAGCGCAAACGGCATTTCACCGCACTTCCCGAAGAACGGGTGATTGTTGAAATTCTGCGATTTGTCGCCCTGCGTTGCCATTCTCGTGTGCCCCAAAATCACGTTCGTGCCGAGCGGCAAGCGCAGGTGCAAACGGCTTGCGGGTTCAGGGCGCTTGTAAATTGACATCTCACCGCGATAAACGTAAGCAAACCCCGTCGCGTCCTTTCCGCGCACCTCGCACTCGCGCGAAAGCACCTTCAAAATCTTCTCTCTTTGTCTTGTGCTAAAGTGATTTTTGTAATCGATAAGTCCAAAAATTGCACACATTTCAATCGTCCTCCTCCGTTTCTACAGGCGCGTTCACATAAAGTTGCCGCTCCTTCAAATAAGTAACAAGCTCCCTGTTTTCGCTCGGAATTTTTGTCACAAAATCCGTCCAACTCACGTTTGCAATTTCGCTGTCCGAGAGGTTCAACGCGTAGTCACAAATCAGATTCACAAGCTCCAAAGTCGCGAAAATTGTATTCACTTTCAGCGTTCCGCGAAACATTCTGAACTCAATCGTGTTCCAATTCGTGATATTCACGCAGGCGTAGCGCCCGTTTGCACCCTTTTTCGCGTCCTCCATAATCTCGCGCGGATTCGCTTTGTAGCCGTATCTCGCTGCCCAGCGACTCATTTGGTATTCGGTTCTGCGCGAGAATTTCAGCAGCTCGTTCCAATGGTGCTCGACGAAGTACAAAACGCGCGAAATGCACTCGTCCTGCTCCTCGCGGGTGTCGCCGAAAGTGGTTCGGTTGACGTGGACGTGAAGCCCGCAAGTGCTTGTTTTATGCGATTTGTAGCCGAGTTGAACCGCCTTATGACAGACATCGTGCCACGGCATTTGGTCTTTGTGATAATCGAGCGACATCGGGTGCGTGACGATTTCCATTCCATCGTTCAACGAGCCGTCCGACTTGATGTAGATGTGTTCGAGACCGTTCCAATTCGCCTCGTCGAGAATCATCTCGGCATTTTCGCCGTCTTTTCCGCCCTCGTCGATTTCAAGCTCAACGCCGAAAAACCGCTTGCTGTCGCCGTAAAACAATGGGTCGGGCTTGTAGCCGTAATCGTGAATCGCGCCGCGGTTGTGGCTTTGGTAGCAGTCGTGACAGTACGCGTAATCATCGCCGTCGTCATAGTACGCTTCGTCGAGATGAATGATGCGCCCGCAGTCCTCGCACGTTGTATAATAGCGGTCGTAGCACCTCTCACAGAGCGGAAAATCTGACGTTCCGTTGTTGTCGTCAACCCAAATCCGTGTGTCACAGTGTGAGCAGACTGTGGTGTGCTCGTGCAGGCAATCTTCGCACAAAATTTGCTCGTCAAATGTAAAAATATCGCCGTCAATCTCGCAGCCGCACATCTCGCAGCACGGCAATTCGTTGATTTCTTTTTCCATCGTTTTCCTCCTTAATACTCCTCGGCAAGCAGCATTGTCGAGTGCGTTTTGTCGTCAATAACGTACACCTTTGCGGTCACAGGATTTTCGCTCGGGAACAAGTATTCCTTGCGATATTCGGGCTGCTCCTGTTCGTGAATTATCCGCTGTTGCCTGTCCTCAATGGACAGCAAAAAAACTTGGAGGTAGTCCTTCTCGACTACCTCCATCGTGTCTATAAGCCCCCATAAAATGATTTGCGTCAACAGTGGGAGCTCGCTGTTGATGCCGCTCGTGGCATAGCGCGGGTTGTTGAACATTGCTTTACCTCCTAAATAAAAATTTCCCCATACCCTTGCGGATATGGGGATTTTCTGTTTGCCGTTATAAACGGATAGCTTATATATAGCTACATAAATATAATATATAAGCAAAATGTCAGCTTTTTGCAAAAGAAAAAGCTCCGAACCCTCTTGGATTCGGAGCAATATTTTTTTACAGCATAATAACAATATATTGAAGGTAGTGTAGCACACAATCATTACCTTGCCACAATACTCTTAAATATAATAATGATAAATAAGCAATAAATATAGTATATAATTATTCTTATATATACTTTATATTGTAATGATTATTATTTTATATTGATTTATACTAATGTTATAAAAGGAGGATTTTTATGAAAGACAAAATAATTCGATGTAGGGTAAGCGCGGAGGAAAAAGAGTTGATTTCGCGGCGTTATAAGGAGCTTGGTTATTCATCGGAAAGCAGTTATATTGCTGACAAGGTTTTGCGTGAGGAGAAGCTGGTTAATCCGTTTGTGATGACG
>SFJQ01000125.1 GCA_004555855.1 [Eubacterium] saphenum | reverse complement strand
AAGCCGCGGGTCTACGCAAATCATTATTTGCAATAGACTTTTTCGCCCTTAGTTTGTTCTAGGGTCTCATTTTTCTGCTGAAGTAAAAGAAAAACCACCGACTCAACCGGTGGTTTAATTTTGTTTTAATTACGCACGAAAATAATAAATCCGCAGGTTTTGCGTTTGCTAAAGATTTTTACTCACACCAAATCCGAAAAACCTTCGGCAATTCCGGTAATCTGATACATTCTTATCTTCCGGGTTATGTCCGTGTAATTCATGGGCTGAGGGGATTTTTCAGAGCTTTTTGCAAGGTCAGACAACTCGTCGGCAAGCATGTTGAGGTTCGCATTCAGCATAACAATTCTTGTCGCCATATTTTTCATAATATCCACGGCATTTTTGGCATTGTCCCGCACAAAGCCCTCAAACTGTTCCGAAGTGACGCGCATTACCATCACCTCACCCACCGCAACAACGGTATATGGGCTTGGCTTTCCTGCCAGCAGCGATACCTCTCCAAAGCACTTCCCCTCCGAAAGCACGCCGATAAAGTACTCGTTTTCTTCACCGAAATGCAAATACAGCGCTGCTTTTCCGGAGAGAATTTTGAACAGCTCGTTGCTTCTATCGCCCTCGCGAATCATCACTTCATTATCGCCGAATACCGCCATTAATGGTTTTTTGTCCATAATAATCCTCCCTATTATTTTAACTCTGTAATTTTATACGTCATTTTTGTATTTTTGTAAACAAAAACTTGAAATCTTTCGCTTATTTTTTGTAAGCGACGCTTCCCCTTTTCATTTCTCAAAAATGAATACAAAAAACCCGAACTTTCACTCTGAAAAGCTCGGATTTTTTGCGAATTTATTTGAAGGTGACGCTGTTGTTAAGAACGGGCGCACTGTACAGGAAAAGCACGTCCTGACCGTTGAAGCTGATGAAATTTCCCAAAAGCTGCGGCGCTAAATAACGTATGTCAATCAGCGTTATCCTGGAGTAGCCCTCCGCAAAAAGCGGCGCTATGCTGCTCGCAAAAGAGTCGCGGAAAATCAGCAGCTCCTTTTCGGTTGTCGCGTTCGGGTTTTCTATGGTGAGCAGGGATTTTGCGCCCGACAGGAACACTTCATACGGGTCTTTACTGTCGTAAAGCGATAAATTATACACGTCGATATAACTGTTCGTTTCGCCGTCAAGCACTTTGCAGTCCGACAAAACCGAGTTTTCGAGATAAATCAGCTCGTCCGGTTCAACCGAAATCTCCGCCTGTCTGCAATGCACGCCGTAAAAAGGCTCGGGAAGCGTTGTCTGAGAGTACTCCGCAGAAAGCGAAACTCCCATCTTTCCCGCAATAAACTGCGCTATATCAACAATTTTTTCCTGCCGCCAGTGCGTGTCCGTGCGGTAATAATCGGAAAGCTCCAACATCGGGTAAATGTCGATATATTCCGCGTAATCCATCTGCTTTGTGAGCAGCTCGGCAAGCTCGCCGTAATCAAGCGACGGGAAGCCGTTTTCCTTTGCAAGAAAATAATTCTTGTCGGGAACAACCGTCACAAAAACACTGCTCCCTTTTTCCTTAAGGAACTGCTCGTAAATGAAAGAAAATCGGCTTGCAGCATATTTTATGTTTTTCTCGCTGAGCGGGTATTCCAGCTTTGCCGCGTACCCGTCAGCCACATAAACCCCGTTTTCATCGCGTGAACCGGAAATATATTCGCTTTCCTCAGCGCTTGTCGATGATTCGGTCGAGGAGTTGTCCGAGGAAACAGCCTGCGATGCTGAACTGCTTTCTGCTGAGCTGTCCGAGGAAACACTGTTATTTGCGCAGCCCGTGAGAAGCAGAGCTGCTAAAATCGATGCTGAAATAAACTTTTTCTTCATCATAAAATCGGCTCGTCAATCAGAATTTTTGCATTGGGATAAGCTTCGGCGAGGTGCTTGGTGAACGCGTCGAGCGCGAAATTTTTGCCGAAAGCGCTGATTACATAATCGTCAACGGTTGCTACAATCAGCTTCTCGGGGAAACCGCAGCACCACTGACGTTTAAGAATGTTCGCGCCGATTGCTTCTGCAAGAGCCGCCGCGTCCGTTCCGGCAGCAACGTGATATGCGCCGGAAGTAAATGTATTTGCGTTCATCATGTGCATAAGTGAAGCGGCGCTGTCGATTTTCGCAATTTCCGCCGCGGGATAACCGGTCACGCTGTCAAGAGCTTCCGGCTGCTCAAGGCCAAACTTGCCCGCGCCCTCAATCAATTCTTCTGTGCTGAAATCGCCGCCTGTTGCGGGAAAACGCTCGTCATCGCCGAAAAGCGCGTACACGTTGTTAAGCAAAGTCACGGGGTCGGAATTTCCGCTTTCGGGCTTGCTTTCGGGTTCGCTTGTATCGGGCTTGCTCTCGGGAATGCTTGTGTCGGGCTTGCTTTCAGCAGAGCTTGACGAGCTGCTTGACGAGCTTTCTTCGGTGCTTGAAGAACTGCTTTCGGTTGAGCTTGAAGAACTCTGCTCGGAGCTTGACGAGCTGCTTTCGGCTGAACTCGAGGAGCTGCTCGAAGAAGAGCTTTCCGTTGAACTCGAGGAGCTTGACGAGCTTGAAGAACTGCTTGTCGAGGAGCTTTCCGAGCCGCTTGACGAGGAATTTTCACCGTTGTTTCCACTGCACGCAGTAAGCGTTGCTGCCAAAAGTACCGCTGCTAAAATTGCTGAAATTTTCTTCATATTTTTCTCCTTTACTGTCTTGTTAATTTGAGGATTTTTCGCGAACCGTCCACTTGTTTTCGCTTTCATCAAACGAGAGCGCAAGCACGCGCGAGTGATTTCCCGTCTGCGCCGTAAGAGTAAATTCCGCGCTCCTGTCGTCTAGCGGAACATTCCACACAAGCGAAGCATTGCCGAACAGCTCAAAGTCGGAGTTGCAGACGTTTTCCTTTGCACCTTCAACGTACAAAGTACCGCCCGAAATGCTGACAACAGACTTGTCCGATGAGGTAATGTTCACGGGAATGTCAACGCTTTCGACCGCATACGCCCGAATAACGCCGGCTTCATTGTCATAGCTGCGTATCGCAACAGGACTTGCAGACGGATTTTCCCCGAAAACGAGTATATCGGCGGCTCTCCCTCTCGGGAAGAAAACAAACGCGCAGACTGCCGCCGCACAAGCCGCTGCCGCAAAGCAGATTTTGATTACCGTGGGAGCGGTTTTCCACTTTGCAAAAGGCTTTTGCGCTTCTTCAATGTACTTGTCGTCAAGCATTGATATGGCGTCCTGAAGAGCCTCGTTTTTCATACCGAAATTCCCTCGCTTTCAAGGTAATTTTTGAGTTTTTGCCGTAAACGAAACAGAAGCGACTTTATCTTGCCCTCGGAAAATCCCGTTTTCACGGCGATTTCTTCGATGCTCTCGCAATAAAAGTACCGTAAAACGAAAATCTGCCGCGACGACTGTTTTTGTTCGGCAAGAAAAGCGTTCAGCACTTCGCGGATTTCGCCCGCGTCGCTCTGCTCTGCTTTTTTGTCGGGAACACACTCGTCAAGCTCGTCCAGAGATACGGCAAATTCCCCCGAAAATCTCTTTTGAGTATGCTCGGCTTTATATCGGTTAAGTGCAAGATTTCTAACAATTTTCGCAAGAAACGGCATAAACGGATTTGGATTTTTCGGAGGAATTGACTCCCACAAGCGCATATACGCAGAATTTACAATCTCCTCGCTGTCCTGAATATTCCCGAGAATACCGAAGGCGATTTTCCCGCAAAGTCTGCCGTATTTCGCGGTGGTTTCGGAAATTGCCCTTTCATCGCGCTGCCAGAAAAGTCCGACAATTTTTTCGTCGTCCATTTGCGCTCCTTCCCTAAGGATTTTTTACGTCCCTATCTATCATAACAACAATTTTTGCCCAAGGTTTCGTTTTTTCTAAAAAATTTTTTGAAAATTTTGTTTTTTGCATACT
>SFJQ01000124.1 GCA_004555855.1 [Eubacterium] saphenum | reverse complement strand
AAAGGAGTTAAAGGAGTTATCGCTCCCTACGGTCGCTGAGGAGTTAAGACAACAGTCTTTTTGGCGTTGTTTTTAAGCAGCAAGACATACGTCTTAACTCCTTAACTTCCTTAACTCCTTTAACTTCCTGATATGCGAAAGTTCAGTAAATTGTCCATTATAAACTATTAATTGCACTCGCGCACGAGCTTACTCCCAGTGCCGTCAAGGCAGCGATGATAGCTTGAACGACAGCATTCACGATTTGAATCCAAGAAATCTTCTTGATTCCCGAATTTTGATTTTCATTGAGATTGATCATAATAGTAAATGAAATTAAAGATGAAACATCAGTTAGATAGCAAAGAGGTGGCTGCACCCAGCCCTAAGCTGGGCACAGCCGATGGATTACTCCTACATTCCTACATCCTCTCCGTCAGGGTTGCTGCCGCCACCAGAAGTGTTGCCGCCACCAGAAGTGTTGCCGCCACCAGGGTTTGGTGTATCACCACCATCACCAGATGGCTTGTTGCCACCGTCACCCTCGTCCTTGGTAGGCTTCTTCTTCGCAGCCTCCAGGTCAACGGTACTCTCGTTCGCCTTTTCAGCCTTAAGCAAGGCAGCTTGACCAGCACGGCTTGCCACGAGTTTGAACTCAGCTTTATCAACAAGGTTCTCAAAGTCCACACCAGGGTTGAACTTGATGTTCACCGACTTGATGTTTTCCTCGGTAAACTTCTCCAGCGACTCCGCACCCTCACAGTTGATGGAAATGCTAAAGACACCAAACTCACCGAGTTTAATCTTGTTGCCGTTGAGCAGTTGCTCTACAATGCAGTCGCACATGTCCGACAGGATGGCTTTCACCATACCTCGGCTGTAGCCAGCGTTGTGTGAAGCAATGTGCTTGCAAAACTTGTTCAAGTCCCAGATTTCACGAACTTGGTTCTTGGCATAAGCCTTTTGAGGCTCCTCTGGTTTGATAGGATTACCCATCATGTAAATAGAATACTCAATCATAATCGATTCCTTTCTTTTAAATTGTTAATACTAAGTGAAGATAGACTTTGCGCATCATCTATGTGTATCAAGGGATTTGTAATCCCGTCTGATTTACGGTTGCAAAGATACAACATCCGCAGTCCGAAAACAATTCCGTTGAAAGGCATTGAAAAACGTTGAATATCTATTGAATAAGGTTAAGAAAATCATTAAGAAATCATAGCCAGCAAGTCATTTTTTACCCTTTTACCTTTTTACCTTTTTACCCTTTTACCTTTTTACCTTTTTACCTTTATCCGATGTCAGATGTAACTTTCAACATATACGGAGGCAATAACCAAATCCTCCCCAACGCTACAAAGGCAGAGCAAAACTTACCCCGCACAACTAATTGTGCGGGCAGACGCTCCCCCGAACAATGCAAAAGGAATATAAGTTAAAAAAGCGCGCGTCTTTCAACTACATTTACAGGAAAGGCACGGTTTTTTCAAACGACGATTTCGTTTTGTACACAGTAAAGACGAAAGGGGCGCTCAAAGTCGGTTTTTCGGTTTCGAAAAAGGTCGGCGGCAGCGTCCAGCGCAACAGGGTAAAACGACAGATGCGCGAAAGCGTCCGTCTTATGATACCCGAGATAACCCCCGGGTACAACATAATATTCGTGGCGAGAAGCACAGTCTACGGCAAGAAAAGCAGCGTCATTGCCGATTCGATGAGGTCGCTCCTCAAAAAGGCCGGACTTTTGGGCCATTCCTTATGATTATGAAAACGCTCGCCCGTATTTTAATTGGATTTTACAAACGTTTTATTTCGATAAATCTTACGCGGCCGTGCATATACGTGCCGACGTGTTCGATTTATACCCTGACCGCAATTGAAAAACACGGATTCTTTAAGGGATGCGTAATGGGTGCGAAAAGGATACTTCGATGCACCCCTTTCCACGAGGGCGGCTACGACCCCGTGGCAGAAAACTATAAAGGAAACGCAAAATGGTTAGTATAATGGAGATGGGCCTTGCGGCGAACAAAATTGCCGAAGGCGTAATGTGGCTTATCGACGCGCTGAACAAGGGTATCGGTAACTACGGTGTGGCGGTAATCTGCTTCACGCTCATCTTAAAGCTCGCGATGTCGCCCTTCGACGTATGGCAGAAAGTCGTAATGACGAAGAACAACCGCGCGATGGAAAGAATGAAGCCGCAACTTGAAAAATTGCAGCAGCAGTACGCCGGAAATAAGGAGTTGTATTCGCAAAAGCAGATGGAACTTTACCGCAAGGAAAAGTACAGCATGCTTGGAAGTTGTCTTCCGTCGATAATCTCGCTTGTCATATTCTTCATGGTGTTTTCGGGATTTAACGGCATGGTAAAGCAATACAACATCAACATGTACAAGGATTTGTCAAGCTCGTACTATTCGACCTACGAAGCGCAACGCGCTGCGGCATATACGGCGGAATACAATCGCTTAATAAATGACGGAAAGAGCGAAACGGAAGCGGACGAGGCGGCAACCATTGTCGCAAAAGAAACCGCGACGACGGCAGCGCAAAACACGGTCATAAGCCTTTTTGACGACAAATACAAAAAAGAAATCAAGTTCATGTGGGTAAACAACGTGTTTATGCCCGACAGCTGGAAGAATCCTATCCCCGATTACGAAACGTTTATCGGCAACGGAATCGGAAAACTCGGCATCGACACCGCTTCTATCGAGCACGGCAACCGTACCGAATACGAAGAAGTCATGAACCCGCTTATCGCGAAGTACAATAAGGTCAAGAGAAACGGGAAGAGCGGCAGCCGCTGGAACGGCTTTATGTTGCTGCCCATAATCACCGGACTTATCACTTTCGCGTCCACCAAACTTATGAAACAAACCCAGCCGCCCCAGCCCCCGACGGCTAACGGAAGCGGCAAAGATATGCAAAACGCAATGCAGGCAAATATGAAAATGATGCAGTGGTTTATGCCCATTATGCTTGCGGTGTTCGCCCTTTTGTACAGCACGGCGTTCACGATATATATGGTAATAAGCAACCTGTTCAGCACCGTTTTCCAACTTATTTACAATGCGTGCGTAAAGGTCAACGACAAGCGAAACGAAGAAAAACGCCTTGAATCGACCTTCAAATAATAAGGAGTCCATATGGAAAAAATCGAAGTCAAAGCGTCCTCGGTCGAAAAAGCCATCGAGGAAGGCTTGAAAGAACTCGGCATCGAAAGAGAAGACGCCGAAATAGAAGTTTTGCAGGAAGGCGGTCTTTTCAGCAAGGCGGTCGTAACCGTCCAAAGAAAGGAAACGCCCGCGGACATTGTCATCGACTTTCTGAACGGCTTGTTTGAAAGAATGAATCTGAGATGCTACGCCGACTGCGAAGTCAAAGACGAAGAAATCGTCGTCAATATCACGGGAAGCGACAGCGGCGTCATTATCGGATACCGCGGCGAAGTGCTTGACGCGATACAGTATCTTGCGCTCATTCTTGTCAACGAAAGCGGACACAACTTTATCCGCGTGTCGATCAACGCCGAAAACTACCGCGAAAAACGCATCGAAACGCTGGAATCCCTTGCAAACCGCCTTGCATACAAGGCGTACCGCACGGGAAGAAAGGTCGAGCTTGAACCGATGAACCCGTTTGAACGCCGCGTGATCCACACCGCGCTTCAAAACAGCAAATACGCCACGACCGAATCCGAGGGCGAAGATATGAACCGTCATATCGTCATCGTCCCGAAAGAAGGCGGCGTGCGCGAAGGATACGAAGAAAGAAACGGCAGACGAAACGACGGCAGACGTAACGACAGAAACAGACGAAACGACAGCCGCGACCGCCGCGGCAACCGCAACGATTCTCGTCAGGAATCCGCGCCCGTAAAGCCCGTTGATGATCCAACGTCGACGGAGTTTAATCTGAAAAAGAACGGACCGCCGAAATTCAAATCCTTCGGCTATACCAAAAAACACTCTTAAAATCGGCGACAATTCGCGCCTTTTTGAGTTTTTCCGAGAACCTGAAAATCCGTGTACGCATTAGTACACTAGGATTTTCAGAAC
>SFJQ01000123.1 GCA_004555855.1 [Eubacterium] saphenum | reverse complement strand
GAAAACGTCTGTAAATTTTGATTGGAGGGCTTATGAAGGCTGACCTGCACTGTCACACCACAATTTCCGACGGTTCGCTCGGGATATCGGACGTCATAATGCAAGCGGGACGCGATGGAGTCGGCTGTCTTGCCATCACCGACCACGACAGCTTGGCTTCGCTGTCGCGTTCATCGGTGCTTGGAATGAGGCACAACGTGAAAATCATTCCCGCAGTGGAGTTTTCCGCATTTGACGGCGCGCGCAAGAAAAAGGTGCACATTTTGTGCTATATGCCGAAAAAGCCCGACCGACTTGAAGGGCTTTGCCTGAGGACAAGCGAGGGCAGAATGAAGCTCGGAAAGAGCCTTGCGATGAAGGTTCTGGAAAAGTACCCGATATCGCTGGAGAGCATTCTGCGCTATTCTGCGGGAAGCAAAGCGATTTACAAGTGCCACATAATGCACGCGCTGATGGATTACGGCTACACAACCGAACTTTACGGGAACATCTACGATGAGATTTTCGACGTAAACGAGGGACTTTGCGCGGAGCAGGTTCGCGCGGAAGCCGATTTTTATCCGGACGTTCGGTTTGTACTTACGCTGATAAAGGCTTCGGGGGGAATTTCGGTTATGGCGCACCCGAAGGTTTTCGACAGCTTTGATTTGCTCGAGGAGCTGGCAGCCGAAAAGCTGATAGACGGCGCGGAGGTTTATCATTCGAGCGCGGACGAGAAGTACAGAAACGAGCTTTCGGAGCTTTGCGAAAAGCACGGTCTGATACAGACGGGCGGCTCGGATTTCCACGGATTTTACAATCACTACCCGATACAAATCGGCTCTGCGACAACCGCCGAGGACCAGCTTGAAAGGATTTTGAATTTCAATTCGTGAGCGAACGCTTGCGTAAAATATAAAATAAGCAAAAGAAGGTTAAGAAATGGACATCAAACAGAAATCGCTTGAAATGCACGAAAAGTGGCAGGGAAAAATCGAGGTTATTTCGCGCGCTCCGATAAATACGCGCGAGGATTTATCGACTGCGTACACTCCGGGAGTTGCTCAGCCGTGCCTTGAAATCGCGGAAAATCCCGAGCTTGCCTACAAATACACGCGCAGAGGAAATCTTGTCGCGGTAATCACCGACGGAACTGCGGTTCTCGGACTTGGCGATATCGGCGGACTTGCGGGAATGCCGGTTATGGAGGGAAAGTGCTGCCTGTTCAAGGAATTTGGCGGGGTTGACGCGTTTCCTCTTTGCGTAAAGTCGAAGGACCCCGATGAAATCGTGCGGACAATCGAGCTTATTTCGGACAGCTTCGGCGGGATAAATCTCGAGGATATCTCGGCTCCGCGCTGCTTTGAAATCGAGGCAAAACTCAAGGAAAAGCTGGATATACCGGTGTTCCACGACGACCAGCACGGCACGGCAATCGTTGTCGGCGCGGCGCTGATGAACGCGGCAAAGCTCGCGGGGAAGAAACTTGAGGACATCACGGTTGTGATAAACGGAGCGGGCTCTGCGGGAATAGCGATAGGAAAATTCCTGCTGAAGCTCGGCGTAGGAAATCTTGTTATGGTTGATCTTTGCGGCATCATCAACCGTGACGACAAGTACGAAAATCCCGCGCACGCCGAAATCGCGCAGATATCCAACAAAAACAACATCAAAGGCACTCTCGCGGACGCTATGAAAGGCGCGGACGCTTTTGTCGGCGTATCGAAGCCTAATCTGGTTACGCCCGAGATGGTGAAATCGATGTCGGACAAGCCGATTTTGTTCCCGATGGCGAACCCGAATCCCGAGATTACCTACGAGCTTGCAAAGGAAAGCGGCGCGTTTATCGTGGGCACGGGACGCTCGGATTACCCGAATCAGATAAACAACGTGCTTGTGTTCCCGGGCGTGTTCAAGGGAGCGCTTGCCGTTCGCGCAAAGGCGATAACCGAGGAAATGAAGCTCGCTGCGGCAAAGGCTATCGCGGCGCACGTTCCCGAAAACGAGCTTTCGGTTGACAACATAATTCCTTCTGCGCTTGACAGAACTGTTGCGGACGCGGTTGCAAAAGCGGTTGCGGACTGCTGGGAAGCAAACAAATAATTGTTTTACAGGAGTAATAAGATGAATTTTGAATATTATCCGCGCGGGGTTTGCTCGCGCAAAATGACTTTTGACGTAGAAAACGGCGTTGTGAAGGAGCTGGAGGTTGAGGGCGGCTGCAGCGGCAATTTACAGGGAATTTCATCGCTGGTGAAGGGACTTCCCGTGGACGAGGTTATCGACAGGCTTTCGGGGATACGCTGCGGCTCAAAGTCAACGTCCTGCCCCGCGCAGATTGCCGAAGCGCTGAAGCAGTTCAAGGAGAAAAAACTATGAAAATAGCCGAGCTTTTCAAGCCGGATAAAACGGTTTTTTCCTTTGAAATTTTCCCGCCGAAAAAGGACGGCTCGATTGACACGATTTACAGCACGCTTGACGGACTATCCGACCTGCACCCCGATTTCATCAGCGTGACCTACGGCGCGGGCGGAAGCGAGGCAAACGTTATCACAAGCGAGATTGCGGGGCTTATCAAGCGCAAATACAACACCGAGAGCATAGCTCACCTCACCTGCGTAAATTCATCGAAAGAGGACATAGATTTTCAGCTTGAGCAGTTCAAAAAGCAGGGAATTGAAAACGTGCTGGCACTGCGCGGCGATATAAATCCCGACATTCCCCCGAAGAAGGATTTCGCTCACGCGTCCGATTTGATTTCGTATATGAAAGAGCGCTCGGATTTGGGATTTTCGGGAGCTTGTTATCCCGAAGGACACGTTGAGTGCGAGTCGCTTGACAAGGACATCGAGAACCTGAAAATCAAGGTTGACGCGGGCGCAACTCACCTTATTTCGCAGTTGTTTTTCGACAACACATCGTTCTACAAATTCATCGAAAAGGTGAGAGCTGCGGGGGTAAACGTGCCGATTGAAGCGGGGATTATGCCTTGCGTGAACGCGAAACAAATTCAGCGAATGGTGGGAATGTGCGGAGCGTCGCTGCCGTCAAAGTTCACGAAAATGATATCGCGCTATGAGAACAATCCCGAGGCGATGCGAAGCGCGGGGATTGCGTATGCGGTTGACCAGATAATCGACCTTTGCGCGAACGGCGTGGACGGAATACATCTTTACACGATGAACAACCCCGTGATTGCGCGGAAAATCGCCGAAAGCGTTTCCTCGGTAATCAGAATATGAGTGAGATAAATCGCGCGGACGCGCTGAGGTATATGGGGTTTCGCGGCTTGGAAACCGTGGACGAGCGGACAAGCGCGCTGGTTGACGAGTGCGAAAAAAAGCTGCTTGAAGCGGCGAAACCGCGGTTTGTGTCGCGCGTTTTCGATATTTTCCGCGACGGCGAGCGGCTTTTTCTCGGTGAAAACGGCGTGGAGCTGCTTGGCGAGGACATCAGAAATCACCTGAAAAGCTGCGAAAAAGCGGCGGTTGTGTGTTCAACATTGTCCGCGGATACCGACAAATTCCTGAAAAAGCAGGAGCTTTCGGACGCGCTTTCGGGGCTGATTTGCGACGGTTTGGCGAGCGCTTACGCGGAAACAGTGAGCGAAAACGCGCTTGCTGATTTGCTCGGGCAGATGACGGGGTACAGCGCGACTTGGATTTTTGCGGCGGGCTACGGAGATTTCCCGCTCGCGCAGGTTTCGGAGCTGCTGGCGCTGGTTGACGCGGGGCGAAAAATCGGGGTAACGTGCCTTGCCTCGGGAATGCTCACTCCGTGCAAAACGATTGTGGGCGTTGCGGGCTTGTCCGAAAAACCGCTTAACACCGCCAAAAAATCCTGTGCAAGCTGCCAAATGCGCGAAAAGTGCGAGTTCAGAAAAAATGGCACAAAGTGTGGATAAACAGCAAAAGTCGGCTATGCGCCGGCTTTTTTGCTTCGATTTTTCGGAAAATCCGCGAAAATCGTGTTTTCCCGCCGATAACTTGACAAGCGGCTTTGTTTTCTTTTGCCGTTTTTCTGCTTATTTTCACCTCGATATTTCAATTTTGAAAAATTTCTCACTTTCTGCTTGACAAATACGGAAAAAAGTGTTATA
>SFJQ01000122.1 GCA_004555855.1 [Eubacterium] saphenum | reverse complement strand
ATTAAAGACAAAGTATAAAAGATTTCGGGTTATTAAAATGCTTTCGGGCGAGGGGGATATTTTCGAGCCTATGCTGACCCTGCTTCTCAGAAACAGAATGAAAAAAGCCCTGAACGATGTCAGAGCAGAGAATTTGCAGCAGGGGAAAACAGCAGTATAAAAATGGTAAGCTTTTGCTTACTATTTTTTTTGAAAAAATTCTCGAAACAAGCAAACAACCTCTTGAAAAATAAACAAGAATGTGTTACAATGTTAACGGCACATTAATTGAGAGGAGCGAACGATATTGAAAATGCTTCCTGTTATGAATATTGCTGGTTATTGCAGAATTTCGGTTGATATGGAAATAGACCGTGACAACACCTCGATTGAGAACCAGAAATCCATAATCTCCGAGTATGTTCGAACAAAATTCCCTGAGGCAAAACTCACGTTTTACGAGGACAGAGACCGTTCGGGGTACACGTTTGACCAGCGTCCCGGTTATCAGAAAATGCGAAAAAAGCTGATGAGCGGCGAGCATAACATATTGATTGTCAAGGACTTCAGTCGGTTTTCCCGCCGCAACAGCAAGGGACTTGTAGAACTTGAGGATTTGCGCGATAGCGGTGTGCGTATCATAGCTATCGGCGATGGCATAGATTACCCGACCTGCGACGAGTGGATGTCGATACAGTTTCGTTTCCTAATCAACGAAATGCCCGTAACCGACGCCAGCAAAAAGGTAAAAAGCGTTATTCATAACCGACAAAAAGAAGGCAAGTGGCTATGCGCTGTTCCTTACGGCTATTTGCTTGTCGGGAACAAAAATCCGAAAATTGAGGTTGACGAGGAGTGTGCTCCGATTGTGCAGAAGATTTTCGAGCTGTACGCGGAGGGCTGGGGCTATCGAAAAATTGCGAATTACCTCACGGAACAGCATGTTCCTACTCCGCGAACGGTTGAACGTGACCGAAAACTAGCAGCGGGCGAGGACTGTAAAATAAAAGCAAATCCCGAATGGAGCACTATTTCGGTTTCCGAGATATTGAAGAATGATTTTTATATAGGAACTCTCAGACAGTCAAAGTACAAGCGTACCAAAATCAACGGTGCAGACTGCAAAACAGATGAAAGCAGTCACATTGTCTTTGAGAACAATCACGCGTCTATTGTGGATTACCGGCTCTTTGCTTCGGTTCAACAACAGCTTGAAACTCGGACGAAAGGCAGCTACCGTGGTGTGAAGAAATACGAAAACGTGTATTCGGGATTTCTGTTTTGCGGGGACTGCGGCAGCCCGATGTTCTCGATAAGCAACCCTAAGCGCGACCCTGCCTACACCTGCGGAAGCTATCACAAAAGAGGGTTGAATGGCTGCACATCTCACTTTATCAAGTGCGAAACGCTTGATTTTGCGCTGAAGGAGTATATTCGGCTTGTTCGGGACAACGCGTCCGAGCTTATCAAACAACTTGACGAAGCGCTGAAAGAGGAGAAGGTTGAAACGGGTGAAACCAAGAACACAGTTGAGCTTCTCCGACAGCGGATTGAGGACACGAAGTCCGAGATGAAGCTGCTTATGCGGCAGAAGGTGCGGGAGATTTCACGAAATCCCGACAACGAGGCGCTTTACGAGGAAACCTACGGAGAGATGTTGGACGAGCTTGCAAATCAAGTGGATTCGCTTGAAAATCAGATAAAGTCGATAAGTGAAAAGCACAGCGCGGTTGTTCGCGTAAATCGAACGGCAAAAACCGCGATTGATATTTTCAACGATATTATCGAAAAGGACTCGCTGAGCCGTTCTGATTTGGAAGTGATTATCGAGCGTATTGATGTTTTCGAGGACAAGGTTGAGATAAAGCTGAAATCGAATATTGACGCTCTGCTTCGACTTGAGCCGCAGAAAGGTCTTACCGCAAATTTTAATTGTGACACGGTTAATATCTCAAAAACGGTCACCCAAAAAAGTCCTTGCCGAAAGGACAAGGTTATCCGTGTCAATGTTTTCAGCGAGGGCGACCCACTTGAAATATACACCAGCCCCGAGGGTGAAGTTATCTTCAAAAAGTACTCGCCCGTGGGTGAAATCAGCAGCACGGCTTCGCAGTACGCGGATGTTTTGTCAAAGGTTGGCGGCTGTCCCGCGGTGATTTGCGACCGTGACCACGTTATTGCGGTATCGGGAATGTCCAAGAAGGAGATTATCGAGCGGCGCGTTTCGGGTTCTCTCGAGGACTTGATTGAGCAGCGCAAGAGCTACGTTCTCAAAAACAGCGACGACAAGCGACTTAACCCGATTGAGGGCGTTGACCGTTACGCGCTTGTGTGCTCGCCGATTTTGGCGTCCGGCGATGTAAACGGCGCTGTGATTATGCTTGCCGGCGACAACGACAAAGACGCTGCCACAGCCGAGCAGTCCGCGCTCGTGCAAGCTGCCGCGATGTATTTCGGCAAACAGATGGAAGAATAAAAAAAGCCGCGTGGATTGCCCCTTTTACGGTTATTCACGCGGCGTTTTTCTGTTTGCTTTCGGATAATTTTTCGCGTGTAACCGTAATAAACTATTGACAAAACTGTATTTTTATGGTAAAATATATGTAACTATAAGCAGAAATATAGAATATTTGGGGAAAATACCATGAAAAATAAAATAATTGCTTTAATTGCTGCGGCGGTGCTGGGGCTTTGCGGCTGCGCGGCTCAGGGAAAAAAGGAAAACGTTAAGGTAATCGACGCGGGCGGAGTGTCGCTCAGCTCGTCCGAGGGCGTGATTTCTTATGGTTCAAGCACTTCATATTCCGCAAATTCTTCAATTTCAGTTTCATCATCAGCTTCATCGGAAAGCGATTTGTCAAGCTCGTCCGAAAGCAATTCGTCAAGCTCGGACAGCTCAGGCTCATCGTTAGACGGAAAATCCTCGACATCGGAAACCACAAGCTATTCTGCAGCGGGAAGCGCAGATTCAAGCAGCTCCGACATCTCTTCTGCAAGCTCTTCATCAACATCTTCTTCAATACAAAGCTCGTCGTCAACGGAGCAGCCCTTGCCTCCGGCGGATTTCGGGACGAATTATTATAGCGCGCTTAACTACTCCGAGGTTAAGGGAATGTGGATTTCGTACATAGACCTCGCGGGGATTTACAGCGGTTCCGAAAGCGCTTTCCGAAGCGGAATTTCGGAAATTTTCGACAACTGCAAATCACTTGGAATTAACACGGTTTACGTTCACGTTCGTTCACACGGCGACGCGTATTACAGCTCGGATTATTTTCCCAGAACAAAATATCTTGGCGGTTACTACGACCCGCTTGAGGTTATGATTGAGGAAGCGCACGCGCGCGGGCTGTCATTTCAGGCGTGGATAAATCCGCTTCGCGGGTGCGCGGTATCGGATATTGAGCGCGAAAGCGGTTATCCGATGTACAGCTGGGCGGGCGGCGAAACGCGGCTTGTACAGGTCGGGAGCTACTATTATTTAAATCCCGCGTACAGCGAGGTGGTTGAGCTTATCGCGGACGGAGCGCGTGAAATTACCGCAAATTACGATGTTGACGGCGTTCACATAGACGACTATTTCTATCCCACAACCGACACTTATTTCGACAGCGCGGCTTTCTCGCAAAGCGGAATGTCATCTCTCTCGGATTTCAGATTCGCGAACTGCGACAAGCTGGTTTCTTCGCTTTATAGAGCGGTAAAACTCGGCAACAGCTCGGCGGTTTTCGGGGTAAGCTGTCAGGGAAGCATATACAACAACTACAACTATATGTACGCGGACGTAAAAAAATGGTGTTCCGAGAGCGGCTATATCGACTACATAATGCCGCAGATTTACTACGGTTTCAAGAATTCCGCCGAGCCGTTTGAGGAGTGCGTGAACACTTGGAATAATCTCGCGTATTCCGGAAATATCCCGCTGATAGTCGGGTTAACCGCGACAAAATTCGGCGCTGAGGACAAGTGGGCGGGAACCGGCAGCCAAGAGTGGATAACGGACGAGGATATCCTGAAACGGCAATTTCTGGTATCTCAGGAACTGGCTTCCTATGGGGGAATAGGAATTTACAGCTATGGGGCTGTTTTCAACGCGGATTATTCCGTGCAAAGTC
>SFJQ01000121.1 GCA_004555855.1 [Eubacterium] saphenum | reverse complement strand
CTTCAAAACCTGCTCCAAATCATTTAAGAACAAAACGAGATATGCGAATCCCGAAGATAAATGGATGATTTTCAAGGATGTTCACGAGCCGATTATTGACCGCGAGGTATTTGAGCAGGTGCAGAAGCTGATCGGCAAAACCCGCCGCCGCAATCCGAAACCGGAAAATTGGGAGCGCAATATGTTTTGTGATTTGCTTTACTGCGCCGATTGCGGTAGAAAGCTGTGGTTTAACATTAAGCACGACAAAGAGGATATTCCCTTCTTTATGTGCGGGAATTATCACGGCAACCGCGGAACCTGTTCCTCAACGCATTATTTGAGAGCCGACGCTATTGAGCAGGTGGTAATACTGGAACTTCGCCGCTTATCCAAATGTCTGTGCGATGACGAAGAAAGCTTTGCCGCTCTGCTTGCAAGAAAGACCAATGCGGACATATTGAAAGAGAAAAAGCATCTTGAGAGCGAGCTACAAAAATGTCTTATGCGCAGTGAGCAGGTGTCGGAGCTGTGTATCAAGTGCTATGAGGACAATGTAGCGGGCAAACTGAGTGATGAGATGTTTATGCGGTTTTCTCAAAAGTATGAAACCGAACGGTTAGAACTGAAAGAGAAAATCTCCGCATTCCGTAAACGCCTGTCGGAAGTGGATGAAATGCAGCTCGGGAAAGAAAAGTTCATTGTCGCTGTTCGGAAATTCATGCAGATGGATAAGCTCACAGCACCTCTCTTGCAGGAACTCATTGACCGCATTGATGTGTACGAGGTCACGGGCACCGGCAAAAACCGCAAGCAGATGATAAAGATTCACTACAAGTTTGTAGGATATCTGGAACTGCCGAGTCTTGCAATACAGCACAATTACCGCGAAGAAACCCGCAAGGGTGTTGCCGTAGAGTATGTTCCGAATGCGTTACCGGCATAACAAAAAGGGCAGGGTAATCCCTGCTCATACATACAAGAAGATGCAAAATGTAGGCAAAAAGAAATCGAGTGTCCACTTCCAACTCTCAGGTTGGTTATGAACACTCGATATGGTGCCGGTGGCCGGACTCGAACCGGCACGGTATCGCTACCGGTGGATTTTGAGTCCACTACGTCTGCCAATTCCATCACACCGGCACAAATTGCTAAATCATAGTAGCACAACAATTTTGTTTTTGCAACTGATTTAGCAATTATTTACTAATTATTTTGCGGCTTCCGCTGCTCTCTTTTTGGCGTCTTCGATAATCTTTGCGCTGAGAGTGGACGGGACTTCCTCATAGCGGTTGAAACTCATTTTGAAACGACCGCGGCCTTGCGTCATGCTGTTGAGGTCGGTTGCGTAACGGAACATTTCCGCCATCGGGGCTTCCGCGGTCAGGACCATCTTCTTGCCGACGGTATCGGTGCCGATAATTCTGCCGCGACGTTTGGTGATGTCGCCCATGATATCGCCCATATAGCTGTCGGGGATCGTGATTTTGACGTCCATAATCGGTTCAAGGAAGCAGGGATTTGCTTTCATGCAGGCTTCGTTGTAGGAAAGTTTCGCAGCGGTGATGAACGCGATTTCCTTACTGTCGACGGGATGGTATTTGCCGTCGAACAACGTTGCTTTGAGGTTGACCATCGGATATCCTGCAAGGACGCCGTTTTTGATTGCTTCGCGCAAGCCTTTTTCGACAGCGGGAATGAATTGTTTGGGGACTGCGCCGCCGACGATAGCGTCGACGAATTCGAAATCGCCGTCTGCCGCGCCCGGCTCGAACTTAATGTTGACAACGCCGAACTGCCCTGCGCCGCCCGATTGTTTCTTATGTTTGCCTTCGGCTTCGGCGGGCTTGCGGATTGTTTCGCGATATGCGATCTTCGGGTCTGCGAGTTTCGCCTCGACGCCGAATTTATTTTTAAGACGCGCGCAAATGATTTGGAGTTGCGATTCGCCAAGACCGCTCATAAGGACGTCGCCGGTGACCGCGTTCTTTTCAAGTTTGAACGTGCTGTCTTCTTCGAGCATACGGTTAAGACCGTTGATGACTTTGTCTTCTTCGCCGGACTTCACGCTTGTTACCGCAAGGCTGATAACAGGTTCGGGGAAGTCGATGGGGGCAAATCTGATTTTGGCGTCGGGCGCGCAAAGGGTGTCGCCGATGTTGGTGGACACGAGTTTCGCAAGAGCGCCGATATCGCCTGCCACGAGTTCGTCCGCGGCTTCTTGTTTTTTGCCTTTAAGGACGTAAAGCGAGCTTGCTTTTTCGGGTTTTTCGGAGCAGGTGTTGAGCATCTGGTCGCCGCTGTGTAAAACGCCCGAATACACTTTGAAGTAAAGAAGTTTTCCGACGTACGGGTCGGCAACCGCTTTGAATACTTGTGCGGAGAACGCGCCGTTTGCGTCGCATGCAACGTCTTTTCCGTCGACGGTCTTTTTGACGTCGCGAACGGGTGACGGCATGAACTTGCAAATCTTATCCATAAGGTTGGCAACGCCGACGCTGGTGATTGCGTTTCCTGCCATCAAAGGCATAAAGCTGTCGTTAAGGATTGCCTGACGTACGCCTTTTTCAAGCTCTTCCGCGGTGAGTTCTTCGCCCTCGAAGTATTTTTCGATAAGAGCGTCGTCGGTTTCCGCCGCGAGTTCGACAAGTCTGCCTTTCAGTTCTTCGACTTCCGATTTCATATCGGCGGGAACGTCGATTTCCTGTTCGGGTGCCGAAAGTTTGTATGCTTTGCCGGTAAGGATATCAACCCAACCCGTCATCTTGCCGCCTTCGATAATGGGCAGTTCAATGGGCAGAACCTTGCTGCCGAACGCCTGTTCGATTGCGTTGTAGGTGCCGCGGAAATCCGCGTTATCCTTGTTGACCTGGTTGATGAAAACCATTGCCGGGACTTTTCTGTCGGTGCACATTTCCAGCATCTTTTCGGTGCCTACCGAAAGAGAACCGCTTGCGCTCGTAACGATGATCGCGCTGTCCGCAACGGAGAGTGCCGAAACGACCTCGCCCTCAAAATCGAAGAAGCCGGGGCAATCCAGAATGTTGATTTTGTTTCCTTTCCAGTTTGCGTACGCGACTGCGAGGCTTATCGATATTTTTCTGTTGATTTCTTCGGCGTCGAAGTCCATCGTAGTGTTGCCGTCTTCGACCTTGCCGAGGCGGTCGATGCTTTTGGCGTTGAATAACATCGCTTCGGCAAGCGAGGTTTTGCCCTCGCCGGAGTGGCCGATTAAAGCGATATTGCGAATCATATCAGTTGTAACCTTGCTCATATTTTACCTCTTAATTGGATTTTAATATCAAAACGCTTTCTATTATAACTTATATAAGGCGATATGGCAAGAAGATTTTTTATATTTTGAATTACGAATTTTATCGTTCTACTTTGTTGCGGTTGTATGCGTCGAAATCCGAAAACGCCGTCAGATATTTTATGAAACTTTTCTTTCCCGAAAACACGATAAACAAATTGCCGCCGCGACGGGTTTTCCGATAATTTGCGCCGAGAACGCTTTTCGCCCTGTTTGCGACTCCCCGTCCGCCGTCGTACGTTTTGCAGGACAAAAATTTTTCAAGATACAAATAGTGCGTGCATCCGAGCACCACCTTTTTGCGGCTTTCGGAAACGAGCGCGCACGCAATATCTTTTCTTATTTTTTCGCAGAATACCGACTCTTCGATAATCTTTGAAAGGCTTGTCGTATCGGCGGTTTCAAAGGAATCGTTTTTTAAGTTTTCGTATGTGAGCGGCGTTGCGAGAAGCAGCGGTTTTTCCGCGCCGCTCAAAGCGTTTTTGAGTTCGGGCTCCGTGCCGATTATCGGCTTTGAAAATTCCCCGCGAAGTTCACCGATACACGTTGTGGTCGCGGTGTTGCAGGCGATGACGACTTCGTCGCAGCCCGCGGAAAAAAGATAACTCACGCCCGCTTTTACGGCGGCATAAACTTCCCAGCGCTCCTTACTTCCGTACGGCGCGTTTAAGGTATCGGCGAAGTATAAAATATTGACGTCGGGCATAACCCTGAAAACGTACGAACAGATTGTTAATCCGCCTATTCCGCTGTCTAAAATACCGATTTTGTGCATATATGATTATATGCGCATAAATCGTAAT
>SFJQ01000120.1 GCA_004555855.1 [Eubacterium] saphenum | reverse complement strand
CAGAAAGCGAACCTTTATGCTTTTGTAACGCTTGGTTTTGCGCGTTCCCGTGAGCGAAAGACAGCCTTCCTCGGCTTCATAAGCGCCCGAAAATCTGATGATTTCGGGGTTTATCATAACCGCGTACTTTCCGTTGTCGTCAAATGCGATAATCCGCTTTGAAACGCCAATCATATTCGCCGCCATTCCCACGCAGCCGTCCTTGTGAGCCGCGAGCGTATCCAGAAGGTCGCGCACAGTCGGCAAATCCGCTTCTGAAGCAGGCTCGGACTTGATTTGCAGAAAAAACGTATCCCGAACAATCTCTCTTACCATCTCAACGCCCCGCCTTGCTTTCAATTTCCATCAGCTCAAACCGATATTTCTGACCGGCATTTGGATATTTCTCCCTGTCAACCTCTTCCAGAAACATTTTCAGCGGTCTTACCCACAGCGCTCCGTCCTCGTACAGCTTGCGATAAACCACAACCTCCCCGCCCGTTTCCGAGTCAAACGCCGTTGCCTCAACCAGATAAAAATCGCCCTTGAAATGCCGATAAACACGACCAATTTTGATTTCCCGCATACTTCTCCTCTTTTCCGTTTTTTATATCAAACTTTCCCACTATATATTATATAAGTTTCCCACGGTTTTGTCAAGAAAATTGCACATTCCTCAAATTTAAATATAAACAATTTGCACAAAAATTCGAAAAAAGAGTTGACAAAAAATGTAAAAAATAGTATAATTGTATTTAAGGGAAAAACTTACAAGGAGATATTCACTATGGATATTAACAACATAAAGTTGCTTGACGTTATCGACCGACACACGCTTCAGGCACTTCAGAATGCGTTTTCCGATGCAACGGGAATGGCTGCTCTTGCCACGGACGACACGGGCGCGGTTACAAACGGAAGTAACTTCACGGATTTCTGTATGAATCTTACGAGAAAATCGCGCGTCGGCTGCGAACGCTGCAATCAGTGCGACCTGCACGGCGGCGAGCAGGCTTCCAAAACAGGACGTCCCGCGGTTTATTACTGCCACGGCGGTCTGATGGATTTTGCCGCTCCGATTATGCTCAACGGCAAGCACATCGGCACACTCGTTGGCGGACAGGTTCTGCCCGAGGAACCCGATGAGGAGAAATTCCGCAAAATCGCCGTTGAACTGAACATTGACCCGGACAAGTACATAGAGGCTCTGCGCAAGGTCAAGGTTGTTCCGAAAGCGCAAATCGAATCGGCGGCTAATCTGCTTTATCAGATGGCAAACGCGCTTTCCGAAGTGGGTTATCAGAAGCTGCTTTTGCAGGAGAGTAGCGCCACGAACGAGGAAGTTTTAGTAAGCGTAAACTCCGAATTCTCCAAAATCCACAGCGAAATGGCTTCAACCGCAGAAGATGTCAAGGCGCTCTCCGAGAATTTTGATAAGATTAAAACCGCTGTCGCGGCGTCTGAAAAGGCTGTTGTCAACACCGACGGTATCGTTAAGGCAATCGAAAGCGCTTCCACAAACCTCACGCTGCTCGGCTTCAACGCTTCCATCGAGGCAAAGAGAGCGGGCGCGGCGGGTGTTGGCTTCAACGTAATCGCAACCGAGGTTCGTTCGCTTGCCAACAAAAACACCAAGAACGCAAACGAAATCAGCGAAATGCTCCTTGCTATCAAGAAGTCGATGACCGAAATCAACACGCAAATCAAGACTATGTACTCAAACATTGAAAAGAACGCCGAGAACATCAGCAATCTCAACGAAATGCTTAACAGCATAAACGATTTGCTTGCTAAAATCAAGTAAAAAAAACCGAAAGGATGTTTTGAAATGAACAGATTTATTCTCAACGAAACCTCTTATCACGGAAAGGGCGCGCTCGCGGCGGTTGCCGATGAAGCGAAAAACCGCGGCTTTAAGAAGGCGCTGATTTGCTCCGACCCCGATTTGATTAAGTTTGGCGTAACCAAAAAAGTAACCGATGTTCTTGACGGCGCAGGGCTTGCTTATCAGCTTTACAGCGACATCAAGCCAAACCCCACTATCGAAAATGTTCAGCACGGCGTTGAGGAGTTCAAGAACGCGGGCGCTGATTATATAATCGCAGTCGGCGGCGGTTCTTCGATGGATACCGCAAAGGCTATCGGAATTATCATCAACAACCCCGAATTTGCCGATGTAAGAAGCCTTGAGGGAGTTGCTCCGACGAAAAAAGCGTCCGTTCCGATTATCGCTGTTCCCACAACCGCGGGCACGGCTGCCGAAGTTACGATAAACTACGTTATCACGGACGCTGAGAAGAACAGAAAAATGGTGTGTGTTGACCCGCACGATATCCCGATTGTTGCCGTTGTTGACCCCGATATGATGAGCACAATGCCCAAGAGCCTCACCGCGGCAACCGGTATGGACGCGCTCACTCACGCAATCGAGGGCTACATCACAAAAGGCGCGTGGGAGCTTTCGGATATGTTCCACCTCAAGGCAATCGAGATTATCGCGCGTTCGCTGCGCGGGGCTGTTGAAAATACCGCAGACGGACGTGAGGGAATGGCTCTCGGACAGTACGTTGCGGGAATGGGCTTCTCGAACGTAGGTCTTGGCATCGTTCACTCGATGGCACACCCGCTCGGTGCGCTCTACGACACGCCTCACGGCATCGCAAACGCTATTATTCTGCCTACCGTTATGGAGTACAACGCGCCCGTTACCGGTGAAAAATACCGCGATATCGCAAAGGCGATGGGCGTAAAGGGTACGGAAAATATGTCGCAGGAGGAGTACAGAAAGGCTGCCGTTGACGCTGTAAAGCAGCTTGCAAAGGACGTTGGAATCCCCGACAATCTCCGCGATATCGTAAAGCCCGAGGACGTTCAGTTCCTCTCGGAATCGGCTTACGCAGACGCTTGCCGTCCCGGAAACCCGAGAGATACCTCTGTTGAGGAAATCGCCGAGCTTTACAGAAAACTGCTCTGATAAACAAACGCCCGTTTGCTGATGTGAACGGGCTTTGGGATTTATACGAAAGAAGGAGAAAACTATGATTAAAGAAGCAATCGAAAAGGTTGTAAACAAGCAGGATTTGACCTATGATGAGGCGTACGCCGTGATGAACGAGATTATGAGCGGCGAGTCCACGCCCACGCAGAACGCCGCTTTCCTCGCTTCCCTGTCGACAAAAAGCGCGAAAGCCGAAACCATTGATGAAATCGCGGGCTGCGCGGCGGCTATGCGTGACCACGCGACAAAGGTTGACGCGGGCGATGACGTTTTTGAAATCGTCGGCACGGGCGGCGACAACGCGCACAGCTTCAATATTTCCACGACTTCTGCGCTGGTTGCGGCAGCGGGCGGAATGAAGGTGGCAAAGCACGGAAACCGCGCTGCTTCCTCAAAATGCGGCACGGCAGACTGCCTTGAAGCGCTCGGCGTGAATATTCAGCAGGATCCCGAAAAGTGCGTGGAGCTGCTGGAAAAGGTTGGAATGTGCTTTTTCTTCGCGCAGAAATACCACACCTCGATGAAATACGTTGGTCCTATCCGCAAGGAGCTTGGCTTCAGAACGGTTTTCAACATCTTAGGTCCGCTCACAAACCCCGCAAGTCCGAAAATGCAGCTGCTCGGCGTTTACGACGAGTATCTTGTTGAGCCGCTCGCGCAGGTACTGATAAACCTCGGCGTAAAGCGCGGAATGGTGGTTTACGGACGCGACAAGCTGGACGAGATTTCGCTCTCCGCACCGACAGCGGTTTGCGAGTTCAAGGACGGCTGGTTCAAGACCTACACGATAAATCCCGAGGATTTCGGCTTTGAGCGCTGCCAGAAGAGCGACCTTGTTGGCGGTTCACCAGAGGAAAATGCGGAAATCACCCGCAATATCCTCAAGGGCGAGAAAGGTCACAAGAGAAATGCGGTTCTGCTCAACGCGGGCGCGGCGCTTTTCATCGGCGGAAAAGCCGAAACGTTGAAAGGCGGCATAAAGCTCGCGGCTGAAATAATCGACTCGGGCAAGGCTCTCGAAACGCTTCAAAAGTTTGTTGAAGTCAGCAATTCATAAAAACACGCGCTCTCGGAAACGGGAGCGCGGATTTTTTGTAAGTTATTTTTTAACGCAATTTATAATCTCGTAGTCTTCCCCCAATTCTTCCTGCAGGCGTCTGCACCCCTCTTCTGCCTTTCGATAAAAAGCTTCCTCTTCCTCTTTTGTCCATAACAACGGGTTTGAGGGGGAACC
>SFJQ01000020.1 GCA_004555855.1 [Eubacterium] saphenum | reverse complement strand
AAACGATATTGCAGTATTCGCATTGCAAAGTGCCTTTTTCATCAATCACTTTAAGCGGCGCTCCGCATTGCGGACAAACAGCGGAGGTTATTGTCTTATTTTCCTGCATAATGCTTTCCTTTCAAAATGATTATGAATTACGGTTTTCGTTAATCAAATTTTACCATAAACCAATCAAAAAGTCAACCCATTACTTCTCGGTGAACAGAATTTGCGGAAAATTGCACAACATATTCTCGAAATATGCTATAATATTTCTGAAAAACGCAACCTTTTCATTTTTTATTTCGTTCAATTTACGGAGAGCCAAAAAGAAAGCGAGGGATTTTCAGCTTGAAGATGAACAAAGCGGAGCAGCTTTCGGCGGAGGAGCTGGTTTCGCGGTACGCAAAAACCGTCTACCGGATTGCGCTGTCACGGCTCGGAAATCCTGCCGACGCCGAGGATATCACGCAGGAGGTACTGATAAAGTACATAAACGCGGACAAAACCTTTGAGGATGAGGACCACCGCAGAAAATGGATAATCAGGGTTGCCGTGAACGCGGTGAACTCCTTTGCGAAAAGCGCGTGGAAGCGCCATACAACCGAGCTTGAGGAAGCGGAAAACGTTCCATGCGAACCCATTCAGACAAACGATGAAGCCGAGGATATCCGCAGAGCGGTTGCACGGCTTCCCGAGAAATATCGCGTTCCAATTCACCTTTTTTACTATGAGGATTTGTCGGTCAGGGATATCGCCGCGGCAATGTCGGTTTCCGAGGGAACGGTAAAATCCCTTCTCTCGCGCGCAAGAGCAAAACTGAGGGAAATTCTGGAGGAAGAAAGCTATGTCGGATAATATCAAGCAAAAATACGTTTCCTATATGAACGGCGAAAACCCGAGCGACGAGTTTCTGGCAGCGCTTTCGGATACGCTTAAAGCCGAGGAAAAACGCGTTCGTGCGAAAAAGAAAAGCGCTGTAAAAATCCGCGTTATTTCGATAGCTGCGGCGGGGATTGCGGCTTGCACTGCCGTTCCGATTGCGATTTCGCTGTTAAAAGCGCCCGCCCTGCCCATCGATAAACCAACGCTCGATTACGCGGGTAGCGTAAACGTTTCGGCACTTGACGCAAAGCCGCTCGGAAATCTCGGCGAGCTATCCGAAATCACGGCAAAGGAGCTTGCAAATCAGCTGAACGCTTCTCTGTCGGAGCTGCTCGAGAGCGAAACCAACAGCTTTGTTGACGCGAAAAACGTTGATGGGGAAAAACGACGCGAGCTTATCGGAAAGCTGTCCGCTGCCGAGGAAACAAGCGCTGCTCCTGAGGGAAAGCAAAACAGGTATATGGCGGTTTTCGAGGACGGACAGATTGTGAAATTCAGCGTTTTCGCAAACGGCATTGTCACGATAAACGGCTCTGCAAAGCGGTTTAAATAAAAAATACAAAAAATTTTCAAAGATTTTTTAAATTTCTGCAACCAAACTCGCTGCTGTTTCGTTCAATAAGTGAAAGGGACAGAAAGTCCCGCTTGATTTCACTTTTGAGAGGAATTTGTTATGAAGAAAAAAATCGTATTTCTATCGGTTTGCATGGCGGCAGCGCTGCTTGTAAGCGGCTGCACGAACGATAATAACAGACAGACGCCCGAATCGCTCCCCAAAAGCGTTTCCTCGGAAATTCAAAAACTCGGCGCTGTCGTTTCCGTTGAGGATATCAAAAACGCGTACAACTATGACGACAGCAAAAATATTATGCCGCTGTACAATGTTTCGCCGACCGAAAATTTCGAGTTCAGCTTCAATTTTGACGCTTTTGACGCCAATATCGGGCTTTATGATTTCGTTTCCGTTCACACGGACGCTGCCTGCGAGGACGCAAGCAAAATCTACTATAACGCGGAGATGAAAGTCGAAAACGGCAAAACAACGCTCTTTGTGAAGCCGATGTCGCCTGTTCTCGCGACCGATTCTCAGGACCACGATTATGTTTACGAGGATATCGACAGCTGGGGAAACGCGCCGATGTACTACATCGCCGTGCATTTTGATATGGAATCAGATTCCGCGGAAAAGCTCGAAAAACCCGTTGTCATTCCGTTCACCGTCAAGCAGGAAGCCGACGCGCCCTCGATTAAGGGAAACGTGAGCGCGGACGGAAGATTTTCGCTCAGCTGGGAGCCTGTCGCGGGCGCTGAAAAGTACATCGTGTACAATCTGATTGACGATTCTCTAAAAACCGGTGTTGACAACCACGCAATCAACGGCAGCAAAATCGGCTACGACCGCGGCGAAAACGCAACCGTTGAAACTCAGCTTTATCTCCTGCGCGAGGGAGAAACAACCGAGTGCGTTTTTGACGGATTTTCCGGTCCCGAAAGCCACAGCCTTTCCTTAATCACAAGCGATATCTCGGGCAAAGATATGAACAGCGGTCAGAATTATGGCGTAAAGGGCGAATATTTCGTGACTGCGGTTGTCAACGGCAAGGAAAGCGGACTTAGCAACAGCGTTTCCACGGCGGAGCTTTCTATTCCGCATATTATGAAGCCCGAGGGCGAAATTCAGGGCAGATATCCCACGCCCGCTGATTTCCCCGCAGAGGTTGAAGTTGTGAACATCGACGGCACTTCCTCGATGAGAAAAGTAAGCTACACAAGAAGTCACGTCAAATGGTTTGAATATGAGTGGGACGAATACGACTACACTATCGAAGGCACTTATATTTTCGGCTCGGTTATGTTTGACGAGGATATCGGCGAGCCTCCCGCAAGCACGGCTTCTTCGGGTGAAACGGGAAATGTCGCGCCCACAGACGAGGTTGACAAAACGCCCGCTCCCGAGATTGAAACCATCATCTCCGACAGCACCGAAAACACCGTCGCTCCTCTTGTCGAAGCGCAGTCGGACAATACCAAAATGCACGTTGAGAGCGCGAAAAACAGCGTTGTGGAAAACGTTCCCGCGGAAATTTATGTAAACGCGGACAATGCCGAGGAAAATTGGCTTGCGCTCAACCTTATAAATCAGAACGAAAAAATCTCTCTTGAGGCTTTTCCGTCGCTTCAAAATCCCTACACGCTCGTTGACGTTTTTTACAAGGTGTACTATCAGAACCCTTTTATAATGGGTGTTGACGCATTTTCCTACGATTACTCGACGTTTACGTTTTCTGTAAGATATTCCGTTGACAAGAGCGCGGCTGCCGAAAAGCAGAAGAAAACTGCCGAAAAAGCGCAGAAAATTGTTTCCGAAACCATAACCTCAGGTATGTCGCAGTCGGAAAAAATTGAGGCGCTTTACAATTACCTCGTGAACAACTCGGTTTACGACAAAGCGGCTCTTGAGGAAGCGGAGAAAAACAACTTCAAAAAGACCGCAAATTCGCCTTATGCAGACGCGTTCAACGCTTACGGGGTGCTGGTTGACGAGAAGGGCGTCTGTATGTCCTATGCGTATTCTTTCAGACTGCTGTGCGATTTGAGCGGAGTTGACTGCACTGTGGTTACGGGTTATCTCAGCGGAAATCTCCCGCACGCGTGGAATATGGTGGAGATTGACGGGAAAATGTACGAAATCGACTGCACAAACAACGCCGTGAACACGGGCATTCCCTATTATCTCTATCAGGCGGACAGCTCCCTTGCCGAAAAATCCGGCTATACAAAGGACGATATGTTTGAGATTGATTCGGAGCTTTCCTCGTTTATCGGCACGGACGAACAGCTTGAATATTACCGCAGAAACGGTCTTTGCCCCGAAACCATCTCGGAGTACAGCGAGCTTCTTGTGAAAAATCTCACCCCCGAAACCAAGACCTTTGCGGTGCGCTTTGATGGTGAAATCAACAAAACCGAGCTTGAAAAAGCGATTGCGCTCGCGTACAACAAACTCGGTATTGAGGATAAGCTCAAAACTCTGCGCTATGGCGCGAAAAACGGCTTTATCGTTATCATCAACTCTGACTGATAAAAAAAAAGCGGCTCTTTTGAGTCGCTTTTCTTTGTTTAAAGCTCGTTTACAAGCCGCTTGAAATCCCGCCCGCGCTCCTCAAAATTGCGGTAGAATCCATAGCTTGCCGCGGCGGGCGAAAGTATAACTCTCGTTTTAGCGCAGCGTGACGCGAATTTCACGGCTTCTTCCATATCCGCAGCTTTTATCGTGTTCACGCTTTGATTTTTGATAAGTCGGGCAATTCTCCGTCCGCTGTCGGGGAGCAGAATTACGTTTTCGACAATGCCCGTGTTCAGGAAATCGCCGAGCAAATCATAGGAAATTCCCCTGTCCATTCCCCCGAGAATAAGGCAGTCTGTGCCGTCAAACGCTTTTACTGCGGCGATTGTCGCCTCGGGAACGGTGCTTATGCTGTCGTTGATGTACTCCACGCCGTTTTTGGTCGCGACATACTCCAGACGGTGTTCAAGTCCGCGGAACGTTTTGAGCGACTCCAGACACTTGTTCAAATCCGCGCCCGCCGATACCGCAGCCGCAAGCGCTGCCGCAATATTGTAGAGATTGTGCTTGCCGCGAAGCCTTGTCTGGATTTTCTCTGCGGGAATTTTCTCCCCGAAAACGAAGATGTCGTTTCCGTTTGTCCACACGTCCGCCTCGCTGCCGAAGGACATCGTTTTAACAGCAGCCGCGCCGCAATCCGTGGGCAGAAGCTCCTTGTTGACAAGCGCCGTCCCGCCGTTTTCCTGAAAACGCACGATATTACGCTTTGCATTAGCGTAAGCGTCAAAGGAAACGTAGTGGTCGAGGTGCTCGGGGTAAATGTTGAGCAAAACCGCGATATCGGGCGAATGTGACACAAATTCAAGCTGATGACAGCTCATTTCGCAGACAGCCACGGTGTCCTCGGTCATCTCCTCCAGCCGCTGAAGCGGAGGCACGCCGATGTTGCCGATAAGCATTGTCTTAATCCCGCAGCTTTTCAGGAAATGATAGACGAGCGAGGCTGTCGTTGACTTGCCCTTCGTACCCGTAACGCCGATGATTTTGCACGGGTGCAGCCGCATCAGCATCTCGGTCTGCGAGATGATTTTTTTCTTTGTTTCATCGTCATAAGCGTCCTTTATGATAACGCCCGGCGACTGAAGAATTATGTCGAACTCCTTGCAGACTTCAAGGTAGTTGTCGCCCGAAATCGGCGTAACGTTGCGGATTTCGAGTTCAAGCGGGTTTATGTCGGCAACGGCGATTTCACGGCAGCAGAAAAGTCCGCGAACGATATCGAGCCAGTTTTTTCCTTCGCGTCCAAGCCCTAAAATAACGGCTCTTTTGTCCTGAAAAATCGGTTTGAGTTGGTCGTAATTCATAATGCTGTCTTCCTCACATACGGTAAAAATTTTTCGGGAACGAAATTGTCCCTGTCAAAAAAGCTTTTCAAATCCACGGGCTTATACTCGGGAAAACGCTCTGCAAAACGTTTCAGCAGCGGCGGCGGGTTTTCTTTTCGCCTGTCGAGAGCCATCGAAAGCGAAAGCCGAACCTCGTTTTTCGTTCCCACGCACTCAAACGGCTTATCCTCGCCGTCCAGCATCAGCCCGTCCAAAAACCCCGAAAGCTCGGTTTTTCTGAGCAAATCCGTGCCGAAGATTTTCACGAGCGTTTCATCATCGAGAAAAGCCGCCAGCAAAACGTACACATAAAGGCACTTCGCGCACTCGCAGCACCAGACGTCCGTTTTCCCGCCGAGATTGCAGCTTTGAAAAACGGGGAAGTACTGCGGATATTTCACAAATTCCCGCGCAATCTGCCACTCGGAAAGCGGCCGCAGAAGGCTGAAATACTCAGTGCATTCGGAGAAGGTTTCGGCGCAGTATTCGCGGAAATCGCGCTCAAATTCGGTCGATTTGCTGTACTGATGGTTGACGTTTTTCCCGTCAACGTAGGTTTCGTTTGCGCTGCTTTCGTTGGACAAAACCGCGTATCTCTTGCCCAGAAAACACCCGCAAAGCACCGTTGAAAATGCGACAACAGCCGAGAAAGGCGTGTGACCGTTGAGGTAGCCTTTTTGGTTCAGCCCGAGGAGCGTTTTATCGATTGTTCGCTTGAAGCAAACGGCTTTCTCAAGCGGAATTTCAGCCGCTTCCACGCACCCGTAAATCGCTTTTCTCCCGTTTATCATAAACGGCGTGATGTCCTCGCCGGCTTGTTTCAGGAGTTCCAGCGAAACCGCGCTGTCCTTGCCGCCGCCTATCGGTACAAGAGAGCCGGAAAGCCGCGGCGCAAAGCGCTTTTTCGCGGTCGGAGAAGGCGCTTCGATTGTCATAAAATCATCGAAATCCGCGTCTATTTTGTTGCGGTAGAAAAACTCGCCCAAGCCGTTGAAATACAGCTTTTTCCACCAGTTTTTCTGCCAATCGGACAGCGCCCCGCAGCGGATTTCCACGCGCGGTGAACAGCAGCATTTCCAGTAGGAAACCAGTTCCGCCATTCCTAGCGAGAACATTATCAAATCCGCTTGCTCACGGTCAAAATCGAGCTTCCCGAGGTCAAACCCAAACGTCCAAGTCGGGTAAAAATCATAGCCGTCAATGCCGAAATGATAGGTCAGAACGCCGTTTTCAAGCCGATAATCGTAGAAAACAAACGTTTTGTGCTTTTCGCGAAGTTCATCGTAAAGACTCGTAAAACCGCCCCCTTTGCGATAAATTTATGAAAGATTTTACTCCAAAATAACGGGCTTTGCCGTGAAATCCAGCCCGCAAACTCTCGGTTTTTCAAACGCAAGCGAGTAGATATCGCCGAGGCGCGCTTCAAAATTCGCCTGTTTCAGAGCGGCGCGAGAGGTCTGCGAAAGCGCTTTGAGAGAGGTATCGGCGGGGATTTTGCACTCAGCCGCGCCGAGAATTTCCCGTCCCTTTGCGTTCATTCCCAGAATGTGGATAAAAGCGGGCGGCTCTGCGGAAATCGCTTTCGTTATCCCGAGAAAACCGCACAACGACGCGCGCCGAACCCTCGCGAGCGTGTAGCGCTTGGTTTTCGTCAGGAACAGCAGCTCCTCGAGAGTTCCTGCCTTGCGGACAGCCTTGAAAAGCCGCTCTCCTAAACCGTTCGCACAGTCGTAGAGCTGCTCGAAATCCTCCTTGTGAAGCAGGCGCAGTTTCGCCAAAATCGCGGTTTCAAGGCGCTTTATATCGGCAGTCGGCTCGTCTGAAACGGGCGCAAACGCCGAATAATCCTCGCCGGCAAAAATCTTCTTCCTTATCGACGAGCCGGACGCGAAAATATCGTCGTTTTCATCGTCGTGACCGGCTCCCGCGCGTTTCACGGTAAACGGCTCAATCCGGCTGCCGATATCGTCGAGCGCGTTCAGATACTCGATTGAAAGCGTGTTGTTCGGGGACGCGATAACCTCGGAAACGTCCTCGGTGTAAAACTCGCGAAGCGTTTCCTGAAGCGCCGCGGGATAGCTTTTTCCGCGCTTAATCAGCATCGCGAACTCATCGGTGTGCAGGCAGTACTCGACCGCCCCCGAAGCCTCTTTTAATGCGGAAATCTCGCCGCTTTCGCTCCCGAAAGCAAGCATCTCCACGCAGCCGAGCGCCGATATCAGGCTTACCGCGCCCCTCGCAAAGCCCTCCGCCGACATCAGCGAATATCTCGCAGGCAGCTCTATCACCAAGTCCGAGCCGTTTTCCAGCGCCGTTTTTGTGCGGGAGTACTTGTCGAAAATCGCCAAATCCCCTCGCTGAACGAAATTCCCGCTCATCACGCTCACGATATGCGTTGCGCCCGCTTCGCGCGTTTTGTCAAGAAGATACTTATGCCCGAAGTGAAAAGGATTGTACTCGCTGATGACAGCGGCGATTTTCATTATGCTCAGCTCCCGTCAATGCAAAATAAATATACCATAGTTCTATTTTACAACATTTTTTCAACAAAATCAATAAATTTTTAAAATTTTCCCAAAAAATACTTGATTTTTTTCACAAAATGTTTTAAAATAGTAGTGATGTTTTGCTAAAAGACAAAATTCGGATTTACGAAAGGAAATTGGAAAGATGAAAATTCTGGTAATTAACGCGGGAAGCTCTTCGCTCAAGTATCAGCTCCTCGATATGACCGATGAGAGCGTTATCGCAAAGGGAAACTGCGACCGTATCGGCATCGGCGGACACATAAAGCACACCACCTTCGACGGGAAAAGTGTTGATATGGACTGCGAGTTCCCCACTCACACCGAGGCTTTTGAGAAGCTGGTTGAAGTTCTCACAACGGGCGACGCTGCCGTTATTTCCTCGATGAGCGAAATCGCTGCCGTTGGTCATCGCGTTGTTCACGGCGGTGAAAAGTTCGGCGTAACCACAATCGTTACCGACGAGGTTATCCAGGCCATCGACGACCTCTCCGAGCTTGCTCCCGTACATAACCACCCTCACGCGCTCGCGCTCAGAGCCTGCAAGAACGTTCTCACGCCCGGCACTCCTCAGGTTGCCGTTTTCGATACCGCGTTCCACTCCACAATGCCCGAAAAGGCTTATATGTACGGTATGCCCTATGAGGCTTATGAGAAATATCACGTCAGAAAGTACGGCTTCCACGGTACTTCTCACAGATTTGTTACTCAGGCGCTTGCAGACGCTATGGGCAAGGATATAAAGGACCTCAAAATCGTTTCCTGCCACCTCGGAAACGGCTCTTCCATCACGGCTGTTGAAGGTGGAAAGTCCATCGATACTTCTATGGGCTTCACTCCTCTCGACGGCGTTATCATGGGCACTCGCTCGGGCTGCGTTGACCCGTCGGCTGTCACCTATCTCGAGAACAAGATGAGCCTTTCTCCGAACGAGATGAGCGATTATCTCAACAAGAAGTCCGGCTTCCTCGGAATTTCGGGCATCTCCTCGGACAACCGCGACATCAGCGTTGCTGCAGAGCACGGCGACAAGAAAGCAAAGCTCGCAGGCGAAATGCTCCGCTATGAAATCAAGAAGTACATCGGCTCTTACGCTGCTGTTATGAACGGTCTGGACGCTGTTCTTTTCACAGGTGGAATCGGCGAAAACTCCGATGATTTGCGCGCAGATGTTTGCAGCAATATGGAATATCTCGGCATCAAGCTCGATGAAAAGGCAAACGCGGGTCTTCGCGGAAAGCTCGCGAAAATCTCCGCTCCCGACAGCAAGGTTCAGGTTTGGGTTGTTCCCACCAACGAGGAGCTTCTCATCGCAAGAGATACAAAGGAAATTGTTGAAAAGAACAAGTAAGTTCTCGGTTTTGAGCAGAATTTCATAAGAAAAACGGCGTCTGTTCTCGGGCGCCGTTTTCTTTGTTCAAAATCACAAAAAACCGTGCCGAAAAATGTAAAAATTATGATAAATAATATATTGTAACGCGGCAAAAATAATGTTATAATATAAGTTGGATAAAAATATTCAAATTAATATAAATTCGGAGGACTTCTTAAAATGTTCGGAATTAACAAGGATATCGGTATCGATTTGGGAACGGCGAATACGCTGGTTTATATGCGTGGAAAAGGCATTATTATCCGCGAACCGTCCGTGGTTGCGGTTGACAAAAAGGCGGGACAGGTGCGCTATGTCGGTCAGGAAGCAAAGGAAGTTATCGGTCGTACTCCCGGCTCGATTACCGCTGTAAGACCGCTCAAGGACGGCGTTATCGCAGATTTTGATATGACTTCGATTATGCTCGGGCAGTTCATCAAAAAAGCGCTCAAGGGCAGAGGCAAAGCGCGCGTTATTATCTGCATTCCGTCGGGAGTAACCGAGGTTGAGCGCAGAGCCGTTAAAGAGGCAGCTCAGCAGGCAGGTGCAAAGCGCGTTTCCATTATCGAAGAACCGATGGCTGCGGCTATCGGTGCGGGTCTGCCTGTCGCAGAGCCTATGGGAAGTATGATTGTCGATATCGGCGGCGGCACAAGCGAGGTCGCGATAATTTCGCTCGGCGGAATTGTTACGGCACGCTCCGTGAGAGTTGCCGGAGATGAATTTGACTCGGCTATCATCAACTATATCAAGAAAAAATATAACCTCCTCATCGGTGAAAGAACCGCCGAAAACATCAAAACCGGAATAGGCTCGGCTGCAAAAACCGACGACAAAGAGCCGGTTATGGACATTCGCGGACGCAATTTGCTCAACGGCTTGCCCGAAAATATCACAATCACCAGCGAGGAAGTCAGAGAAGCGCTTTCCGAGCCGCTTTCTCACGTTATCGACGCTATCAAGACCACTCTTGAAAAATGCCCGCCCGAGCTTGCCGCGGATATCATCGAAAGCGGAATTATGCTCGCGGGAGGCGGCGCGCTGCTTCGCGGTCTTGACAAGCTCATTCACGATGAAACCGGTATGCCCGTGAAAATCGCCGAAAGACCGCTCGACTGCGTTGCAGACGGCACGGGAAAGGTTCTCGAAAATATCGACAAGCTCGAAGACGTTCTCTCCGAGGACGAAACCATTTACTGATAAATCACCAAATACCACAACTCAACCTCTATGAAAGAATTTTTTCACAGCATAAAGTTCAAAATCCTGATTTGCGTTGCCGCGCTGCTGGCGGGACTTATGACCTACGTTGCGATAAACGTCGGCGCGCAGTCGGGTCCCGAGCAAATCCTCAACACATTGACATATCCGTTCACCGCCGCCGCAAACTGGATTGCAGACGGCGTTTCGGGGTTTATCGACAAGCTGGTGAACGCGGATACCTACAAAAGCCAGAACGACGAGCTTTCCGCAAAGCTCACCGAAATGTACAAGCACACGATGGACTACGAGTCGCTGCGGAATGAAAACGAGCAGCTTCGCGAAATGCTGGGACTTAAGGAGAAAAACAATGATTTTATCTTCTCGGAGCCTTGCGATATCATCGCGCGCAACGCAAACGACCTCTACGGCGGCTTTACAATCAGCTCGGGAAGCAGCTCGGGGCTGTCGCTCAACGACCCTGTGGTGACTTCTGTCGGGCTTGTCGGGAGAATTACCTCGATTGCCGACAACTACGCGAAAGTAACCACGATTATCAGCCCGCAGGTTAAAGTCGGCGTGTTCACGATGCGTTCAAAAGCGACCGGTATCATCGAAAACGACCTCGAGAGCGCCAAAAAAGGACTTTGCCTGATGAGCGATATCCTCAAAGACGCCGACATCAAGGAAGGCGACATCATCTTCACTTCGGGAAAAAGCGGCTTGTTCCCCGATGATATCCTCGTGGGAACGGTGACCGAGGTGTACGACGACCCGAACGGTCTTTCAAAGCACGCGCTGATAAAGCCCGCTGTCGATATCTTCGGCGTGACGAGCGCTTTTGTGGTGACGGATTTTGACGGCAAGGGCATTCCCTTTGAGATAAACGAGTGAGATTATGAAGAAAACTTCGTGGATAAAATCGCGCTCCCGAAAGGCGACTTTGCGCGTTATACTGCGGTGGGCGCTGTATTCGGCGGCGCTGCTGGTTATGTTCGTGTTTTTGCGAAATCCCGTGATAAGGGGCTGGTGTCCGTTGGCGATAATCCCTCTGGCAGTCGCTGTCGCTATGTTCGAGGGCGACCTTGCTGCGGGAATTTTCGGCGCGGTCTGCGGACTTATGCTGGATATCGCAAGCGGCACAACTGCGGGCTTTTACGCAATCTGGCTGCTTTGCGCCTGCCCTGTGATATCGCTTTTATCGCGCTTTTGGATTAAGGTGAACATCGCTTCGCATTTCGTGCTGAACGCGGCGGTTTCGGTGATTGTCGCGGTTCTTGACGTGGTTTTCCTGCACTGGGTCTGGGAAGGCCCGCAGTTCGGGATTTCGTTTGTGAGCGCGATTTTGCCCGCATACGGCGGTTCAATCCTGCTTGCAGCGCCCGTGTACCTGCTTGTCGCGTTCATCGTCAAGAAGCTTCGTCCCGATGAAAAGCGCAAGCTCGAAGATTCCGCGCGCAGTGCCGAGGACTCGGAAAGCAAGGAATCGGAATAACAAAATCGCATTTTTTACAGGTAGATAATATGTCCAAAATTTCTTCAATTCTAAGAACAATGACGCTGGTCGTGCTGGTTGTTGCGGCGGCTTTTATGTGCGGGATAAGGCTGCTCCAGACGCAGCTTGTCGATGGCGAAAAGTACCTCGCGATGACAAAAAGCACCTATGAAGCCGAGCAGGAAATCGACGCGGCTCGCGGGCAGATTGTCGATTGCAGCGGAAAAGTTCTCAATTCAAACAAAATCGTCTTTAACATCAACCTTCAGCGTTCTTCGCTCGTTTCGGGAACCGAAAACGAGATTATCTACCGCGTCCTGACCGTTCTTATCAAGAATAATCAGGAGTGGAACGACAGCCTTCCCATCTCGAAAACTGCGCCATATTCCTTTGATGAAACCCGTCCCGAGGCTGTTCGGACGATGAAGGAAAAGCTGAATGTTGCAAACTACACAAGCGTTGAGGACTGCGTTTTCCAGCTCTACAAAACGTATGATATCAGCGAAAAATATTCCGAGCAGATGCGCCGTTATATCGCGGGCGTGCGCTATGAGATGACGATAAAAAACTTCTCGGACGCAAATGTTTTTGTGCTGGCGTCCGATGTCAGCGAGGACGTTGTGCCGGAGCTGAAGGAGCTTGCCACAATGCTTGACGGCGTTGATATAACGCAAAGCTGGGAGCGCGAATATGTAAACGGCGATGTCGCGGCGCATTTTCGCGGAACTGTCGGCGCGATTTCAGCCGAGGAGTACAAGGAGCTTAAAGACAAGGGCTACAACCTCAACGACACAATCGGTATGAGCGGCGTGGAAAGCGCTCTTGAAAGCACTCTTCGCGGCACTCGCGGAACGCGTACAATAACGCGCGGCTCGGACGGCTTGATGATAAGCGACGAGGTGACGAAAGAGCCTGTCGCGGGAAAGTCCGTTATGCTCACGATTGACGCGGATTTCCAGAAGCTGCTTCAAGAGCTGCTCGAATATCACATAAAATACCTCAACTCCCCGCATTACACAACAAAATACGATTCCACGCTGCGCGGAAAGGGCTGTCAGGCGGGCTCGATTGTCGTGCTTGACGTGAAAACAGGCGGCGTTCTCGGAATGGCGAGCTACCCGAATTACAATCTCAACGATTATGTCGAAAACTACGAGGAAGTGCTCAATCAGCCGTATTCTCCCGTGTTCAACCGCGCGCTCAACGGCGCTTATCGTCCCGGCTCAACCTTCAAGACAATCACCGCGACCGCGGGCTTGAATGAGCGCGTGATAACCGCTGACAGCACGATAACCTGCGGCGGCGTGTACAACTTTTACGGCGGCTTCAAGCCTACCTGTCTTGGCGTTCACGGCGCGATAAATGTGTCAACGGCGCTGAAATACTCCTGCAACATCTTCTTCTACGAAACAGCCCGCAGACTGGGAATTGACACGCTCGCCCAGTGGGCGGAACGCTATGGCGTGGGCAAGGACATCGGCTTTGACCTTTCGATGAGCAAGGGCAGAATGACCTCTCTGGAGCTTTTCGAGGAAAACGGCTGGGAATGGTTTGAGGGAAACATCGTTCAGGCGGGTATCGGTCAGTCCGAAACGCTCCTCACGCCGCTTCATCTGGCAACGCAGGCGATGACGATTGCCAACAAGGGCGTGCGCTATGAGCCGCACGTTGTTCAGTCGATTTACAACTATGATTTCACCGAGAAAATTTCCGAGAAAGCGCCCGCTGTTGCCGAGGATTTCTCAAATCTTCCGGGAATGGACGGCTATATGGACGAAATCCACAAGGGAATGAAGCTTGTTGCCTCAACGCAGAACCATTTCTACATCGACGGCGCAGGCTGGGTCAGCCCTTATGACTACGTCGGCGTCGGAAAGGAAAATGTTGCCATAAAAACGGGAACTCCCGAGGCGGACGACTACGAGCACCCCGACGCCTATCAGTTCAACTCCGCGCTCGTGGGCTTTTATCCCGCCGATAACCCCGAAATCGCGTTTGGCGTTATTCTGGAACACGGCGAGTTTGCAAGGGTTATGTCGGCGAACATCGTCAAAGCCTACGCTACCGGCACAATTAACACGAATTACGATGAGGACGGGCAGCCGCTGACTATTTTGTGAAAAATGCACAAAAAATTCGAGAAAAAATAACAGTTTTCACGAATTTCTGATAAATGAGAAAAAAACCCTTTTCATATTCGGAATTTTGTGCTAAAATAAGAATAGGGTATAATTTGGTTTAATGTCGGCAAAATCAGATGAAGATAGATTTTTACCGGCGGAGAGGGGAAATTATGTCACAAATCATAGCTGTAACGGCAGGAAAGGGCGGAACAGGAAAGTCCACCACATCGGCAAATGTTGCAACGGGACTTGCAACTCTCGGACACAAAACGCTGCTCGTCGAGCTGGACTTCGGTCTGCGCTGCCTCGATATAATGCTGGGTATAAAAGATAAGGTTAAGCACGATATCGGCGAATATCTCGAGGGAAGAATTGATATTCTCACGGCAACGACAAAGGTTGAGCGCGTGGAAAACCTCTATCTTGTCTGCGCGACAAGAAACCCGTTCATCGATATCAATCCTGAGAAGATTATGGGCGTGTGCGAGGAGATGCGCGAGCATTTCGACTACATCATAATCGATACGGCGGGCGTTGGAAGCTCGGTGTTCAGCGTCATCAAGGCGGCTGAGCTTATTCTGATGGTAACGACTCCCGATACCGTCTGCGTGCGCGACGGAGCAATCCTTTCGGACTTCTTGTATGTCAAGAACTGCATAAATCAGCGCCTTGTCATCAATAAGGTCAGCCCGAATTTCAAGGAAGAGGAAATCCTCTATGACCTCGACGAGGTTATGGACAGCGTGGGAATACCGCTTATCGGCGTTGTTCCCGAGGACCAGAATATCAAAATCTGCGGAGCGAAGGGCGAGGCTCTGCCCCCGACCTGCGGCGGCTACAAGGCTTATTCCGCGATTGCAAGGCGTATTACAGGTGAAGATGTTCCGCTGACAATTAAGATTGACTGAGAGGTGTTTTAGTTGAACATTGCTCTTATAGCTCACGACGCAAAAAAGGAGCTTATGGTTCAGTTCTGCATTGCATACTGCGGAATACTGAGCAAATACAATATCTGCGCGACAGGCACAACCGGTAAAATTGTCGCCGAGGCAACCGGTCTTCAGATAAAGCGCTTCCTGAGCGGCTCTCAGGGCGGCGGCGAACAGCTTGTTTCGGAAATCAGCTGCAACGAGATTGACCTGCTTATCTTTTTCCGCGACCCGCTGACGATGAAATCGCACGAGCCGAATGACATCAATATTCTGCGGGTTTGCGATGTTCATAATATTCCTGTTGCTACGAATATAGCGACAGCCGAGGCGCTTATTCACGCATTGGAACGCGGCGACCTCGATTGGCGCGAATACATGAGATAATTTCGGCGCGCTCTTCGGGGCGCGTTTTATTTTGAGGAGAAAAAATGCTTGTAACGTATGACGGGATTGTGATTGCGCGGCGCGAGGTCGGCGAAAACAGCGTTTTTATCGACATTCTGACCGACGAACAGGGCATAATCGAGGCTTCCGCGCACGGCGCAAACAAAATCAACAGTTCTATTTTATCGGCGGCGGCGCTTTTCTCCTACTCGACTTTTTCGCTCAGCAAGACAAAGCTGCGCTATACGGTGAACTCCGCGAAGCCAAAATATACCTTCCACGAGCTTGGACAGGACATCGAAAAACTCGCGCTGGCTTCGTATTTCGCGCAGAGCGTTCGGTACTGCACGCCGTCAGAACAGCCGCAGGACAGCATTGTGCGGTTTTTCGCGATTGCGCTGTTCGAGATTATGCACGGGCGGCCGCTCGCTTCGGTTAAAGCCGCGTTTGAGCTGCGGTACAGCGCGGAGCTTGGTTTTGCACCGAATTTAGTCGGCTGCGACAACTGCGGCGAATACGACTGCGAGAACGGAATGTTCTTTCTCCCCGATAAGGCGAAGCTGATTTGCGCGGACTGCCTGTACGTTGAAAACGCCGTGAAGCTGCTCCCCGAAACGCTTTTCGCGATGAGGAACATCATCTTCTCGCCGCTTGACCGCGCGTTCAGGTTCAGCATATCAAAAGCTGCCGAAAAACAGCTCGGCGATATCTGCGAAAGCTACTTCCTGAGCCGCGTTGAGCGAAGTTTCTCAACGCTCACATATTACAAAAAATTGATGATACAATAGTTTTATAAACATTTGCAACAAATGAGGTTTTTATGAATAAATATTACAAAAAGCTGGAGCTTGATAAAATTTTAGAGCTGCTCGCAAATGAAACCGTGAGCGACTTTTGCCGCGAAAAAGCGCTTAAAATAGCGCCTGCGCGGGATTTTGACACGATAAAGCAGGAACTCCAAAAAACCGATGACGCGTTTACGCTCTCGGCAAAATTCGGCACTCCGCATTTCCGGAAAATCCCGGAAATCTCGGCTTCGCTCAAGCGCGCTGAAACCGGCTCCTCGCTCTCGTTTCGGGAGCTGCTGGACGCGGCGAAGGTGCTGCGTGAAACTGCGGTTTTGTGCGATTGGTACTCGCAGTGCGAGAATATGGAGAACTCGCTTGCCGAGTATTTTCGCGGACTTACGCCGATAAAACCGCTTGAACAGCGCATCTCCGAGAGCATAGTTTCCGAGGAGGAGATGTCGGACGCGGCAAGCGCCGAGCTTGCTTCAATCCGCAAACGAATTACCCGCCAAGGTCTGCAAATCCGCGAACAGCTTGACGGAATGCTCAAAAACAAGACCACGCGCGGATTTTTGCAGGACGCGGTTGTCACAATGCGCGACGGGCGCTATGTCGTTCCCGTCAAGAGCGAGCATAAAAGCGATGTTCCCGGACTTGTCCACGACACCTCCGCGACAGGGCAGACGTTTTTCATCGAGCCGATGAGCGTTGTCGAGGCGAACAACGAAATCCGTATCCTCAAAGCGCGCGAGCAGGCTGAAATTGAGCGGATAACCCGCGAACTCTCGACGGCTGTCGGCGAAAACGCGGCGGCAATTTCCGAGAATTTCCGTCTGTCGCAGATACTCGAGCTGTACTTCGCGAAGGCAAATCTCGGCGCGAAAATGAAGGCAATTACCCCGCGGCTTTCCGAAGAGCCGAAGGTTGTCCTCAAAAACGCAAAACACCCGCTTCTTGACCGCGATACCGCTGTGCCGATATCGGTGGAAATCGGCGAGAATTACAGCTGCCTTATCATCACGGGGCCGAACACGGGCGGCAAAACCGTTGCGATAAAGACTGTCGGACTTCTCACGCTTATGACGATGTGCGGGCTGATGATACCGGCGGGCGACGGGAGCGAGGTCGGCTTTTTCGACAGGATTTTCGTGGATATCGGCGACGAGCAGAGCATCGAGCAGAGCCTTTCCACGTTTTCATCGCATATCACGAACGTTATCGGCATCATCAACAACGCGGGCGAACGTTCGCTAGCGCTCATTGATGAGCTTGGCAGCGGAACCGACCCCGTTGAGGGCGCGGCGCTTGCCGTTTCGATACTCACATCGCTGAAAAATGTCGGCGCAAAGGTGCTTGCGACAACGCATTATCAGGAGGTTAAGCTGTTCGCGCTTGAAACGGACGGCGTGGAAAACGCAAGCTGCGAGTTTGACGTGGAAACACTCAAACCGACTTATCGGCTGATTGTCGGCGTTCCCGGCAAGTCGAACGCGTTTGCGATATCGCAGAAGCTCGGTATGCCGAGCAGGATTATTTCGCGCGCCGAGGAGCTTGTAAGCTCGGAAAACCGCCGCTTTGAGCAGGTTATCGACCAACTCGAAAGCGCGCGTAAGGAGCTTGAACATCTGAAAGAGAGCGCCGCGATTTCCGAGAGAAACGCGAAAATGACCGAGAGCGAGCTGAAGCAGAAGCTCTCCGCGCTTGAACAGGAAAAGGAAAAGGAGCTTGAAAATGCGCGCCGCAGAGCCGTTTCGATTATCGAGCAGACGCGCGCGCAGTCGGATATCTTGCTCAATCAACTTGAGGAGCTGAAAAAGGAAAAGGACAAGGAAGCGCTCAGGAAGGGCATCTCGGACGCGAAATCCCGCACAAATTCCGCGCTCAATCGTATGTTTGACGAGGCAAATCCCGTGGTTGAGCGAAAGGTTGAGGACTATATCCCGCCGCGGCCGTTCAAGCAGGGCGATACCGTTCGGCTTGCCGATACTTCGCGCGAGGGCGTTTTGCTCACCGTGCCGAATATGAACGGCGTTTGCTATGTACAGACGGGTTCGATGAAGGTCAAGACAACCGCGAAAAATCTGCGCCTTGTCGAGAAAAAGCCCGAGAAAAAGCCCGCGGGCAGCGTTAAGAAGCGCGTTTCGTCAAATATGACGCGGCGCGGCGGTATGGAGCTTGACATTCGCGGGAAAATGGGCGACGAGGGCGTTCTCGAGGTTGAGCGGTTCATCGACGGCGCGATTATGGCGGGACTTTCGCAGATTGTGATTATCCACGGAAAAGGTACGGGCGCGCTTCGGGCAGCCGTTCAGCAGGCGCTCAAACGCAATCCCGCTGTAAAGAGCTTTCGCGCGGGCGAATACGGCGAGGGCGAAGCGGGAGTTACCGTGGTTGAGCTGAAATGACGTGAAGGAGATAAAATGGATTATTTTAAGCTGCAGCTTGGCTGTATTATTATTCTGCTTTATGTGGGATTGGTTTACATCAGAGAATGTCGGAGATATCGTCTGAAGCTGAATGCGACGGTTTTCAACGTGATTCTGATTATAGGAATTATCTGCGTGCTTCTCGACGGCGCAACAGCTTTCACGGTAAATAATCTTGACACCGTTCCGGAGCAGCTGAACAAAGTTTTGCATATTTGTTTTCTGGCAAGTCTGGATCTGGTTATTTTCGTTCTGTTTTTGTATATGCTTCTCATCACGGGCGCGTTTCCGAAGAAAAAACTGCGCCGTGTTGCGCTTTTTCTGCCGTTTTTGCTAAACGTTGCCGTGGTTATCGGCGGCTCAAATTCTCTCGAATACATTCACGGCGTTCACACAAACTATTCGATGGGTTTTCCTGTGTACACCTGCTATATTATGGTTGCCGTGTACATTGTTCTTGCAGTATTCGTGTTCTTCAAGCGCTGGAAGCACATCGAGCGCAACAAGCGCGTCAGCGTCTTCACATATTTGTTAATTTTGATTGTGGTGACGACAATTCAGACAATTTTCCCCGAGCTGCTTATCACAAGCATTGCCGTGACGATTATGATTGTCGGCGTTTATATGAACCTCGAGGACCCCGCTATAAAGGAGCTTTCGCGCTTCCACAACGAAACGGTTATGAGCTTCGCAAACCTTGTTGAAAACCGCGACAGCAGCACAGGCGGTCACATCAAGCGCACGAGCCGTTATGTGGGGCTGATTGCCGAGGAGCTTCAGGCGAGAAACTACTATCGCGACGTTCTCACAAAGGATTACATAACAAACCTGCTTAAAGCGGCGCCGCTGCACGATATCGGAAAAATCTCCGTGCCGGACGATATCCTGAAAAAGCCCGGAAAGCTCGATTATGAGGAATATACGATTATGAAGCAGCACGCAGCAAACGGCGGAAACATTATTCGCGAGATTTTCCGAAATCTGCGTGACGAGGATTATCGGAGAATGGCGTTTGAGGTAGCGAGATATCACCACGAAAAGTGGAACGGAAAGGGTTATCCGGACGGGCTGAGCCGCGATGAAATCCCGCTTTGCGCGAGGATTATGTCGGTTGCGGACGTGTTTGACGCGGTTTCCGAGAAAAGATGCTATCGTGATGCAATGCCGCTCGACAAGTGCTTTGAGATTATCGAAAAAGGCGCGGGAACAGATTTTGACCCGCTGATTGCCGAGGTTTTTGTCGAAATCCGCGACAAGGTGGAAAAAGTTCACGCAGAGTTCGCGCACGAAGCTGAAATCGAGGCTCAGACAGTTCACGTTGTTGAAGATTATCCGAAAAGTATTGCAATTATCAGAAAAAAGTGATAAAATAGAGAAAATCCGGAAATTCTTCTGCACGATTTTTCAACGAATGGAGGCGGCAAATTGAGCGAAAAAACGTTCAGCGCCGATTTAGACGCGCTCTCAGAGGTTGTGGCGTTCACGGAAAGCGAGCTTGAAAAGGCTGATTGTCCGATGAAAACAGCGTTGTCGCTGACTGTTGCAATTGAGGAAATGTTTGTGAATGTGGCGAACTATGCCTACACGAATGGCGGCACGGCAACGCTTGCTATTGAACACGACCGCGAAAAAAACGAGATTTTGTTCCGTCTGACCGACAGCGGTATCCCGTTTAATCCTCTTGCAAAACCCGACCCCGACATCACGCTTCCCGTTGAAAAAAGAAAAATCGGCGGGCTTGGGATTTTTATGATGAAAAAGGCGATGGACGAGGTTTTTTACGCAAATGAAAACGGCAAAAATATCTTGACGATGATAAAAAAGTTGTGAATAAAGCATTTGCAAAAACTATCAACGGCTCCTGCGCCGGAAGGCAGACCTGACGCTGCGGCTGAGAAAACCCCCGAGGACGTAAGCGTGCCGGTTATCGATTAGAAAAAGCAAAATCAAAACGAAAACTCCTTCAAGGGCAAGCGTATCCTGCTCGCCGAGGATAACGAAATGAACGCGGAAATCGCCACGGCAATTCTCGAGGAAGTCGGGTTTGAGGTGGAACACGCCGCTGACGGAATTGTCTGCGTGGATATGCTCGAATAGACGGTTTTTACAATTATTTACAGCAACAGCGAGTTGCTTGAAATGGTTTCGGGAATGTGGTATAATTATGGCGAGGTGAAAAATATGGAAACAAAGGATATTATACACAAACTTCGCACAGAAAAAGGTCTTTCGCAGGACGAACTTGCCGAAAAGGTTTTCGTGACGCGACAGGCTGTTTCGCGCTGGGAAAACGGCGAAACCGTGCCGAATACCGAAACGCTGAAGCTGTTGTCGGCGGTATTTGACGTATCGATAAACACGCTTCTGGGGTCGCCGAGGAAGCTGATTTGCCAGTGCTGCGGAATGCCGCTCGACGACAGCTCCACCAGCAAAGAACCAAGCGGCGAGTTCAACGAGGAGTACTGCAAGTGGTGCTACACGGACGGAAAATTCGCCTACACCAGCCTCTCCGAGCTGACGGAATTTCTCGTCGGGCATATTTCAAGCGAGCAGTTTCCTCCCGAACAGGCGCGCGCTTATTTTGAAGAGCAGCTCCCGAAGCTCAGCCACTGGTCAAAGTAAAAATTTTCCCCAT
>SFJQ01000119.1 GCA_004555855.1 [Eubacterium] saphenum | reverse complement strand
GTACAAGTGAAAGCAATTCAAGCTCATCGGAAAATTCCTCGAGTTCAGCCGAAAGCTTATCGACTTCAACCGAAAGCTCAAGCTCTGCGGCTACTTCAAGTTCCTCCTCGGAAACTTCCTCGGATTTGCAGGATATTTCGGGGCTGGAGTTTGCTCAAATGATAAAAGTCGGCTGGAATATCGGCAACTCCTTCGACGCGTCCGACTGCACATGGGTGTCCGATGAAATGCTTTACGAAAGCGCATGGAACGGCGATATGAACACAAAATCCCATATACAGATGCTCAAAGACGCGGGATTTAACGCCGTGCGAATACCCGTTTCGTGGCATAATCACGTTTCCGATAATTACTCGATAAGCGAGAAATGGCTTGCCCGTGTGAACGAGGTTGTGGACTGGTGTCTGGAGAGCGGTATGTTCGTTATCCTCAACATTCACCACGATAACAGCACGCAGTTTATGTTCCCGACAAATCAATATCTGGAGCAGTCAAAAAACTACATCTCGGCTATCTGGCGGCAGCTTGCCTTCCACTTCAAGGACTATGACGAACGGCTTGTTTTCGAGGTGATGAACGAGCCGCGGCTTATCGGTCACAGCAACGAGTGGTGGCTTGACGAGAACAATGCGGATTGTCAGGAAGCGGTTCGCTGCATTAACGAGATAAATCAGGTCGGCGTGAACACAATCCGCGCGGCAGGCGGCTTCAACAAAACGCGCTTTATTATGTGTCCCGGATATGACGCTTCCGCAGACGGCGCGCTGACATCGGGCTTTGTCCTCCCGACAGACCCCGTTTCCAACAACAGCAGAATTATCGTTTCCGTTCACGCGTATACGCCCTACGAGTTCGCTCTTCAGGACGGCGGAACAGCGCAGTGGTCAAGCTCAAATCCGAGCGATTTGCAGAATATGACGGGATTTATGGACAGGCTTTATGAAAAGTATGTAAGCAAAGGAACTGCCGTTATTATCGGAGAATTTGGCGCGCGCAACAAAAACGACAACACCGCAGCCCGCGCCGATTTCGCGAAAACCTATGTGTCAGAGTCGAGAAAACGCGGTATTCCCTGCTTTTGGTGGGACAACAACGCCTTTTCGGGTAACGGCGAGCTTTTCGGAGTGCTTAACAGAAAAACAAGCAGCTGGTATTTCCCCGAAATCAAGGACGCGCTGGTGAACGCGTAAAATACGGCATTAATACGAAAACTCCTCCCATTTCGGGAGGAGCTTTTTTTAATATGATAGCGTGCTTCGCATAAAGTATTCCTCGATGCCGTCGGAAATCGCTTCTGCAATCAAAATCTGATTGTCGGGATTTGCCAGAATGAGGCACTCGCGGTCGTTGGAAACAAAGCCCATTTCAAGCAAAATACACGGGAATCCTTGCTCGAGCGTGTAGCTCCAATAGCTGTACTTGTCGCCGCGCAGGCTGTCCGTGCCGTCGCCGTAAATCCGGTCAAGGCAATTTGCAACATTCTCCGAAACCGCCTCGGCAAGCGGCTGCGACCACGGCGTGAAATAATACGCTTCCGTGCCGTGAGCGTCAGTACTTGCGGCAGCGTTGCTGTGCAGCTCGATAAACAAATCTGCGTTGTAATAGGTCGCGGCTCGAGGTCGCTCGCGGTTCGTTCGTCCAACCTCATCGTTGTTCAGGCGGATAACCGTTGCCCCGCGCGACTCCAGCTCATCGACAATCAGCTCGGCAACCGCATAGTTTATCTCAGCCTCGGTAACCTGCCCAATTGCGCCCGTATCCCATTTTCCTTCGTCATTCATTCCATGTCCCGGACTTATGACAATCGTTTTGCCCGAGAGAGTCGGCGTCGGCACAGGGAACATCAGCTGGAGATTTTTGTTCTCATCATAGGTCGCAGTAACGCCGCTGTAAACTCCCGATTCTCTCAAAGTCAGCTTCATTCGGAATTTCGGTATTCCGTCCTGTTCAACATACTCCCACTCGCCCGCACTGAACAACGCGCAGTTTATAAAGCTGGGCAAAGCGGTAACGGATGTCACGTTATCGAAGGTGATGTAAATGTACTGCGCGTTGAAATTCGTCACTCCGAACGGTCCGTCATAGCCCTCAACAAATTCCTGCGAAGTGGTTATGTTGAAACTTGTCCGATAATCGAGCGAGAGCGTGATGAAACTCCGTCCGCCAACATTTCCGACAGCTTTTACATAAAGCGCATTATATCCAAGTCCCGTATCATCGAAGGTCGTGACGTAATCCTCGCGGTAACGCTTGCCTGAGGTCGTGATGTAATAACCGTCCGAGTAGGATTTGTAGTAATCTATGGTATTCGCGGGCATCTGCGAGAACTCGGGAGTCGGCACGCGTCCTGTGGTTTCCGCAGAAAGCACGTCCGTGTTGTTTCCGAGGACCTTGACGTAGGTCACAATTTCGCCCGGCACATCGTCGATTATCGGGTCAATTCGTCCGACAACTTCCCCCGTTCCCGCCGTTGACTGGTCGGGAATAATATCAACCTTGATATCCTCCTTAGGAGGAGTAGGCTCGGGCGCCGCTTCAACGGTTATCGAGCCGCCCGTCATATATTTCTCAAAGCCGAGATAATTGCCGTAGAAGCTGATGTTGCCGAGATTTTGCACTTTCCCGACAATTCCCTTCGGCGCGGTGTAATATCCCACAAATTCCGAATAGGACGAATCCTCGCCAATCTGTTCACCCGAAGCGGTTTCCTTGAGGTTGATAACCTGCCCGTTTATCGACGCGGAAACGGACGAGCCGCTGTACGCAATCGCACCGATTGTAATTCTCGTTCCTCCCGCAACCGTGATATTGTTCACGTTTTCAACCGACTTCAACACCTCAACGCGCCGCTCGATATAATAGTTGATTTTCTTGCCCTTATGCTCGATTGTAAAGCTGTTTCCGCCGACTTTCAGGTCTTTGGTGATGAGGAAGTTTCCGCGCTCGTTCAGCTCGATTTTTCTTCCGTCAAAGTACACGTCAAAGTTCTCGTCAAACGTTCCCATAAACTTAACGGTCGGGTCGTAAGTGACGAAATTCGTGTAATTTGGCGTTACCATTTCAAGTCCCTCGAAAAGCGTCTGGGTGTTGATTTGGTCGGCAAAGTACTTTTTGAGAGTATCCGCTGTGTTCAGAACGTTATCGCGAAGCGACTCATACGAATGGAACGCGCTTCCGCCGAGATTTTTAAAATGCTCGTCCATAATCGTGAGCTGACGGAGAAGCTGGTCCTCGTTCCAGCCGCTTTTGCTGCCTATTCGCTCGTTCAAGTGGCAGACATAGCACTTCGCGCCGCTTTTCTCAGCAATTTCGTACCACCACGAAACCACTTTCTCGAAATTAAGCGCGATATCCTCGGTTGAACCGTACGCTTTCAGCATAATAAAGTCCGCAAGCCCGCTTTCCACATAGCCTTTCGTGTCGGAAAAGCCGTCAAAATACGCCTGCTTGGTATCTGCGGTATCCGAGCCGCCTTCTTTAGCCGAAGCGTTCGCCCACATATCTTCCATAAAAATGCCGACCGCCGTGGTGTTCGAGGTCTTGCGAATTGCCTCGCTCACCGTTCGGATTATGTAACGGTTGGTTTCGTAGAGCCAGTTCTCATAGCCGATACCCGAACCTGAGCGCAGATATTCCGCGTACATTTCGGGCGTGTTCTCGGTGTAATAATTGACGAGAATTATGCCCTCGCAGGAGTATTTCATCGCGAATTTGTGCACCGCCGCAGTAAAGCCCTCTTTCAGACCGCCGCCGCTTTCCAGCACATTTTTCACCAGCGACTTCACGTCAAGCGTGAGATACGCGCAGAGATTTGCCCCGTGCGCCGCGTCTAACATTTTGTTCAGAACACCGTCGGTTTTATCCAGCTCGAAATCGTAAAAATCCTCGTTTTCACCCGTGGAATTTATGACAACCGCGTTCATTCCCAAACCGATTATATCCGTGCAGAGCGATGCAAGGTCGGCTTCACCGTCAAAATCAACGTTCGGCGTGAGAAAAACCGCGCGCATATCGTCCTGAAGATAGATTTTGCTCTCCGCTTTAACAGGGTCGGTCTGCGTTGTTTCGGGAACTTCCGCGCCGCCCGTTTGTGTTATTCCGGAAGTATCCTCGCTTGTCGAAGCAAAGGCTGTGGTCGATAAAACCGACAGGCACAAAATCGCCGAAATTATTCCCCGTAATAGCTTTTTCATAACTTTTCCCCGTTTGTTTTCTACGTTTTTATTTTCAGATTATCCTTAATTCATCGC
>SFJQ01000118.1 GCA_004555855.1 [Eubacterium] saphenum | reverse complement strand
TTGCGAAGAACATCAGCGACTGATGAACACGCAATACAACCACTTCTCGCGCGGCTACAACAGCAACGAACGCTACGGACGCGCGTGGAGAAAAATCCGCGACAGATATATCAATGCTCACCCGCTGTGCGAAATGTGTCTGGCTAACGGAAGATATACCCCCGCCTACTTGGTTCATCACAAGAAACCATTGTCAGAGGGTGGCGGCAACGAGGAAAGTAATTTGATGTCGCTTTGCTATTCCTGTCATGAAAAGGAACACGGGGGTAGGGGCGGTCAAAATCTCTAAAACGTAAATTTGCGGAAAGCGGCCCGGGGCTTCGTGCGCAAAAATCGGGGTTCAAACGGGGTATTAAACCAAATTATTTCAAGGACGGTTCGAACCGCCCTTTTTTCTTGTTCAACGGAGGTGACTAGCGTGGCGAAAGACGGCACAAACAGAGGCGGCAGACGGGTTCGTGCCGGAGATAAGCCCGCTCCTGCCGCAGAGAAAAAGCAGAAAGGTCTGCCGGTAAAAATAATGAGCAACGATGTACCCACGCTCGATACTACGGAGCTTGAAGCTGTTGACTTGCCGGAGGGCGCGGTTCTGCAAGGTGTCGATATGCCAAAACCGGGCGAGTATCTTTCAGCACGGCAGAAGAACGGAGTTCCGCTCGGCGCTGATGAAATATACAAGGAAACGTGGCTGTGGCTGAAACAGCGCAACTGCGAGAACCTTGTCAATAAACGGCTTATTGAAGCATACGCTCAGGCTTTCGCAAGGTACATTCAATGCGAGGAGGCAATCAGCAATTACGGTCTTCTCGGCAAGCACCCCACAACAGGCGGTGTTATAGCATCGCCGTTCGTGCAGATGTCACAGCAATTTCAGAAGAGCGCAAACCTCATCTGGTACGAAATTTACGATATTGTCAAGGAGAACTGCACCGAGCCTGTTGGTGATGACCTTAATGACACAATGGAGAAACTGCTCCGTTCAAGGAAAGGATAATTACTATGCCTAAAGAAACAATCGTATTTTTCAAGGAACTCAAAAGCAACCGTCCGAATCTTACCATACAGCAATACCGAACAATTAAGGGACAGGCTGTTAAAGGCAATATTACAGACGCTCGGAAAGGCTTGCACAAGGTTCTGAAAAGGAGGAACGGCAGATGAACACAACCAGCGAAATGCAGCTTGTCCCGATAGACAAGCTGATACCATACGTCAACAATGCCCGAACGCACTCTGCGGAACAGCTGAACAAGCTGCGCTCCTCGCTTCGTGAGTTCGGGTTTATCAATCCCGTAATCATCGACAGGGATTTCAATGTCATAGCCGGTCACGGCAGAATTCTTGCCGCAAAAGCCGAGGGCATTTCAGATGTGCCTTGTGTTTTTGTGGACTATCTCACCCCCGCGCAAAAGAAAGCGTACATAATCGCGGATAACCGCATGGCTCTCGATGCAGGCTGGGACGAAGAAATGCTGAAAGTTGAGATTGAAGCGTTGCAGGCTGAGGATTTTGACCTCGGTCTTACCGGCTTTGATGAAAAGGAACTCGCGGGCTTTTTCGATACCGATGAAGATGTGAAAGACGATGATTTCGATGTAAATGCGGAATTGGAAAAACCTTGCATTACGAAAGCGGGCGACCTTTGGCTACTCGGTAATCACAGACTTGTCTGCGGTGACAGCTCTAAGCCTGAAACTTACGAACTCCTTATGGACGGTAAAAAAGCAAATCTCACGGTAACCGACCCGCCTTACAACGTCAACTACGAGGGTTCGGCGGGTAAAATCAAGAACGATAATCTTGAGAACGAAAAGTTCTATCAGTTCCTGCTTGACGCTTTCACCAGCATGGAAAAGGCTATGGCGAACGACGCAAGCATCTATGTTTTCCACGCAGATACAGAGGGCTTGAATTTCAGAAAAGCGTTCTCCGATGCGGGCTTCTATCTCTCGGGAACGTGTATCTGGAAAAAGCAGTCGCTTGTTCTCGGGCGCTCGCCGTATCAATGGCAGCATGAACCGTGCCTGTTCGCTTGGAAGAAAAACGGAAAACATCAATGGTATTCCGACCGCAAGCAGACCACGATTTGGGAGTTCGACAAGCCGAAAAAGAACGGCGACCACCCCACGATGAAGCCGATACCGCTTATTGCTTACCCCATCAAGAATTCAAGTATGAGCAACTGCATTGTCCTTGACCCGTTCGGCGGTTCAGGTAGTACGCTCATTGCTTGTGAGCAGACAAATCGCATTTGTCACACCATTGAGCTTGACGAGAAATTCTGCGATGTTATCGTGAAAAGGTACATTGAGCAGGTTGGTTCTGCGGACGGTGTGTTTGTGGTGCGTGACGGAAAGACGGTGGCTTATTCAAAACTGGAGGTTACCGATGAAGAATGAACTCACGCTAGGCAGCCTGTTTGACGGCAGCGGCGGTTTCCCGCTCGGAGGAATGCTTGCGGGGATAAAACCGCTGTGGGCTTCGGAGATTGAACCGTTCGCCGTTCGGGTAACCACGAAAAGACTGCCGCAGATGAAACACTACGGTGATGTGTCGTCGCTGAACGGCGCGGAACTTCCGCCCGTGGATATAATCACGTTCGGCAGCCCTTGCCAAGATATGAGCATTGCCGGGAAAAGAAATGGCTTGGGCGGTTCTCGTTCAAGTCTTTTTTATGAAGCCGTTCGGATAATAAAAGAAATGAGGTGTGCGACTGATGGTAAATACCCCCGATTCTGCGTGTGGGAAAACGTCCCCGGAGCGTTCTCATCAAACAAGGGCGAGGACTTCCGCTGCGTCCTCGAAAGCCTGTGTAGGGTCAAGGACGAAAGCGTTTCTGTTCCTCGATGTGAGAAATGGACAGCCGCCGGAGAGATACTGGCATACGGTTTCTCCCTCGCCTGGAGAGTCCTTGACGCGCAATACTGGGGAGTCCCCCAAAGAAGAAAACGCATCTACCTTGTCGCAGATTTTGATGGCGAATGTGCCGGAAAAGTATTATTTGAGTCAGAAAGCGTGTCAGGGTATTCTGCGGAGAGCTTCCGCGCGTGGCAAAGAGCTGCCGCCGCTGCTGAAAGCGGCTCTGGAGCGACAGGCACGGTCTGTCTGAACGACCAGGGCGGCAACAGAATGGATGTAACGGAGGAAGTTGCTTGCACACTCCGAGCCGAAGCACACCACCCGCCTTGCGTGATGGAGTCAGCGGCGGGAGCGTCCTGTGCGGGATTTTGTACGGAACACTCCGCAAAAGCCCGTGGGATAGGTTATGAGGAAGAAACCTCTCCTACTCTCCGTGCAGGCACAGTCCCCGCGACTGTCTATGAGAATCACTCACAGGATACAAGATACAAAGGACCGCTTGAAACTGCTCCGACAGTAAGTTCAACTTACGGCATGGGTGGCAACAATCAGCCGTTTGTTGTAGAAACTCCCTACACGCTGAAAATACGCAGCGGTTGCGATGGTGGCGGAAAGGGTGCGCTTGTGCAGACGGATAAATCTGCCACGCTTTCTTGCAACAACGACCAAACCGTGTTCGTGCCGTTTGGAATATGCTCTGACGGGAGCAACTCAATGAAATCCGACAATCCTCACAGTGGGATTTACAGAGCCGAAACAGCACGAACCCTTGACGGCAATGGTGGCAATCCCTCTTGTAATCAGGGCGGTATCGCAGTTGTTTCGGTACAGGGTTCGATGATAGGCAGAGCCGACAAGAACGGTCCTCAAGGCAGCGGCATTAACGAGGACGTTTCGTTCACGCTGAATGCTACCGACCGCCACGCTGTTGCGTTCTCACAGGAAACCTATGATAAGTACGCTCAAAACGACAAGTGCGGTGCACTCCGAGCCTGCGGCGGTATGTACGGCGGGGGTTCGGAAACCCTTGTGTATAGCACGAGCAAAAACTCTTACCACACAGATGCGGAGGAGAATATCGCAAACACGCTTGTTGCGACCGACTACAAAGACCCACCTACTGTGAATTCTCCCGAGTACATAGTCCGTAGGCTCACTCCAACCGAGTGCGCTCGGCTGCAAGGTTTCCCAGACTGGTGGTGTTCCGAGCTTGGCACGGACAATCCGACCGAGGAGGAACTGACATTCTGGAAAAATGTCTTTGAAACACATCGTAAAATCGTGGGCAGTGCTGTTAAACCCAAGTCCGAAAAGCAAATTCTGGCATGGCTGAAAAATCCCCACAGCGACTCTGCGGAGTACAAGCTGTGGGGTAATGGTGTGGCCTTGCCGTGTGTTTTCTTCGTGCTGGCGGGGATTGTGTACTGTACACAGTAATTTTTGAGATATTTGTATAGTAATACATCTTGAATAA
>SFJQ01000117.1 GCA_004555855.1 [Eubacterium] saphenum | reverse complement strand
AAATATCATTTCTGCATTTTTACCATAATTTTATGCAAGTGTTTAGTTTTGTTTGTGCAATTTACTGTTTTTTAAGAAAATAGACGGTTCAAAGCCGGATTTAAGTGCTTTTACAACGCTGTTTACGTTGTCGTTCACTCGGATATCACTCTCGGGACGTGCTCCTACGGTGACGGAACGCTCGGTTTTTATGTCATTTTCAAGATATTTCCGCATATTTTCACGGCAGGCATTTTTGTTGAAAATTTTGATATAGCTGTAACCGGGGTAGTCATAGGACGGATAGCAGAGAATTTTAAGCTTCTCGTCAAAGCCCATTTCAATCAGTTTTTCGCGGAATTTATGAATTTTCTCGCTCTCGTCCAACAGCATCAGGTAAATAATCCCGTCATCGGCGTTCGGTTCGCGTTTTATGTAGTTTCTGTAAGGCGATTTCCGCAAATCGCTGTACAGCTTTTTCTCGGCGGGATTTTCAAGTTCACCGTGATAAATAATCAAAATATCCCCGCAAAGTGCGTTGATAAAGCAGTTGAGGTTGTTCTCAGAGAAAAGCGCGCGCAGCTCGGAAACTGTTTCGTTTGAGATAACGTAGGCTTTTAGGTAGGTTTTTTCCTTGATATCATAAAGCGCCGCGCCGTCCATCACAATTACGGGAAGCTTTATCCGAACGTCCTCAAGCGGCTTCATAAGCGAAGCTGGCGTTCGCATTGTGGCAATCGTGAGCTTCAGTCCGTCGTCGAGCATTCGGTTGATTTCAACCTTTGAGAAAGGGGTGAGCTGTTCACTGTACGGCGTGAGCATATCGTCAAGCTCCGCGATAAACAGCGTGTTTTTGTCCTTTTTGCGCGGCAGCTTAACCGAGTTCATCAAAATCCCGATAACTATGCCGATAATCGTGTCAAGCACACGGTTCAGCACGAATAAGTAAGGGTTGCTGTCGGTGATGTGGTTTACGGTAATGCTGAGAAAAACCACACACGAGAAATAAGCCGCGTTCTGTTTATGCAGAAGAAGCGTGACGTAAATCACGGGAATTATCATAAATGCGGTAAGCGCGTAGCCCGCGAGGGTGTTGTAGATGTTGAACGCGTAGATTTCCAGCAGTATTACAATCAGCCCGAAAACCGCGCCGACAGCCGTTCCCGTTGACCGCTGAACCGCCATCGAAAGTGTTTTTCCCGTGTACGGCTGAACGCACTGCAAAACCGCAAGCATCGAGTAAAACGGGATACCTTGCTGCCCGCGAAGAATGAACACGAGATAACACAGGAAAACTCCCGCCGCCGATTTTAAAATTCTCGCTCCTATTGCCGGTAGCTTTTTTGTCTTTTTCATAAAAATCAACCTTCGTTAAAAAAAATAAAGGCGTCCCAAACGGAACACCTTTGTTGAATATATTATATAACGTTTCTTGCAAAATGTCAAGTATTTTATCAGTCTTTCTTGTTTTCCTTGAGCAGGTCGCGGATTTCGGTGAGGAGAACTTCTTCTTTTGTGGGCGCGGGAGGAGCAGGCTTTTCCTCCTCTTTCTTTTTCTTGCCAAGACCCATCAGGCTGTTCATTCCCTTAACCAAGAGAAACAGAATAAGCGCCATGATGACGAAATTAATAACAGCAGAGAGGAAAGCGCCGTAATCGAATTTAACGCCGTTTATCTCGAAAGAACCGCCTATGTACTTCAGCGCGCCGGTTTCCGGGTCTTTCTCAACGCCGCCCGTGATAAGCGCGATAAGCGGGTTGATAAAGCTGTTTGTGAGCGCGGAAACGATTGCCTGAAAAGCGCCGCCGATGATAACGCCGACAGCCATACTCATAACGTTGCCCTTTAAGGCAAAGGTTTTAAATTCCTCAAAAAACTTTTTCATAAGAAACTTCCTTTCAAAATTTATTTCAAGAATATTTTAGCATAAAACGCGAATTTTGTCAAGCGGTAACCTGCAGATTTTCACAGCAGCCGCTTGAGGTATTGCCCCGTGTAGGACTCGGGATTTTCGGCGATTTCCTCGGGAGTGCCTTTTGCAATAACTGTGCCGCCGCCGTCGCCGCCCTCTTTTCCCATATCGATGATATAATCGGCGCATTTTATCACGTCAAGATTGTGCTCGATAACGAGAACCGTATTTCCCGCGTCTGTGAGCCGCTGGAGGATATCGATGAGCTTCTTGACATCGGCGGAGTGCAGACCGGTTGTCGGCTCGTCGAGAATATAAATCGTTTTGCCCGTAGAACGCTTTGAAAGCTCGGTTGCAAGTTTAATTCTCTGCGCCTCGCCGCCCGAAAGGGTAGTGGAGCTCTGACCGATTTTGATATAACCAAGCCCGACTTCCTCGAGCGTTTTCAGCTTGTTGTAAATGCGCGGAATGTTCTCGAAAAACTCCACACCCTCGGAAACCGTCATTTCGAGAACATCGTAGATGTTTTTGTCCTTGTACTTGACTTCAAGCGTTTCGCGGTTGTAGCGGTGACCTTTGCAGACCTCGCAGGGAACAAAAATATCAGGCAAAAAGTGCATTTCAATTCGCACAATTCCGTCACCCTCGCAAGCTTCGCAGCGCCCGCCCTTGACGTTGAACGAGAAGCGTCCCGCCGAGTAACCGCGCGTTTTTGCGTCGTTTGTTTTGGCGAACAGGTCGCGGATATCGGTGAAAACACCCGTGTAGGTTGCGGGATTTGAGCGCGGAGTTCTGCCGATGGGCGACTGGTCAATCATAATCACCTTGTCGAGATTTTCCAGCCCCTTCATATCCTTGAATTTGCCCGCGCGGACGCGTCCGCGGTTGAGCTTTCCGAAGAGATTTTTGTAGATGATTTCATTCACAAGCGAGCTTTTTCCGCTGCCCGAAACACCCGTAACGCAAGTGAAAATGCCAAGCGGCACGTTCACGTCAATGTTTTTGAGATTGTTTTCGCAAGCTCCGATAATTTCGAGCCATTTTCCGGAAATTTTGCGGCGTTTCTTTGGAACGGCAATCTTCTTTTTCCCGCTGAGATACTGTCCCGTGACCGATTCTCTGCACTTCAGAATGCCCGCAACATCGCCGCTGTACACGACATTTCCCCCGTGAACACCCGCCGCAGGTCCGATATCGACAATCCAGTCGGCAGCACGCATTGTATCTTCATCGTGTTCGACAACAATCAGCGTGTTGCCCAGATCACGCAGCTTTTTCAGCGTGGCAATCAGCTTGTCGTTATCACGTTGATGAAGCCCGATACTCGGCTCGTCGAGAATATACAAAACACCCGTGAGCGCGCTTCCTATCTGCGTTGCAAGACGAATACGCTGACTTTCGCCGCCCGAAAGAGTGCCGGCAGAACGCGACAAAGTGAGGTACTCCAATCCGACCGAGCGCAAAAATCCCAGTCTTGATTTTATCTCTTTGAGGATTTGTCCCGCAATCATCATATCGCGCTTTGAAAGCTCAAGATTATCGACAAATTCAAGCGCTTTCACAACGGACATTTTGCAAAATTCCATAATATTTATTCCGCCGACCGTGACGGAAAGCGCGGTGTCGTTCAGGCGCTCGCCGTGGCACTTCTCGATTATATCGCGCGAATAGGAGCTTGCCGACTCCTTGTAGCGCCGTTCAAGGTTGCCGGCAACGCCCTCGAAATCTGTGTAAAACTCGCCGCCGCCCTGCTTTTTTGAACGCTTTATGAGGATTTTCTCGCCGTGCGTTCCGTACAAAAGCTCGTCAATTGCCTTATCGGGAAACTCGGACAAAGGCTGCTCGGGAGAACAGCCGTACTTCTCGCAAATCGCGTCAAAATACATCGCGGCAATCGTGCCCTCTGCATAAGTCCAGCCCGAGCCTTTAATCGCGCCGTCCTTAATCGACAAGTCCATATTTGGCATAATCAGCGACGGGTCAATTCTGCGGTAAACTCCAAGTCCGGTACACTCGGGGCAGGCGCCAAACGGGTTGTTGAAGGAGAACATTCTCGGCACAAGCTCGTCCACGGAAACGCCGTGCTCGGGGCAGGAGTAGCTCTGCGAAAAGTGCAGCTCCTCGCCGTCGATAACATCAATGTAAATCAGCCCGCCCGTGAGATTTCCCGCAGTTTCGATACTCTCGGAAAGGCGCGACTTCAAGCCGTCTTTTATCACAAGGCGGTCAACGATAATCTCAATCGAGTGCTTGATGTTCTTTTCAAGCGAGATTTTCTCGGACAAATCGTAGGTTATCCCGTCAACGCGAACGCGCGCAAAACCCGCTTTTCTGGCGTTCTCGAATTCCTTTTTATGTTCGCCCTTACGCCCTCTTACCACCGGCGCAAGAACCTGAAATTTTGTTTTTTCGGGTAGTTCGAGAACCTTATCAACAATCTCGTCAACAGTCTGCTGGCGGATTTCTCTGCCGCACACGGGGCAGTGGGGAATGCCAATTCTCGCGTACATCAGGCGAAGATAGTCGTAGATTTCGGTCACCGTTCCAACAGTAGAGCGCGGGTTTTTCGAGGTGGTTTTCTGGTCGATGGAAATAGCGGGGGAAAGTCCCTCGATGCTATCAACATCGGGCTTTTCCATCTGCCCGAGGAACATTCTCGCGTAGCTTGAAAGGCTCTCCATATAGCGCCGCTGACCGTCCGCAAAAATCGTGTCGAACGCAAGCGAGCTTTTTCCCGAGCCCGAAACTCCCGTGAGAACAACCAGTTTATCGCGCGGGATTGTTACATCGATGTTGTTGAGATTGTGCTCGCGCGCGCCTTTTATAATAATTTTATCGTTAGCCATAGTAAACCTTTCTTTTGTACAATCCGAAATTACTCGCCGCGGATTTCCTTGATTTTATCGCGTAAAAACGCAGCGTGTTCAAAGTCGAGCATTTTTGCGGCTTTTTTCATTTCGGCGGTATATTGAGCGATAAGCTGTTCGCGTTCACGGCGCGGAAGCTTCCTGTAATCGCTCTTTTTCATCTTCTTGGTTTCTTTCTTCGTTATTTCAAGAATATCGCGGATATCCTTGACAATTGTTTTCGGGATAATTCCGTGTTCCTCGTTGTATTTCTGCTGAATTTCACGACGGCGCTGGGTTTCGGCGATAGCCGTTTCCATTGATTTTGTGACAACATCGGCGTACATTATAACCGTGCCCTCGGCATTACGCGCGGCGCGTCCGATTGTCTGAACAAGCGATGTTTCCGAGCGCAGGAAACCTTCTTTATCCGCGTCGAGAATTGCCACAAGCGATACTTCCGGTATATCCAAGCCCTCACGAAGCAGGTTAATACCGACAAGCACGTCAAATTCGCCCTCGCGCAGGTCGCGTATAATCTCCATACGCTCCATAGTGTCGATATCGTGGTGCATATATCTCACCTTTATTCCCGCTTTTTCAAGGAACGCGGTCAGGTCCTCAGCCATTTTCTTAGTGAGCGTGGTCACGAGAACGCGCTGATTTTTCGCGGTTCGCTGATTTATCTCGGAAATCAAATCCTCGATTTGTCCCTCGGTTGGCTTGACGGTAATCTCGGGGTCAAGCAGTCCCGTAGGACGGATAATCTGCTCAACAATCTGCGTGGATTTTTCGCGTTCAAACTCGCCGGGAGTTGCCGAAACAAACACAATCTGATTGAGTTTATCGTAAAATTCATCAAAATTCAGCGGGCGGTTGTCGTAAGCGCAGGGCAGCCTGAAACCGTAATCCACGAGGTTTTTCTTTCGGGCAACATCTCCGCCGTACATTCCGCGAACCTGCGGGAGCGTGACGTGGCTCTCGTCAATCATCAGCAGAAAATCCTCGGGGAAGTGGTCGAGAAGGGTTATCGGCGTGCTTCCCGGCGGTCTTCTCGCAAGAACGCGCGAGTAGTTTTCAACGCCCTTGCAGATGCCGATTTCGCGCAGCATTTCGATATCATAGCGCGTGCGTTGGTCAATTCTCTGCGCTTCAATCAGCTTGTTGTTGTCCTTGAAGAACTTCACGCGCTCCTCAAGCTCCTTTTCAAGCTCCGCGAGCGCCTCCTCTTTTTTGTCCTGCGCGATGATATAATGCGAAGCAGGGAAGATTATCTCGTAAGAAAGCGTAGCTTTTGTGTTGCCCGTGACAACCTCAAACTGCGAAATTCTCTCGATTTCATCGCCGAAAAATTCCACACGGATAGCGGTTTCATTTGTGCTTCCCGCGGGAAAAATCTCGAGAGTATCGCCTTTGACACGGAATTTGTTGCGGACAAAATTAAGCTCGTTGCGCTCGTACTGCATATCGACGAGCTTTCTTATTATTTCCTCCCGCGAGATTTCCATACCCTGACGAATGGAAAGCGTGTTTGCGCGGTAATCCTCGGGCGAACCGAGCGAGTAAATACACGAAACGCTCGCCACAATAATAACATCGCGGCGCTCGGCAAGAGAAGCGGTCGCGGAGTGGCGCAGACGGTCGATTTCATCGTTTATGGAGCTGTCTTTTTCGATATAAGCGTCGGTTGAGGGAATGTACGCCTCGGGCTGATAGTAGTCGTAGTAGCTCACGAAAAACTCCACGGCATTGTTCGGGAAAAACTCGCGGAACTCCGAGCAAAGTTGTGCTGCAAGCGTTTTGTTGTGCGCGAGAACAAGGGTCGGCTTATTGACGTTCGCGATAATATTCGCCATAGTAAAAGTCTTTCCGGAGCCGGTTACGCCGAGCAAGGTCTGTTCCTTATCGCCGCGCAAGACTCCCTCGGAAAGCGCAGCGATAGCCTCGGGCTGGTCGCCGGTGGGCTTGTATTCTGAACGAAGCTCAAATTTATCCATAAAATCACCTCATTGTGAAAAAACGTTCACTTATATATTATACAAGTGAACGGTTGGCTTGTCAATATGAAAATTAAAATTTATCCCCAATATTCGCTGAAAACGCCCGAAGAACGCATTGAACCAACGCTTTCGCCCGATATGACGATATGGTCGTTCAGCTCGATGTCAAGCTCCTTCAGGAGATTAACCAAGCGTCTTGTCGCGGAAACGTCTGCGGAAGAAAAGTTTGCGGTACTGCCGGGGTGATTGTGGACGAGAACAATGTTGCTGCTCTTTCGAGCAATTGCCGCTCCGATAACGCTTTTCGCGTTAAAGCAGGACGAATCCGGCGCACCGTCCGAGATTTTCTCCGCTCCGATAAGGCAAAGCGACCTGTCAAGCAAAACGACATAAGCCGACTCCTCAAGCGGGTTGATGAAAAGCGTTTTCGCGTATTCGGCGAGCTTTTCGGGGGAGTTCAGGCGCTTCTTTTTATCAAGAGCTTCATCGCGATAGGTTGAAACAAATTCTCCCAGAAAACAAATAAAAGCGGCGGCATTTTCGCCTATACCGCTGATAGTCTGCAAATCATTTTTTGACGCGCTCAGGACGTTGGATATCGAACCGAATTTGTCAATGAGCTTGTGGCTGATTTCATTGGTGTTGCACCGCGAAAAAATCGAATAGAGCAGGATTTCGAGAACTTCGTGCTCCTCGAAGCAACCTATGCCTTGCGTAAGGAACTTGTCGAGCATACGTTTCCTGTGACCCTGATGAAGCTCGGATTTCTCGGACATAACCTGCACTCCTCACATAATTTTTCCGCAAATCTTTAGGTTATTCTTATAACTGCGTCTGACAAAAATGGAGAGCTTTGCGCTCTCCGAAAATATTTTTGGTACGCCCGATGCGATTCGAACGCACGACACATAGCGTCGGAGGCTATTGCTCTATCCAGCTGAGCTACGGGCGCTGATTTAAGATTGTGTATTTCTAAAAAAACTCCGAATCCTCGCGGACAAGGATTCGGCGTTATCTTGGTGATCCACCCGGGAATCGAACCCGGGACACCCTGATTAAAAGTCAGGTGCTCTACCGCCTGAGCTAGTGGATCATAACTGCAACGTATCTATTATAGCAGATAACATCTGATTTGTCAAGTGCTTTTTGCAAAAAATTAATTTTTTTTACAAATTCTTGAAAATAATTG
>SFJQ01000116.1 GCA_004555855.1 [Eubacterium] saphenum | reverse complement strand
GAGGGTCCACCTGTTCCCATTCCGAACACAGAAGTTAAGCTCGTTTGCGTCGAAAATACTTGGCGGGCAACTACCCGGGAAGATAGATAGGTGCCGACATTATGCAGCTTTAGCTCAGTTGGTAGAGCAACTGACTCTTAATCAGTGGGTCCAGGGTTCGAGTCCCTGAAGCTGTACCAAATCGTAAGGAATAGGGCTTCCTATTCCTTACGTTATATTTGGCCCGTTGGTCAAGCGGTTAAGACAGCGGCCTCTCACGCCGTTAACATCGGTTCGATTCCGGTACGGGTCACCATATTTCCATAATAAATAGGGAGCAATCCCGTTCCTGCGCCAATAGCTCAGTTGGTTAGAGCAACCGGCTCATAACCGGTCGGTCCGGGGTTCGAGTCCCTGTTGGCGCACCATTTCGCTGAATTATCATTCAGCGTTTTTTAATAGGGGTATAGTTCAGTTGGTAGAACGACGGTCTCCAAAACCGTATGTCGAGGGTTCAAGTCCTTCTGCCCCTGCCACCAGCATAACGCTGGACCCAATTTCGCCCTTAGTTTTCTAAGGGCGATTTTTCTATCCGCGAACAATAGGGGCGTTTTGAAAAGCGCAAAGACACTTTGGTCAGGAAAACGTCAATCAGTTTGACTGCCCCGAAACGAAAACGGCGAGTTTATCGGGATAACCGATTTCGCGTACCGGCTGTTCAAAAACGACCTCGGCGTTGTCCGCAATTTCACGGGTAAAGGTATCGGGAAAGCACTTGTAAAGCGGCTTCACGAGATTGCCGGCGGCGAGAAAGATATCGTAATGTACACCTGCGTCAGCGAGAAAGCCGTTCCATTTTCGAGAAAATCGGTATGAGCGCGCCCGATGACGTGATGGTTTACAATCACATCGAGTGGACAGATTTTACGGTTGAATAAAAGATTGCGAGGGCTTATGAATAAGTACAAAAATTGTCCCGTTGCGAAAAAATGCAGCGGCTGTCAGCTTTCAAATCTCGATTATCAGCAGCAGCTCGAGTTCAAGCAAAAGGACGTTGAGAAGCTGCTCGGGCAATTCGGCGAGGTGAAGCCGATTGTGGCGATGGAAAATCCTTACAATTATCGGAACAAGGTTCAGGCGGTTTTCCGCAGCGACCGAAACGGACGGATAATTTCGGGCATTTTTCAGTCGTCGAGGAACGGCATCGTCGGCGTTGACCGGTGTTTTCTGAACGATGAGAAAGCCGATGAAATCATTGTCGGAATAAGGGAGCTTATGCGCTCGTTTAAAATTCAGCCCTATGATATCGGCACGGGGCGCGGCTTTTTCAAGCACGTTTTGGTGCGAGTCGGCAAAAAAAGCGGCGAAATTCTTGTAACGCTTGTTGGCAGTAACCGAATGTTCCCAAAAAAGCGTGATTTTGTCGGCGCGCTCCTGAAAAAGTTTCCCGAAATCACCACGGTTACATTCTCGGTAAACCAAAATGACGAGATGCTTTTGCTTGGTGAAAATGATGAAATTTTGTTCGGCAAGGGGTATATTGTCGATGAACTTTGCGGGAAGCGGTTTCGGATATCGCCGAGGTCGTTTTATCAGATAAACTCGGTGCAGACGGAAAAGCTATACAATTTCGCGATAAAATCGGCTTGCCTGAAAAAGACCGACAACATTCTCGACGCATACAGCGGAATCGGCACAATCGGGATTATCGCGTCGGATTTTGTGAACTCGGTGCAGGGGATTGAGTACAACTCGGCTGCCGTGCGCGACGCCGTGAAAAACTGCACGGAAAACGGGATAACGAAAAAGGTTGCCTTTAACAAGGGCGACGCGGGCGATTTTCTCCGCGAGCGCGCAAAAAACGGGTCTTTTTTCGACGTCGTTTTTATGGACCCCGCGAGAGCCGGCGCCGACAGGAAATTCCTCTCTGCGCTCACCAAAATCAAGCCGCGGAAAATCGTCTATATCTCCTGCAACCCCGCGACTCTTTCCCGCGATTTGAAGTCGCTCGTCAAGGATTACGAGGTGCGCGAGATACAGCCGTTTGATATGTTCCCGCATACCCGCCATATCGAAACCGCCGTGGGTTTGGAGAGGAAAGATAATCAAAAGTGAGCTTTCCCTCCTTGACAAAATTCCCCAAATATGATATGATGAATATATCCGAAAGGCTGAAAATTACATTTTAAGGAGATTGCTGTTTGAAGAACAACACCTCGGAGATTGTAGCGTAAACGGGAGGTTTGCGAATACAATCACACAAACCTCCCTTTTTCCGTCAACATTTTTCAGGAGGTAAAACAATGAATAAAAATGACTGCATTATCCGTTTGGAAAGAAAAGAAGAACAGCGCGAGGTTGAAAATCTCGTCAGAGAATCGTTCTGGAACGTTTATCGCCCCGGCTGTCTGGAGCATTTTGTGCTCAATCAGCTCAGAAACGACGCGGCTTTTGTGAAAGAGCTGGACTTCGTTATGGAAAAGGACGGCAAGCTTATCGGGCAGAATATCTTTATGCGCGCGGTTATCAAGGCTGATGACGGCAGGGATATCCCGATTATGGCGATGGGTCCGATTTGCATTGCACCCGAGTTCAAGCGAAAGGGCTACGGCAAAATTCTGCTTGACTATTCGCTTGAGAAGGCGGCTGAAATGGGCGCGGGCGCGGTTTGCTTTGAAGGAAATATCGATTTCTACGGCAAAAGCGGCTTCACCACTGCGAGCAGCTTCGGGATAAGATATCACGGTGTTCCCGAGGGAGAGGACGCGTCGTTCTTTCTCTGCAAGGAGCTGAAAGCGGGATATCTTGACGGTATCACGGGTGAGTACACCCCGCCGCAGGGCTATTTTGTGGACGAAGCGGCTGCCGAGGAGTTTGACAAGAGCTTCCCGCCAAAGGAAAAGCTGAAGCTCCCCGGACAACTTTTCTAAACGCATAATGAAAGGCTCCCCGAGATTTTTCGGGGAGCCGATTTTTTATTCAACAGCGTTCAGTTCGTTGTACAAAGCCTCAAGCTCCGGTCTGCACTCGAGAAACAGCGGCGCAAGCGTCGGGTCAAAATGCTCGCCGATATCGTTTTCGATAATCTGAAACGCTCTGTCATAGCCGAACGCTTCCTTGTAGCAGCGTTTTGAAACCAGCGCGTCAAACACGTCCGCAAGCGCCATAATTCTCGCCTCAATCGGAATTTCCTCGCCCGAAAGACCGTCGGGATAGCCGCGTCCGTTCCATTTTTCGTGGTGATAGTGCGCGACATTTTCGGCGATTTCCACGAAATCCTTATCCTCAACGCCGTCCAGAATATCCCGCACAATTCTCGCGCCCTCAGCGGAGTGCTTTTTCATCTCGGCGTATTCCTCATCGGTGAACTTGCCGTTTTTCTGCAGGATTGCGTCCTTGACGGCGATTTTCCCGAGATCGTGCATAGGCGCGGCGCGCTCGACCATTTTGAGAAATTCATCGGACAAAACGAGAGGACGTTTCGCAGTCATCAGCTTTTTCGAGAACACCGACACTACCATACTTGTTCGGCGAATATGACCACCCGTTGAGTTGTCGCGGCTCTCGACCATCGCCGACATTCCCAGCACCATCATATCCTTTATATGCTCGATATGCGCGGTTTTTTCGGCAACCTCTTTTGACAATCTGCTGCTGTACTCTTCAACAGTCGCCGTGTATTTGTGCTCGGCGGTTCTGTCGAGAGCCTCGAGAAGATAGCCGACGCGATTGTCTTTTTTTCCGTGAGTTACCGCTCTTATCGAGAACTCAAAATATTTTCCGTTGACCTCAAACGATTTGTGATAACCCGACGAGTGCATATAAAACCACTCAATAATTTCGTGATAAAAATCGCTGTCGGTTTCTGTCGGGCGGTCTTCAAGCCGCCAGCTGTTTATTTCGGGAAACAGCTCTCTTATGTACTCGTTTGCGTTTATAAAACGCTTTTTCTTATCGAAAACGATATATCCGCTCTCGCTTGCCTGAGCCACGGAGTTTGCGATATTTGAGGACATATCGTAAACATTGATTTTCTGGAACAGGTTCGTGATGACGATAATCGCAATAAGATAACCGACGCTAGTCCAGTCAAACGTGGATTTGAACAGCTTTGTGAGGAAGTAAATCATAATAATACCGAAGCCCAGCCCGCCTACGAACCATAGATCCAGCCCAAGATTCACGGCCACCGCTGCAGCCAATGCCAGCAGCGCAATATGCGCCTGCCCGATGGCACGCCGGATTTTGAAACGGTGGAGGCTTTGGATATCCCCTGCATCAACCATTGTATTCAGGAATTGCAGGAAAGGGGACGGACAATGATCCCGAGCTTTGATTTTCACACCCATGCCCGGGAGGAACAGTGGCGGGAGATCCTCTGCGGGGAGGCGCTCTCCCGCCTCGGGCC
>SFJQ01000115.1 GCA_004555855.1 [Eubacterium] saphenum | reverse complement strand
ACTACGGCACCGAAGGCACACTCCTCGATAAAGGCGCAAAACCCGAAGAAATCACCGGCGCATCGTCGGCCACCGCCACCACGACCTCGACGACGCTCAAAAACAAGATTTCCGCCGACATGACCTATATGATCAGCGTCACCGCCATCGATTCCAACGGAAACGAAAGCCTCTTGGGCGATGTCGTCACCGCCGTCACCGAAAAGACAAAAGATTTCTGGGAAAGCTACCGCGAAGAAAACGCCGACGTCGATGGCGGTTTCTGCTTCATCGCCACCGCCGCCTACGGCTCGACACAAGAGCCACACGTCGCCCTCTTGCGCAAATTTCGCGACGATATCTTGCAACAATCTGCCCCCGGACGCGCTTTCGTCAAAACGTACTACGAATTGAGCCCACCACTGGCGCATTTCATCGGCCAACACGAATCCGCTCGCACCATCACGCGAACCCTCCTGTGGCCCCTCTACGGCTTCGCCACGCTCTGCCTCTACGCCCCATGGGCACTCGCGCTCATCTTTGCGGCCATCGCCTCCCTCGTCGGCGCGCTCATCTGGCGTCGCAAAAGGGCAGCTAAAATCAACGCAAAAGCCGCCCTCCTCGTCCTCGTCCCTGCCCTCACCGCTGGCGCCTTCGCCGCCCCCAACGACGCCTACGCCGAATCCCCCGTCAACATGATGGTCGAATTCAAAGCCGGCCCCTACAAACCCGATAACCTAGGATCCGCCTTCAAAACGCACTTCGGCAACGACTCGGGCTTCATCATCGAAGGCGAATACGACTGGCAATTCTGGCGCGGCGTCGGCAGCCTCGGACTCGGCTTCCACCTGGCCTACGGCAGCATCTCGGGCAAAGGCGTCACCGAATCGGGACAAAAGACCATCGACTCGACCGCCCTACACTGGCTTCCCCTACGCCTCTCGCTCATCTACCGCTTCGACTACCTCTGGACGCGCTTCAACTTCCCCTTCACACTCTACGTCAAAGCAGGCTTCGACTACGCCTTCTGGTGGATCCGCGACGGTTCCGACGCCATCGCCAAATCAACCGACGGCAAAGACGGCTACGGCGGCACTTTCGGCTTCCACGTCGTCGCCGGCATCGCTTTCGTCCTCGATTGGCTCGCTCCCGACATGGAAAAATCATTCGACGTCGAATGGGGCATCAACAACTCCTACATCTTCGCCGAATACATGTACGCACAAATCGACAACTTCGGCGCAAAAGGCGCCTTCGACCTCACCGACAAGGCGACATTTCACATCGGCATCGGCCTCGAATTTTAATTCATCTATCACATAACGCATCGAAATAATTTCGTTGCAAACCCTATCAAGCGCAATTTCCTACAATTGCGCTTTTTTTTCATTTTTCTTTTCTACGATGGCATTTTTCTTTTTTTTGGTCGCCCCGGGGTTGCGCTACGCTATTGCCCCGGGACCCAATAATCCACCCCTAACTCTTGCCCTAAACAAATCAATCGGCTAACATGGGCAAAACTACCTCAATTCGATCGATTTATCGTCGAAGTGAATTCGAGCGCGTTGCCGTATCGGCTCTATCGTGTTTTCGCAGATGCTGGCTCTTGCTCGACCTTATCACCATGATTCAACCTGGAATAATGACCATGAAACATCGTTTCACGTTCCTTTGTTCAATTCTCACGACATGCATATCGCTATACGCCTGCGGTTCCGATGGCTCCGACTCAGGCGATGACGGCAACACCGGCGACGAGCCCATTTGCGAGCGTTCGTCGTGCCAAGACGACGACATACTCGTCGAATGCAACGGCGGCGTGCCCAAATCCATTCCGTGCAAATCTCAAGGCAAAATATGCGATCTAGCAAGAGCCCAATGCGTCGATCCCAATCCCCCCGACACACAAGAGCCTCAAGACCCCAAGACTTGCGAACAAAATTCGTGCAAAGACAAAACTACGCTTATCGAATGCAACAATGGCTCACCTAACGAAATCTCATGCAGCGAATTGTTCGATGAGTCGGGCCTGCCCAAAGTTTGTCAAGGTGGCGAATGCGTCGTCGACACAGCCGCTCGACCGCGCCCCGTGCCACTACCTCCCGCTTGCGAACAAAATTCGTGCAAAGACAAAACTACGCTTATCGAATGCAACAATGGAACGCCAACCGAAATCGCATGCGATGAAATCGTCGACGACAATGGCAAACCGAAGATCTGCCACAATGGCGCATGTATCTCGACACAGTGCACAAAAGACGTTTGCCGCGATAGCGAAACGCTCCTGGAGTGCAACAAAAACGACGAAATCGCCGAATATGGCACGTATATCGTCAAGAATTGCGCAGACGTAAAAGCCGGCTTCGTTTGCGACACTGTCCAACACGAATGTGCCGAACCCGAATGCAAAGAAGATATATGCAACGATCAAATCGTCCTCCGTTGCATCGATTACAAACTCGTCAGAGACGCCGATTGCGCAGAACAAAACATGATCTGCAACAAGGGCGAAACGGTCGAATGCATCAAACCACCCGATACTTGCGATCGAGAAAACGTCACCTACTGCGACGGCAATACGCTCATCCATTGCTCCAAAGATAAATCGAAGACGACGACGAATTGCGAAGGAAATGACATGATCTGCGATCCAATCGGCAGAAAATGCACCTACGAATGCGATGAATCATCGGCCGATATTTGCCTCAACGCCTCGACGCTCAAAACGTGTGTCGACCACCATTGGGTTGAAGCCACCTGTGGCGAATCGAATCCGATTTGCCTCAATGGCGCTTGCACCGAAGATCCCTGCACCAAATGCGGCGAGGGCGAAACTTGCATCAACTCCGAATGCATTCCAAACGCCGTCTCGGTCGAAACCGATATCGGCATGCCGTGCCAATGCTACGGCGGCGATTGCAATACGATCATCACCAATCGAGAACTCAAATCGTATTTTACAGTCGCTGGGCTCCTCATTGCGAATCAATTCATGGCGGAACTCAAAGACGAAGATTACGCCGTCGTGCCCAATTTCTTCTCAAAAAACATCGTCGGATGCGAATCACTCGCCGAATCGGCGCCCGAAGGCATGGTCGTCGGATGCATGCGAACGTCGACCGTCTCGATATCGCCTAGCCAAGCCGATTTCCTCGTCAATAAAGTTCCCGGATTGCTCAAAATGGTCGGGAAATCGAGCCAACTCCTGCTCAACGTCATTCCAAAAATTGCCCCAAAACTCCTGCATATATTATAACAGAAAATAAAAAAAATTGCTAGATGTTTTTTTAGATTTTTTTCAAATTTTTTGCAAATTGTACAGTTTTTTTAATGTAATGCGTTACATCGGAGCGGTTTTTTGACATCCGGAAAAATTTTATGGTTTTTTTGAAAAAAGGTATTGACAAACGAGGTTTGTTGTGATATAATATACAAGTCGTTAGAAATTGAGGGAGCAAATGCTGGTGTAGCTCAGTTGGTAGAGCAGCTGATTTGTAATCAGCAGGTCAGGGGTTCGAGTCCGTTCACCAGCTCCAAATTTCTTTTGATTTATATGGGCGCATTCCCGAGTGGCCAAAGGGGGCAGACTGTAAATCTGTTGCGTTTCGCTTCGGTGGTCCGAATCCACCTGCGCCCACCATTGGACCTCGAGCTTTCAGCTTGAGGTCCTCGGCGTTTTTGGGAATTTTGCACAAGCACAAAATTCCCAAAAGCCGCGCGTGGCTCTCCTTCTTGGCGTAGTGTTTTCGCAGGTGACAGAATGTCACACCAGCACGAAAACATTGAAAGCTGCGGTGCGACAATCCTGTTTTGAGCCGCGCGTGGCTCTCCTTCTTGGCGTAGTGTTTTCGCAGGTGACAGAATGTCACACCAGCACGAAAACATTGAAAGCCGCGGTGCGACAATCCGGATTTGTAGCGCGGTTTTTTCACCCGCAAGCGACTTTGTTCAGCCGAATTTCAAGCCGCTGTTTTCCTGCTCGCTTTTCGGGGCGATTTTTGACAACATTTTGAGCTCCGCATTAAAAGTGCGGTGTTTTTTTGTATTTTCGCCGTGAAATGTAAACAAAAGTTTACATTTTTGTAATCTTTGCTTGGTTGAATAACAAAAACAATTGCGTTATAATTTAATATAGGTAAGGGGTAAAATATGGGATTTGCTTACAACAACCTCAGACTGTTCCGGCAGAAAAACGGCTACACACAAGAGCAGATTGCCGAAAAGCTCGGTGTTTCGCGGCAGGCTGTCGCAAAGTGGGAAAGCGGCGCGTCTGTCCCGAATATCGATAATATGATTGCGCTCGCGGATTTGTACGATATGTCCGTGGATACGCTTGCCCGAAATCTCACCACAACCGTCCCGCCTCAGCTCGATGAAGGAAAGCACCTTTTCGGTTTCACCAAAATGAACGAAAACGGCGAGGTTGCGCTTCCCGAAAAAGCGCGCGAGGTGTTCGGCTTAAAGCCCGGCGATTCGCTTTTGCTGCTCGGCGATGAGGACAAAGGTCTTGCGCTTGTGAAAATCCCTGAAATTAACCACAATGATTTGCCCCCCCGAAAGTGAGGTAAAAAATGAACGCGATTGAAACCAGAAAGCTCACGAAACGCTATAAAACAAAAACCGCGGTTTCCGAGCTTGATTTGACGGTCGGCGAGGGCGAGCTTTTCGCTCTGCTCGGAGTAAACGGCGCGGGTAAAACCACAACCGTGCGTATGCTGTCCTGCTTGTCCGAGCCGACAAGCGGAGAGTGCTTTGTCTGCGGGAAAAGCTGCATAAAAGAGCCGCAGGCGGTCAAAGAAATCATCGACATCTCCCCGCAGGACACCGCCGTTGCCGATAATCTCACCGTTTTCGAGAACCTGCGCCTGATTTGCGGTATCTACGGCTACTCAACGGAAAAAACCACGGCGAAAATCGAGGAAATGATTAAGCTGTTCAATATGGAGGAAGTGAGAAACTCCCGCTCAAAAACGCTTTCGGGCGGCTGGAAGCGCAAGCTGTCCATCGCGATGGCGCTGATTTCCGAGCCGAAGGTGCTGTTCCTCGATGAACCGACGCTCGGTCTTGATGTTCTGGCAAGGCGCGATTTGTGGAGCGTTGTCGAGGAGCTGAAGGGCAAAATCACCATCGTTCTCACAACTCACCACATGGAAGAAGCAGAACATCTCGCCGACAGAATTGCCATAATGCTCGAGGGACAAATCGCCGCGCTCGGCACTCTCGCAGAGCTTGAGGAGTTGAGCGGCAAGAAAGGTCTTGAGGAGAGCTTTGTGGCAATTGCCGAAAAATACGGAAAGAAGGCGGCAAGATGAATAAGATAAACGCTTTTGCAAAGAGAAATTTTCTGGAAATAATCCGCGACCCGCTGAGTTATATTTTCTGTCTGGGATTTCCGCTGGTAATGCTGGTTGTGATGACGCTTGTAAACGAGAGTGTTCCGCCGGAAGCCGGTGTGACGAATTTCCGTATCGACAACCTCGCGGGCGGAATTGCCTTCTTCGGCTTGACTTTCGTGATGCTTTTCACAAGCCTTTCGATAGCAAAAGACCGCTCGGGCGCTTTTCTGGTAAGACTTTATGCAACGCCGATGAAAAGCGGCGACTTCATCGCGGGATACACGCTCCCGATGGGAATCCTCGCGATAATTCAGTCTGTAATCACATTCGTTGCTTCGTACATAGTATCGCTTGTCGTGGGCATTTCGCTGAACCCGCTCGGACTGCTTCTTGCGGTTGTTGCGCTGCTACCGACAATGGTCCTGATGGTGAGCTTCGGGCTGTTTTTCGGCACGCTGTTCAACGAAAAAGCGGCTCCCGGACTTTGCTCGATTATCATCTCGCTCGGCTCGTTTGTCGGAGGAGTATTTTTTGACGCGGAGGCAACAGGCGGCGTTTTGCTCGATGTCTGCAACGTCCTCCCGTTCTTCCACGGAGTAAAAGCGGCAAGAATGGCTTGCGCGCTGGATTTTTCGGGCGATTTCTTCATTCATCTGGCGATAACCGCAGGCTATGCGCTGGTTGTTCTGATACTCTCGATTGTCGTTTTCAAGAACAAAATGCGCGCGGATTTGAAGTAAAATCGAATAGGAAAGGGCGTCCTTCGGGGCGCTCTTTTTGTTGCAGATTCAGCGAAAATATAACACAATCCCGACCGCCGCGCGCGTTCGGGCTTTTTTTTCGGAATTGTCTTGCAAATGCTGCGACAAAGTGCTATAATAGTGATAAAAGCTTAGAAAGGGCGTTTGCAAATGAAATACATAGACCAACTGAAAGAAAACTATCATTCCTCGAAAAAAAGCTGCGTGATTGTGCTGAACGTGTGCGTGGGAGCGGTTTTGCTTGTGATGATAAGGCAGATTTTTCTCGAGAACTGGCAGAATGTGGCACTTTGCGTGCTGTCGATTGCGCTGATGTACATTCCCGTGTTCCTCAAGTCTAAAATCGGGATAACCCTCCCGAATGTGCTGGAAATCTCGGTGATTGTGTTTGTGTTCGCGGCGGAAATCCTCGGCGAAATTGCGAATTTCTACAACAAAATCCCCATTTGGGACAGCATTCTTCACACGACAACCGGCTTTCTTGCCGCGTCCGTGGGATTTGGGCTTATCGATTTGCTGAACACGCACTCAAAGCGTATTCAGATGACGCCGCTTTTTGTCGCGCTGATTTCGTTTTGCTTCTCGATGACCGTGGGAGTTTTGTGGGAATTTTTCGAGTTCAGCGGCGACAAAATGTTCCACAAGGATATGCAAAAGGACAGAGTTGTCACAACGGTAGCTTCTGTTATGCTCAATCCGAGCGGCGAAAACAAGGAGATTGTCGTGAAGAACATCGACCATACCGTGCTGTACGACAAGGACGGAAACGAGCTTTGCACGATTGAGGGCGGATATCTTGACGTGGGGATAACCGACACGATGAAGGACCTTGCTGTAAATATGCTGGGAGCTGTGGTTTTCTCGGCGGCAGGTTTTCTGTACATTCACCGCCGCGATAAGTACAAATTTGCCGAGGGATTTATTATCACCATCGACAACCCGAGGCAAACGGACGAAAACGCGCAGGAAAACGATGATTTATCCGAAACAAAAGGCTGATGTGAAAGTCCCGTGAGCTGAAAACGGCACGGCTGAATTTTCATACTCTTTCGGTAAAATGTGATTTAGTTATTGACAAAATTATACATATTATGATATAATATAATTTGGATTAATTTATTCCTTTGCGTGAGAAAAAAGATTTGGGAGGTTTTGAGAATGTTTTGCGAAAATTGTGGAAAACAAATTATCAACGAGGCGTTGTTTTGCCCCGAATGTGGTTTTCCTGTCGGGAAACCAAATCCCGCGGCACCAACCCCCGCTGCTCCTATAATCGGTGAGCAGCCTGCGCCCGTGATGGCAGAGCAGCCTGCTCCGGTTCCGGAGATGCAGAACGTTTACCCTGCGGTTGAACAGCCGAAAAAAGTGCGTGAAAAGAAGCAGTGGAAAAAAGCGCCTACGCCGGTTATCGTGCTGCTTTCAATAGTGTTTGGTCTGTTTGTTTTCTTGTTTGAGATTTATGGTTCGATAGGCTTAAGCGTCAGCAGCGCGTTTTCAAACAACAGTATTTCCGAAAATGTATCACAAAGCAACCCCGCAGAGGTTGTTATCGGAGATATTCTTACAAACAAGAAAATTACCGAGCAGCTGGAAAATAGCGGCGTTGACGTAAACGGTATCGATGATGATATGACGCTTGCTGATTTTGTTGTATATCTTTCTCACGATTACAGCATCGACAGCGACGCTGTGACAGGCGTTCTCGAGGACTCCAAAATTATGCCTTATATCGGCGAAGTTGTTAAGGCATACGAGGACTATATAATGACCGGAAAGTCCGATTCTCCGCTTTCCAAGTCAAAGATTATGAAGGTTATCGAAGGTTCCGAAAAGAGTCTGCAGAAGTACTGTTCGTATAACATCAATCTCAGCGAAAATCGCGAGTACATATCCGAGATGGTTTCTCAGAATTTCGCGTCAATAGGCGACGCAAACCCGGATAATGCTCTCGGCGATATCGGTGGATTTACCTCTGTTGCGTTAAATCCGATAGTTGTAATCGCTGTTCTGGTGCTTGCTGCGGGATTTATCGTGCTGGTTTGGGTAACGACAAAGAGCGTTCCCGCAATGCTTATGACAGGCGGCTCGGTTTCGCTGGTTGTTGGTTTGGCTTTGCTTGCGGCAACTCTTTTCACCGATT
>SFJQ01000114.1 GCA_004555855.1 [Eubacterium] saphenum | reverse complement strand
TGATAAAATATGCTAAAATAAATACGTTAATGTGTTAAAATCCGAGTTTTTAAAGCTGCTGCTTTCACTTGACTTTTACCTTAAAAAGAATTATTATAAATCGAGCGGCAGAAAAGGAGTGCAGATATGGAAAATCATTGGACAAGCGTCTGGGGCAGCGCAATTTCGATTGCCGAAAACCGTCCGGCGGCTTATGCAAAGGATATTACATTCAGATATCCGATATACTCTCATTTTGGCGGCAGCGCTGTCAGAATTACCTTTGACAACTACTGCGGAACCGAGCCGGTTGTTTTTGATAAAGTAACGGTGATGATTGATGAAAAGTTCATTCCGGTGACTTTTTCGGGAAAACGAAGCGTGCAAATCGCTGCGGGAGGCAGGCTGACATCAGATGAAATTCATCACGAAATAAAGCCGAAAAGCCTTATTACAATCAGCTTCTGGTTCAGGGATTTCACGCTGCTTCGTTCGGCGGTTTTCACAAGCGGACCGCTCACGGAGGGGTATTACGCAATGGGCGACCTCACCGAAACGGTGAATATTCCAGATAAAATCGTGCGTCCTACGGGTATTTTTTACTTTTTGAGCAACGTTTCCGTGCTTACATCAAAAGAAAACCGCAGCATTGTCTGCTACGGCGACTCTATAACGGCGCAGGACTGGCCCGATTATCTCGCGCTGCGCTGTATCAGCGAGGGAAAGGACAATACTTCAATTGTACGCCGTGCTGCAAGCGGCACGCGTCTGCTCAGGGAATATGACAGCATTGTCTATGAATCCTACGGGTTAATGGGAAAAAAGCGTTTTGCTCACGAGGTCCCGACAGACGGCGCAGATACCGTTATCATTCAGCACGGAATAAACGACATCATTCACCCTGTCGGAACGGAGGTCAATCCTTTCCGTCCGATGAGCGATATGCCGACAGCTGCGGAAATGATATCGGTTCTGGAGTATTACATAAGCGAAGCGAGAGGCTGGGGTTATAAGGTTTATATAGGCACGCTGCTGCCGATAGAGGGCTGGCGGACTTATGCGCCTTTTCGTGAGGAAGTCCGTGCGGAATTTAACGACTGGATAAGAACAACTCCGCTCACAGACGGCTGCATTGACTTTGACAAAGCGCTTGCCGACCCCGCGCAGCCCACGAAAATGCTCGCGAAGTTTGACAGCGGCGACCATCTTCACCCGAGCAAGCTCGGATATAAGCAGATGGCAGGAACCATTCCTGACGAGCTTCTGAAATAACGCTTTACAGCTCATCGCTGTCCAGAACTATCGTAAACGGTCCATCGTTGAGCAGCTCAACCTTCATATCCGCACCAAATTCACCTTGTTCAACAACATCAATTTCTTCCTTGCACTTAGCGATGATATATTCGTACATCGCTTTTGCCATATCGGGCGCGCCCGCATTAACAAACGAAGGTCTGTTTCCTTTTTTGCAATCGGCGTACAGCGTGAATTGAGAGATAAGCAAAAGTCCGCCTCCCACGTCCTTCAAGCCGAGATTTGTCTTGCCGTTTTCATCTTCAAATATGCGAAGATTAACCATTTTGCGAATTATTTTATCCGCAGTTTCGTGAGTATCTTCATTACCGACGCCAATCAGCACCATAAAGCCTTTCCCAATCTGACCTCTGACCTCGCCGTTTATTGTCACTTTTGAGCTTGTTACTCTCTGAATTACAAAACGCATTTTTTACTCCTCTTTAGTGTTTTTGAAAATTCTGTATTTTTATTATATCACAATCAAGCCGTTTTTTCAAGATTTCACCCGCAAAAATGCAACAAATCACCGAATTATTGCATTTCATCTTTTTCCCCTTGACTGCATTCGGGAAAAGTGATAGAATATGACAGCAAAGAAAACTATGGAAAAGGGAGGAAGAAATATGACAGAACCCATCAAAATCCGAGGATTAAAGCAGAACAATCTGAAAAACATCTCGCTCGATATCCCGAAGAACAAAATCGTTGTTTTTACGGGAGTTTCGGGTTCGGGAAAATCAAGCGTCGTGTTTGATACGATTGCGGCGGAAAGCCAGCGGCAGATGAATGAAACTTACAGCGCTTGGGTGAGGGGAAGGCTTCCGAAATATGAAAAGCCGAACGTTGAGTTTATCGACAATCTCAATCCCTCGGTTATCATCGACCAGACGCGCCTTGGCGGAAACGCGCGCTCAACCGTCGGCACAATCAGCGATATGTATTCGCTTTTGCGGCTGCTGTTTTCGAGAATAGGCACGCCGTCCGTGGGTCCCGCGTCATATTTTTCGTTCAACAATCCGAACGGTATGTGTAAAACCTGCGCGGGTATCGGAAAAATTATGGATTTCGATATGAACAACCTCATTGACGCTGATAAAACCTTCGATGAGGGCTGTTTTCAGCTCCCCGCATTCGGTCCCGGAAATTATTACTGGAAGGTTTACAGACGCCCCGAATTTTTCAGAACCGATGTTCCGTGGAAGGATTTGTCCGAGGAAGAACAGAATATTCTCCTTTACGGCAGCAGAACGAAAGACGGCGAGCGTCTTGACAAAAAGCTCGAGGGCGTTTATAATCAGTTCAAGCGGCTTGTTTTGATGAAAGGCGCAGAGGAGCAAACGGACAACACGCTCAAAAAAATAGCGAAATTTCTCTATGAATGCGAGTGTCCCGACTGCAAGGGAAAGCGCCTTAATCAGACAACGCTTTCCTGTAAAATCAACGGTTACAGCATATACGATATGTGCGAGATGGAGTTTTCGCAGCTTCGGGAGGAGCTGGACAATATCCGCGATGAAAGGGCTGTTACGATTATTGAGCAGCTCAAATCCGCGCTTGACCGAATGATTGATATCGGTCTGCCGTATCTTTTTATGAACCGCGAAAGCTCGACTCTTTCGGGCGGAGAAGCGCAAAGACTAAAACTTGTTCGGTATATGGGCAGCTCGCTTTGCGGAATGATTTACATTTTCGATGAGCCGAGTACGGGTATGCACCCGAGAGATGTCCACAGAATGTCAAGACTGCTGAAAAGCCTGCGCGACAAGGGAAACACCGTGCTGGTGGTTGAGCACGACAAGGACATAATCAGCATTGCGGACGAGGTTATCGATATCGGTCCGCTTGCGGGAAAAAACGGCGGACAAGTGCTGTTTCAGGGGAGCTATGAAAGCCTGCTGATAAGCGGCACAAAAACGGGAAATGCGCTTTCTTCGGAGATTAAGATAAAGGAAAATGTGCGTAAACCGAAGGGATTTCTGCCCGTAAGAGGGGCAAATCTTCACAATCTCAAAAACATAGATGTTGACATTCCGCTTGGAATTATGACCGTTGTGACGGGAGTTGCGGGCAGCGGAAAATCCACGCTTATCAGAGATGTTTTCGCAAAGCAGTACGAGGAGCAGGTTGTGCTGATTGACCAGAGCGCCGTTACCGCAACGGGACGTTCTACGGTTTGCACGTTTTTGGGCTTCTTCGATGAAATCAGAAAGGTTTTCGCCGAAGTAAACAAAGCAGACAGCGGACTGTTTACCTTCAACGGAAAAGGCGCCTGTCCTTACTGCAAGGGACGCGGCGCGATAACAACCGAGCTTGTTTTTATGGAACCCGTAACAACCGTCTGCGAGCACTGCGGCGGTATGAGATACAGCGAAGAATCGCTGAAATACTCGGTAAAGGGCAAAACGATTGTTGATGTGCTGAATATGAGCGTTGAGGACGCCGTGCCGTTCTTTGCGGATAACAAGAAAATCTCTGCTATGCTGAACGCTCTGATGGAAGTCGGACTGTCATATATTTCGCTCGGACAGCCCTTGTCAACGTTTTCGGGCGGCGAGCGTCAGAGAGTAAAGCTCGCGCAGAATATCAGGAAAAAGGGCAACATCTACATTTTAGACGAGCCGACAACGGGACTTCACGCGGCGGATATCGAAAAGGTTGTTGACATTCTCGAAGGCTTTGTTGACAGGGGGAACACGGTTATCGTGATTGAACACAACACCGATGTTATGAAGCTCGCGGATTACATCATCGACATCGGTCCCGATGGGGGAACAAAAGGCGGAGAAGTTGTGTTTACGGGAACGCCGCGCGAAATGTATGAAAACGGTACGACAATAACGGCAAAGTATCTCAGAAAGTAAATAACACACGCCCAAAGATGATTTTCTTTGGGCGTTTTTTCGGTATTTTTCTGCTTTTCGGAGTTTGTCCGAAATGACATCAAACCAAGGCTTCTGCAAATGTCCGTTTCAGGCAATCGGTCGGAATATCCTGTTTTAAATTGATTTGAAGCATTCCTTCAGGCGTGATTTTATAACCCGCAAGCTCTTCCTTGTGCCGGATAACCGCTTGTGCTGCGATATTAATATGGCCTTTGAACGGAATAAGCCTCACAAAGGATTTGCCGACATAATAGCTTGGCAATTTTGCCCACAATGTTCTTTCAATATCCCCTGAAACGCTTTCAAGAATTATCTTC
>SFJQ01000113.1 GCA_004555855.1 [Eubacterium] saphenum | reverse complement strand
ACGGCATATTATCCTCTCAAATCCTTATCAATAAACTCAAAAAACGGCTTTCTGCGAACCTCAGCGCGGTTGTCCTTAAACCACGCATATGACTGCCTCAAGCCCTCTTCAATCGGCTTAGTTTCGGGCATTAATTCAAGCATTTTCTCAACATCGAGAAAATACTCATAGTTGTAAAACGGGAAATAATTTCGCTGCTCGATTTCCCGCTCAACAAAGCGTAATTCGGGCGTTTTGCCAAGCGCTTTAAAGCACATCTGAACCCACTCCAGAACGCTCACGCTCTCGGGATTTCCGACATTAAAAACGCGCTGCCGTGGCTGTTTTTCAAGCAAAATCTCCATAAATCGGCACATATCCTCGATATCGAAAAACTGCAGGCGCATTTTCCCATCGCGCGGCACATAAAACGGACGATTTTGCTCGGCACACTCAAAAACAAACGCTTCGCGGTGAAGATTGTTCATCTTTCCATAAAGATACGGCGGGCGGATTATGTAATAGTTCGGGCAATTATCCGAAAGATAACGCTCGGCTTTCACCTTATTCAACCCGTAATCGCCCCCGATTTTGTTCGCGCCGATTTCGTTTTCCTCGCAAAACGGCAAAGCGAGAGTTTCGGGATAAACCGCGCTGGAGCTTACAAAAACGTAAGTCCCGAAGTTCCCCAAGCCGCCGAGCAAATCGCGCACATCGGTTTCGTTGTACCCGCAGACGTCAAGCACCGCGTCAAACTCGTACTTTTTCAGAGTATCGCCGAGATTATGACGGTCGGCAATTATCGCGCGAACGCCCTCTGACTGAGGTTTTGTGCCGCGGTTTAGGACGTACACCTCGTTGTTTTTCGCAAAATATTCCGCAGTAAAACGGCTTGCGAAAACAGTTCCGCCTGTAACCAGAATTTTCATAAATCCTCGCTTTCAGTCGCCGCAAAGCTCCCTCGCCAGACGGTTTGCACGCGCGTAAATCTCGCCCGCGTCAACCGTTGTGAAAGTGCCGTTTTCGTAAAGGATTTTCCCGTCAACTACGGTCATTTTCACGTTCTGCTTCGAGCCTGAGTAAACGAGATTTTTCGCGATGTTGTGGAGTGGCTGCATATTCGGCTGATTGAGGTCGATAACGGCAAAATCCGCTTTCTTCCCCGCCGCCAGAACATCGCAGTCCGCAAGTCCCATCGCAAGCGCGCCGCCTTTTGTTGCCATTTCAAGCACGTCAAAAGCGGGGCAAGCCGCCGCGTCGTTTTCCTTGACCTTCTGCAGTCCCGCGACAAGAAACATCTCGCGGAACATATCAAGACAGTTGTTGGAAGCGGCGCCGTCCGTGCCTATCGCAAAATTCTTCATTCCCCTGCGCTTCATCTCGCAAATCGGCGCAACTCCGCTTGCCAGTTTCAGATTTGACGCGGGATTTGTCACCATATAAAGACCTTTGTCGCGGAAAATCTCCATATCCTTCTCGTCAAACCAAACGCAGTGAAAACCGCCGCCGCCGTGCTCGAACATTCCGAGCTTGTCGAAAAGCTGCGTCGGCGACATTTTATACCGCTCAAAGCACCCCGCAACCTCTGCTTTTGTTTCGCTGTTGTGGGCAAAAAGCGGCGCTTTGTACTTTTGAGCAAGCTTCGCCATTCCCTCAAGAGTAGCGAGCTTTGTCGTGTACTCCGCGTGAAATCCGAGCTGATACGAAACAAGCGGGTTGTAGTTGTTGTAGGTGTTGTACTCCTCCTCGATACTCTCGACAGTGCCGCCGAAATCATTGATAGAGCCGCAAAGCACCGTTCTGAAACCCATCTCGGCGTTCGCTCTTGCATACGCGGGAAGTTTCATATACATATCAAAGCTCGCAGTAATGCCGCTTGTGAGGTACTCCATAATGCCGAGCTTCGTGAAAACGTAGACGGCTTCCTCGGTGAGCTTCGCCTCATGCGGAAAAACCTGATTGTACAGCCAGTCATTAAGCGGCAAATCGTCCGCAAAAGACCGCAGAAACGTCATCGCGGTATGCGTGTGCGCGTTCTTGAAGCCGGGGATTATCAGATTTCCCGCAAGGTCGATTTCACGGTCAAAATCGCCGTTTTGCCGCTCTTCGCCAACGTAAGAAATACTGCCGCCGTCCGTGCAAAGTTCGCCGTTTATGATGTTTTCATTCTCCATTGTGAGAATTTTTGCGTTGTAAAATCTCAGTTTCATAAAAGCCTCGTTTTAGTTAAAGTAAACAAGTTCGCTGTCGGCTTTTTCCGTCGGGAGAACGCTGTCCGCGAGAATTACCGGACCTACGCCCTTATAAGCCGCCTGCTTTTCCGCGACAATTCTGCCCGATACCTCAACCCAATCTCCGTCTTTGAATTTCTGCTCATCGGGCGATTTTACGAGTATGCCGACAACCTGAATATCATCTGCACAGCAGGTCATCGCGCGTCTTGAAATCACGAAATAGCCCTTCGGTATATTTGACGCGCGGAACACCATTCCTCGAACGCGAATGTTCTTGTCCTTGTAGCGAGCCGCGTTGCTCATAATATCAACGTACCACAACCCGAAATCATCGTGAACGATATCAATCGGGTTTGCTTTTACGTCAAACGGCATCTCGTCCTCGCCCTGAAATCCCTGTTCAATCGAGCCGTCCATATACTCGAACATCATATCAATCCTCGGATTGAGCGGCTTTATAACGCGGCGCAGACGCTTTTTGTCAACCTTTCCCTGCTCGCAGCGGTTAAAGATAATCAAATCCGAAACCGCGATATCATCGGACAAAAGCTGGCGCATATTGTTCAGATACATATCAAAGCGCGAGTGGTCAACGAACATAAAAATCTGATAGAAAATCCAGTCCTTCGGCGCTTTCACAGCCATATCGCGCAGACTCCACATACCGTTGTACTCAAGCATAATGCGCGAAGGCTTGTGCTTTGCGACAAGAGCGTTCAGATTTTCCGCGTTAAAATCAGCCTCGTCCTCGATATACTCGACAACCGACTTTGACGCTTTCAGAATGCGCTCGTCATACTCAACCTCGCCCTGTTCACAGGCGATTACAAGGGTTCTCTCGCCGCGGCTGAACTGCTTGTCGTTCAGCGTTTCCAGAATAAACGATGTCTTGCCGCTCTCCAGAAAGCCTGTCATTAAATAAACGGGTAATTCCATAGTTTACACTCCAAACAATGCCTTAATTTTGTCCTCAGCCAGCTTCGAGCCGATTACGCACATTTTTCCCGTAACATCAGCCGAGCCTTTTCTGATTTCGTATTCCTCGGGTACAAAGTCGAACTCATACCAGCCGTTGTCGCCCGCGACAATTCCCTTCGCTCTCAGAACAACGCCAAATTCTTCGCCGGAGAGCTTCCCGAGAGCGTTTTCAAGCTCTTCTTTCGTGAACTTTTTCGCGGTTTCGATACCCATTGACGTGAAGACCTCGTCAGCGTGGTGATGGTGATGGTGTTCGTGGTCGTGACAATGGCACTCCTCGCCGTCCTCGTGGTGATGATGTTGTTCGTGTTCATCGTCATCGTGGTCGTGGTGATGATGTTCGTGGTCGTGGTCGTGGCAGTGGCACTCCTCGCCGTCCTCATGATGATGGTGATGATGCTCGTGTTCATCGTCATCGTGGTCGTGGTGATGATGTTCGTGGTCGTGACAATGGCACTCCTCGCCGTCCTCATGATGATGGTGATGATGCTCGTGTTCATCATCGTCGTGGTGGTGATGATGTTCAAGCTCCTCTTTAAGCAAATCCTCCGCAAACTTATTCTCGTTCTCCATTGCCGCGAGAATCTGCGCGCCGCTGATTTCGTCCCAGTTTGTTGTAACGATGGTCGCGTGGTCGTTCAGCTCCTTTATCATCGCGACAGCTTCCGCGAGCTTTTCATCGGTGAGCTTCTGTGAGCGGCTCAGAACAATCGTCTTTGCCGTTTCAACCTGATTTTTGTAGAACTCGCCGAAATTCTTCATATACATCTTGATTTTGGACGCGTCACAGACCGTTGTGTAGCTGTTCAGCACGATTTGGTCGCTGTCGATGTCCATAACCGCCTTGATTACATCGGAAAGTTTTCCGACTCCGGACGGCTCGATTAAAATTCTGTCGGGTGCGTACTCGTCAAGCACCTTCTGAAGCGCTTTTCCGAAATCGCCGACAAGCGAGCAGCAGATACAGCCCTGATTCATTTCGGTAACTTCAATTCCCGCGTCCTTCATAAAGCCGCCGTCAATGCCGATTTCACCGAACTCATTCTCGATAAGAACCAGCTTTTCGCCGTTATAGCCTTCTTTCAGCAATTTCTTGATAAGCGTAGTTTTTCCCGCGCCGAGAAATCCCGAAAAAACGTCAATCTTTGTCATTAATAAAACCTTCTTTCAAAAATTTAACTGATTTGAAAATCCGCAAATGATTTCCAAATCAAAAATCCACTATATATTGTACCACACTTTATTCATATAGTCAAGTGTTTCAAAGAAAACCCCGCGAAAAATCACGGGGTTTTTTATCTGAAATCAGATATGCTCGTT
>SFJQ01000019.1 GCA_004555855.1 [Eubacterium] saphenum | reverse complement strand
TGATGAGAGAGCTTGAGCCGTCTTCGGGCAGAGTGTTCGTCAACGGATACAATCTCTCCAAGCTAAAAAGAAATAAAATCGCCAAATTCCGCCGCTCCATCGGAGTGGTTTTTCAGGAATTCCGGCTGATACAGGATTATTCGGTGTACGAGAACGTTTCCTTCGTCCTCAGGATTGCCGACCAGTCCAACAAATACATAAGACAAAGAGTGCCTTATGTGCTTAATCTCGTGGAGCTTGCCGGCAAGGCAAAATCCAAGACAAAGGAGCTTTCCGGCGGCGAACAGCAGCGCGTTGCCATCGCAAGAGCGCTCGCAAACGACCCGAATTTGCTTATCGTTGACGAGCCGACGGGAAATCTCGACCCACAGCGTTCCTATGAGCTTGTGGGACTGCTCAAGGAAATCAACCGCTGCGGAACAACCGTTGTTATGATTACCCACGAGCACGAGCTTGTCAGATACTTCGGAGGCAGAATTATCAACATCGACAACGGCTCAATAACATTCGACGAAACTATCGGAGGTACCGATGAGGACGAGTAATGTAAGCTATCTTATCAAAAAAGGCGTTTCTTCCGTCTGGAAAAACTTTATAATGTCATTCGCTTCGTTCTGTATCCTTCTCGTCAGCCTTTTTCAGGTAAGCCTTACTGTTCTGGTAATGATGAATATAAACATCATTATGAAAAACATCGAGGATACAAACGAAATCGCCATCTATCTCAAGGAAGATATCTCCGAGGCTCAGGTCAAGAAAATACAGAACATTCTCGAAGAAAACGACAACCTCACAGATGTCAGATATATCTCCAAGGAACAGGGACTTGAAAACTTCAAGGAAAATATGGGCGAATACTCCGACCTGCTTTCCTATCTCGATGAAAACCCCGTTCCCGAAACCTTCCTCGTCAGAGTTAAGGATTTGACCAAAATGAAGCTTTCCATCACCGCTATTTCCAGCATCGACGGAATTGAAAAGCTGAAAGTTCCTTCTGACTTTACGGACGCGCTCATTAACATCAGAAACACGTTCACCGTAATTGTTATCGCGATTATGGCGACGCTGATTGTCGTGAGCATCGTCATCGTTTCCAACACCATCAGAACCAGCGTTTTCTCGCGCAGAAATGAGATTTCAATAATGAAATACGTCGGCGCAACCGACAGCTTTATCAAGCTGCCATTCTTCGTTGAGGGTACATTTATCGGTATCCTTTCGGGCACGGCTGCCTGGGGACTCACCTGGTTCGTTTATGACTCGGTGTTCTCGCTCTTTACCGACAATCCCTCGCTTTGGGAAATGTTCGGCTTCTTCAACATCATTCCCTTCGATGGAATAAGTCTGTTCGTCCTTCTGATAAACTGCGTTGCCGGAGCGCTTCTGGGCGCAATCGGAACGGTCATCAGCATGGGCAGATATCTGAAAGTATAAGCGTTTAAAAGCATTTTCGGGAGAGAAAAAAGTGAACAAAAGAATTTCTTTGGGAGTAGCAATAAGTCTGATTGCAATCGGCTGCGCCATTACGTTTGTTTTGACGTGGACGGTGTCGCTCAACATCTACAACTCAAAAATCAGCAGCGCCGATAAATATGAGGGCGTTTACGAAAAGCTGCGCGAAATCGACGCGGTTGTTAAAAACAACTACATCGGCTCGGTAAGCGAGGAAGATGTCGAAAACGGCATCATAAACGGCTATGTAAGCGGTATCGGCGACAAATACGCGTCCTATCTCGACGCGAACAACTACTATGAGCTTCAGCAGAACTCGGGCGGCGTTGTAAGCGGCGCAGGACTTGTCGCTCAGCCGGACGGCTCGGGTTATCTTGTGGTAACAAAGGTCTACACAAACAGCTCCGCTCATCTCAACGGCATCAAGGTTGGCGACATTATCACGGAAATCGACGGAAAATCGCTTCTCACGATGGAAGAAAAAACCGCGCTCGAGAAAATTTCCGGCGAAATCGGCACAAAGCTCACTATGAAGCTGCTTCGCGACAGCGAGGAAATCAACGTCAGCCTTATCCGTCAGCAAATCGATATTGAATCCGTTACCGGCGAAATGCTCGACAACGGCATCGGATATATAAAAATCACCTCGTTTAACGACAAAACCGCCGAGCAATTTTCCGGCGCGCTCAACTCGCTCACAAGCTCAAATCTGAACGCGCTTATTCTTGACGTCCGGCAAAACGGCGGCGGGTCGATTTCTCCGCTTAAATCGATGCTCAACAAGCTGCTTCCCGCGTGCGTTGCCGCAACGGCAGAATACGCAAACGGCGTCAGAAAAACGCTTATCGAAACCGATTCCGATACAAACATCACCGTTCCCATGGCAATTCTCGTTGACGGCGGAACAGCCTCGGCAGCAGAGCTTTTCGCGGTTGCGCTTAGAGATGAAGGCAGCGCGCTGCTTATCGGAACGCAAACCTACGGAAAAGCGGTTATTCAGGGAACCTTCGGCTTCCCCGACGGAACAGCGCTCACCATTTCCAATGCGAAAATAATCCCGTCAAAATCCGCGTCTTACGATGGAGTCGGGCTGAAACCGGACTATGTGTGTGAGCTTCCCGCGGGAACAACTCTCGATACAGTTTCCCGTGAAAATGACTCGCAGCTGCAAAAGGCAGTCGAAATCCTTACTCCCGCAGCGCCTGCTAATCCCGAAAACCCCGAAACTCCCGACAACGGCGAAACAAATGAATAATTTGTCCGAAATCCGAGCAATTTATCGATGAATTGACGGACTTTGGCTTCAATAAAAAAATTTGGAGGAACAACTATTATGAACAAGCCTATTACAGTTTTAACCCGCAAGGGTGAGCAGCAGCTCAAAGACGAGCTCAACGAGCTTCGCTCCGTTCGCCGCCGCGAGGTTGCCGAGAAAATCAAGGTTGCGCTCTCTTTCGGCGATTTGTCCGAGAACAGCGAATACGATGAAGCGAAAAACGAACAGGGTATCATCGAGTCCAGAATTGCCGAAATCGAGGCTACTCTCGCTCACGCGCAGGTTATCGACGACGTTGATATATCGACGGAAAAAGTCGGAATCGGCATCACTGTAAAGCTCTTTGACGTTGAAATGGACGAGGAGCTTGAGTTCAAGATTGTCGGCACAAAGGAAGCCGATATCAACAAGGGCAAAATGTCCGACGAAAGCCCCATCGGAGCCGCTCTTATCGGTCACAAGGTAGGCGATGAGGTTGAGGTGGAAACTCCCGACGGTATCGAAAAGTTTAAAATTCTTGAAATAAAGAAAGAGGACGAGGAATAAACGATGGCAAACGAAGTAAATCAGAACGAGGAAGTAACCGAGGTTACGCAGGAAGAGCTTGACGAGCAGCACAGAGTTCGCCTTGAAAAGCTCGCCGCTCTCAAGGAAGCGGGAAAGGACCCCTACACAACCACGCAATTCCCCGTTGATATCTACAACAAGGAAATCCGCGAGCGTTTTGACGAGCTTGAAAACAGCGATGTTGTTATCGCGGGAAGAATGATGACGCGCAGAATTATGGGAAAGGCGAGCTTTCTCGATATCCGCGACGCGTCCGACAGAATGCAGGTTTACGTTCGCAAGGACGATGTCGGAGATGACGATTACGCTGATTTCAAGAAGTGGGATATCGGCGATATCATCGGCGTTAAGGGAAAGGTTTTCCGCACGAAAATGGGCGAAATCTCCGTTCACGCAACCGAAATCAAGCTGCTTTCAAAGTCGCTTCTCCCGCTGCCCGAAAAATGGCACGGTCTGAAGGACAAGGAGGAGCGTTATCGCAAGCGTTACCTCGATTTAATCGCAAATCCCGAGGTTAAGGACGTTTTCGTAAAGCGCTCGCGCATTATCTCGGAAATCAGAAAATTCCTCGATGGACACGGATATGTCGAGGTGGACACGCCCGTGCTGCTCCCGCTGGAAATCGGCGCGGCGGCTCGTCCGTTTAAAACGCACCACAACGCGCTCGATATCGATATGTACCTGAGAATTGAAACCGAGCTGTACTTAAAGCGCCTGATTGTCGGCGGTTTTGACAAGGTTTACGAGGTGGGAAGAATTTTCAGAAACGAGGGTATGGACAGCTCCCACAACCCCGAATTTACCACTATCGAAATGTATCAGGCTTACATTAACTATTTCCAGATGATGGATTTAATCGAGGATTTGTACAGAACCGTTACTCTCAACGTCTGCGGAACCGACACCGTGCCTTATCAGGGCAAGGAAATCGCTGTCGGAAAGCCTTGGGAGCGCCTCACGATGATTGAGGCGGTCAGGAAATACGCCGGCGTTGACTACAACGACTGGGCGGACGACGCTGCCGCAAGAGCCTGCGCTAAGGAAAAGGGCGTTGAGGAAATCACCGACAAGTCCACAAAGGGCGATGTGCTTATCGCGTTCTTCGAGGAATTTGTCGAGGACAAGCTCATTCAGCCGACGATTATTTACGATTACCCCGTTGAAAACTCGCCGCTTGCAAAGAGAAAGCCTGAGTTCCCCGCGTTCACCGAGCGCTTCGAGTACTTCATCAACGGAATGGAGTTCGGAAACGCGTTCTCCGAGCTGAACGACCCGATTGACCAGAAGGAACGCTTTGTAAAGCAGGTTGCGGCAAAGCGCGCGCAGGGCGGAAACGACGCGCAGGTTGACGAGGATTTCGTGACGGCGCTGGAATACGGTTTGCCGCCGACAGCAGGTCTTGGTTTCGGTCTGGACAGACTGGTTATGCTTTTGACCGACTCCGCAAGCATAAGAGATGTTTTGCTGTTCCCGACAATGAGGATTCACTAAGCTATGGCAAAAAATCAACAGGATGAAGAACGACTCCGCGAAGAAAAGCTGGAGCTGCTGAAAATGAAGCAGGGCATTATCGAGGAGAGCGAAATAATCCCCGAGGACGCTCCCGCGAAGTACGAGAAACCACACGGCTGGAAGAAAGTCACAAATTTCTTTTATCTCAATAAGTGGATTCTCGTTCCTGCGTTTCTTGCGGCGGCGCTGCTGGTTTTCCTCGCTGTTCAGGTTTTCACGCGCGAAAAAGCCGATATCAGCGTCATTGTTGCAATTACCGATAAAACCTCAAATTTGCTGTCAAAAACCGAATTAATCGAGGAAACCATCGAAATGTACTGCCCCGATTTTGACGGAAACGGTAAGGTTCACGCCGAAATAATTGCAATGAATTTGTCACTGGGCGAAAATTACTCACAATACGCCTCTGCGGAAACCGAAAAGCTCATGAGGGAAATTTCCAAGATGAGCAGCCCAATCGCTGTCTGCGACAAGGGTTTTGTCTTTGACGAAATACCACACGTCGGCTGTATCAATGTGCTTTTCACCGACCTTTCCGACGCTTATCCCGAAGATATTCTTTACAATAAAAAGGGAGTGCTTTGCTCGAAGCTTGACGCAAAGCTTCCCGAGGACGCTTTGATAAGCGTTCGCGCAGTTCCCGCAGGAGAAAAGGGTCAGACAGAAGAAGTCGCCGTGCTTCGCGAAAGAGCCTTGATTGTCCTGAAAAATATAGTTGATGGGAACATTATCAACCCAAAATAAACAAATCCCCGCTCAAAAAAAAGCGGGGGTTTCTTTGCAAAAAATCAGAATTTCGGGGAATTTTCCTCACACGAAACAGGACTGCGCGATGATTTCCCGCGTCCCGCTTTTATGTCGCAGGGGATATGCTCAGCCAAAGGACGCGCCCTCATAGATACTTTTTCAGGCTCTCGCAATACTCCTGCTCGCGCTGCAAAAGCCGCTCGGCGCTCTCCTTAATCCTCGGGTCTGCGTTGTGGGAACGGTTCACGGCGTGCTGAATATCAATTATCCCCATTGTAGTCCCCTGAACCATAATTTTCGCGATGTTGTGTCCGCTCTGATTTGACGCCGTTTTCATCGCAATCCCCATCTTCGACATCAGCTTCCCGAACGGCGCGACCTCCACGGCTTCCTCGTTTCGCTTCACAAGCTCGCATCTAGCCTGCTCGGCAATGTTTTTATAGCGCTCCTTTTCACGGTTTATCTCCCGAAACAGCATATTGTTTTTGCAGTGCTTCAGCACGTCCGACGACGCTTCATAAGCCATCTGAGAGTTGCGGTAAACTGCTTGCAGGATTTCTGCATTTTGTTGTTTTCTTATGTTATTTGACATTTTGATTTCCTCGCTTTCTTGAGATATTTTGTGCAAAAATCGAGGAAATACTATTGACAAAAAAAGGAAAACCGCCGAATTTCTCGACGGTTTTCGTTTTGTTGAATAAGTTAAGTTAAATCACCAAGCGCGTATTTTGCAAGGTCGGGAAGCTCGTCGCGCGTGATGAAAAGCGAGCTGTTGTAGGCGTTATTGAGCGAGGAAAGCGAGTTATATTCCGCAGAAAACTGCCCGTTTTCCTTTATGACGTACTTCCCGCTTTCAAGCGCGCTCCACAGCCACAAAGCATTGTCGCGCTTCATCAAATCCCCATTCGGGAGCACGTCCCGCGAGGTAGCACAAATCGGTTTTCTCGTCAGAAATTCTTCGCACAGCGCGGAAAATCTTCCCGCAAAGGACGCGTTTGAGTTCTCGAAGATACTCTGTCCGATGATATCGCAATAGCGCGTTCCGGGGAAATAGTCCTCGCTGCTGCCGCTCCACACCCAAATCAGATTTGACAGCTTGTGATATCGGCAAAGTCTGTCGAAAATCAGCCGATAGAGTTTCCCGTGGCACTCCGCGTTATCGCCCCACCAGTAAAGCCCCGCGTCCGCGTTCGGAACAGGCTCGAAAATGACGGGGATTTTCTCATCGCTGAACTGCTTCAGAACAGCCGCAATTTTATCGATATCGTTTATCAGCGAAACCAAATTCGGCGACAAATAGCTGTTTTCAACCATCAGCTTCAGCTCGTCCGCGTCCATCAACGCAACTTCATCGAGATTTCTCACGTCAAGCGCTTCTTCCATATCAAACGAGCCGGAACCAACGGAGTGCTTTGTGTTCGGGGAGTACCAGTGCCATTTATACGACGCAATCCCGCCCGATTTTCCCCAGTCCAGCGCAAGGTCGATATCCTTTTGCAGCTTCTCCGCGTTCTTTTCACCGTCAAGCGTTGCCGTGGCAAGCTCGCTTGTGCGGATAGCGGGATAGCGGCCCGTTGCCTTATAAACCGCGTCAATCTCAGCGTTTGTGCCGAGAGAAACATTCGCCGCCGCAAGAACAGCGCTCCCGTAAATCTCCGACAGGTACTTCATCACGCCGACCGTTTCCAGACTTGCCGACGGATTTACCGCAGATGAACCCACGCGATAGCAGTCCGCGCTCACAGCGTCAGAGTTTTCGACAAGAATATAGTCGATATCCGCAGTTCCCTTTTCCACAACAAAATCCAGCGTGTTTGAGCCGCTCGTAAGGTAAATCGTATCCACCGAACAATAATCGAAATCATTGTTATCCTCGGCTGCCGCGGGAATGTAAATCACGCCCTCAGCCTTTTTCTTCACATACACCTTAACCGCAGCGCCTGTTTTTGAACGCGCCGAGATGATTATGCGATAAAGCTGCGTTGTGTTCGCGTTTACGATATGCGTGAGCCTGCCGCCTTCCTTGAACGTGAGAAAGCCTTTTCCGTCAAATTCACCGTCCGTACGCTCGGAAGCGTCCTCGAAAACCCCGCCTTCCGCGTTTAGCTTTGCGAGAAATTTCTGCTTTACCACCAGATAATCCGATGTGGAAAATTTGTCCGATATCTGCGAAATTTCGCCTGACGACTGCACCGAGTCGGCGTTTTCGCTCGACAAATCCGCTATCCCCGAGTAGTCGGGAATGCTCGAACAGCCTGTTATTCCCACCAGCAAAAGCAAGGCAGATACCGCTTTTATGATTTTTTTCATTGCAAAACCTTTACTCGATTACAATTACATCGCCGTCGTGAATTTCCTCGTCAAGACGCGCGATTTTGCCGTTTATCGTGATTGTACCCGCACGCGCAAGCAGCTTTGTCGGGTCGTCGGAAAACGCCGCCGCAACGTCCAGAAAAATCGGCGCGCGCCCGTCCTCGCGCAGCGGAAACTGCGTTTCGATACCGTTTACCGTGATAACCGGATTTGCGCGATGAGGTTCTTCGGGCTGCGTTTCCACGGCAGCTGTCGGCGCTTCTTCAACACGCGAAACCTCAAAACTCGGCTTTGCGTACTCGATTATATCGCCGCTCCTTAGTGTTTCCGCTCCGTCCGCTTTTTCGCCGTTCAGCGTCACCTCGTCCGTGATTTCAAGCGCTTTCAGCAATTTTCCGAGCGTGTCCCGTTCAACAAGCGTGATTTCATCGTTTTCGTTAATTCTGCGCTCACCGGCAGCTTCCTTGCCGTTCAGCAAAATAAACTTGCCCGCGCGCGTTTTTTCGCCGAACGCGTTCACCCAAAATCCCTTCGTCAACGCAAGATTGAAGTAATCCGAGAGGTGCGCCGACGCGTTTTCACCGCGCTTTGCGGGAGTTATCACAACCTCGTCGCCCTTTGTGACAACGGTATTCAGCGAAGCAAGCTCACCGTTTACGAGAATTTCGGAAGGCTTCGCGGGCTTTCCGTGAAGGTTGATTTTCTCGCCGTTCAGCGTGAACGAAAGCGGTTTTCCAGCGCCCGCGATAAGCTCCTCGGGCTTGATTTTAGCGAAATTCAGCAGCTCAAATACCGTGAGGCGATTTGTGTCCAGCGCGCGCAGCTTTTTCCCGTTGACCGTGATTGTCGTGTAGTCATACGAAACGCCCTCGCCGTAGCTCAGCGCAATTCCGAGCGGGGTTGTATGCTCCGCACCGAGCGGCATAGTTTCGGGCGCGGTTATCCTGCGAAGAAGCTCGCGCCTGCCCGCGATAACACGCGAAACGTCCAGATTAAGCTCCCGCGCAACACGCTCCGGCAAGCCCTCCAGCTTGCTTCCGCCGCCGACAATAAAAACAGCCTGCGGGGGAGTTGCGTTTGCCGCGATAATTTCCTGCGCGATGACCTTTGCCAGCTCGTCCGCAGCAGGCGCGATTATTTCGGCAACGCGGCTTTTCGTGATTTTGTTCTGCATAAGCAGAATGTTCGTGTATGTAATTTCTTCCTCGGCGCTTGTTTTGATAGCCTCGGCGGTGTTGAAGTCAACAAGCAGCTCCTTCATCAGCACTTCGGTTATCTCATCGCCCGCTGTTGTCGCCATTCCGTAAGCAACAACGCTTCCGTCGCGCGATATCGCAACGTCCGATGTTCCCGCGCCGATATCGCAAAGCGCAAGATTTATCAGCCGAAGCTCCGGCGGAATAACCGCGTTCATCGCAGCGATAGGCTCAAGCGTTATTCCCGCGATTTCAAGTCCCGCTTCGTCAACCGCCGCGCAAAGGCTCTCCACAACATAAGCCGGCAAAAACGCCGCGATAAGCTCGGTTGTAAGGCGCTCTCCGCGGTGACCTTCGGGCTTCGTTACCTTAAACCCGTCCAACGACAGCGAAATCACGCTGTGTCCCACGCAATAAAACGCGGCTGAGTCATTTTTAGCGGAAAAATCCGCGCAGGTTCTGCGGACCGCGTCAAGCTCGGTTGCATTCAGAATTTCATCGGTAATCATCTTCTCCTTATCGAGCTTGTACTCCCAAGAGCTGCGGACGGTTTTGAGAGCGCGTCCCGCAGCCGCTATGCAAGCCGATTTGAGTGAGATGTGATTTTTCTGTTCAAGCGCGCGCCGAACCGTTTTGATGTCCTCGGAAACCGCTTTGATGTCCTCAATCTGCCCGTCGTTCATACAGCGTTTTTCGTGAGCAACGGTTTCGATATCGAGGATTTCGCAGCCTGTGGCGAGCTTTTTCGCAAGCACTCCGACGATTGTCCGAGTGCCGATATCCAGCGCGAAAATAATGTCGCCCTGCGGGATTTTCTTCGCGGAGTAGGGCGTGTTCCCGCGCTTTTTTGATGAAACGGAGCTTTTCTTCGGTCTGCCTGCGCGTTTTTTCTGTTCCATATTCTCCACCCGTTAGTCCTTAATTTTAAGAGCCTTTCGCAGCTCTTTTTCCTTGGAATTCATCATAACAACCATCACGATATCGCCGCTCCACAAAATCGTTGCACCGCGCGGGATTATCGTTCTGCCGCCGCGGTTTATGCAGGCGATGTTGCACTGGTCAGGCAGCGAAAGCTCCGCCAGCTTTTTCCCCTCGTAGACGTAATTCTCGGGGAGCGTTATCTCAACAAGCGACGCGTCGTCAAATTCCTCGTCAATCGTCAGCAGCTTTTTCATCGCGCTGAAATCAACCTCGTGTTCGAGAAGCTGAATGATGTTATCGGTCGCGGAAACCACGATGTCAACGCCGAGCTGTTTCATAACATCGGCATTTTTCGGGTTGTTTACCTTGGCAATCGTTTTGCGGACGCCAAACGCCTTTTTCGCGACCTGACAGGTGATAAGATTACACTCGTCCCTTCCGGTTACCGCAATCACGCAGTCCGCTTTTTCAACCCCGCAAGCCGAAAGCATTTCAGCGCTTGTTCCGTCACCGCAGGCAACCTCCGCTTCGAGATTATTCGCGCAGTAACGGCTTTGCTCCTTGTCGCGCTCAATTATCGTGACCTCATAACCGTGCTCCAGAAGCGTTTTCGCGAGATAAAAACCAACCCTTCCCCCACCGACAATAATTGCTTTCATATAAACTTACCTCAATTCCTCTTTGCAAAAACCAGCTTGTCGCCCGACTCAAAAGCAATCGGCTGATTATGATACAGAATAAATCCCCTGTTATCCCGAATAATTCCGAAAAGCGACTCGTCGTTCTCAAGCTCGATGTCCTCGGGCAAACGGCCGACATAGTTCTCGGGCAGCTCAAAAATCGAGAATTTTATCTGTGCGTTCCCGATTTCCAGCACCTTGTTCTTCTCCTCGTTATCCTCCAGAGCCGCGCAAGCCGCGCTTACCGTGAGCTTTGTCGGACTGATGATTTTAACGCCGATGTTCTCAAAAACGCTGCATTTCCCGATATCGTCCACACGCACAAAAATCTTCGGCACTCCGAAAACTTCCTTTGCAATCTGCGCGGTCATCAGGTTCATATCATCGTTTTCCGTCACCGCGAAAAGCGCGTCACAAGCGCCGATTCCCGCGCGTTTCAGTACGTCCTGATCAATAGCAACGCCCGTTGCCGTGAACCCGCTGAAATCAGAGGGCAGAGCCTCGAAGCTCTCGGGATTTTTGTCGATAATCGAAATATCGTTTCCTTTTTTGTCAAGCGCTGCCGCAAGATTGCTTCCCATCGAGCCGCAGCCGATAATCAATATGTTCATATTCTACCTCTATGTTCGGGCAGCAAAGCCGCCTTTTATTTTCCAACGCAAAACCTCTTGAAAACCTCCGCGATGACCTCATCGGACGCGCGTTTTCCCGACAACTCGTACACCGCGTCAAGCGCCGCTTCGAGTTCCACGCCGACAGCGTCCGGAGTAACGCCCGATTTTGCCGCCGAAAGCGCTTGAAAAACGTATTCCCGCGCCCGCAAAACGCAGCTTCGCTGACGCTCGTTTGCGAGAAATCCCGCGTTTGCGTCAAACTTGTCGAGATTGAGCCGCTGCGTAATCTCACGCGCGATAATCTCCGCAGCGTTTTGTTCTTTCGCCGAAATCACCGCCGCTTTGCCGAGCGTTTCCTCAAGATAAGAAACGTCAAGCCTTGTTTCAAGGTCGCTTTTGTTGATAACGGGAACAACATTCTTGCCCTTAATCAGCTCCACAAGCCGCCTGTCCTCGTCCGACAGCTCCCGCGAGCCGTCAAAAACAGCAAGCACAATGTCTGCGTTTTCGAGCCTTTTCAGCATAATCTCAACGCCGATTTTCTCGATTTCATCATCGGTTTCGCGAATGCCCGCGCAGTCCGACAACAGGCAAACCGCGCCGTTTAAATTCACGGTTTCCTCGACAATATCGCGCGTTGTTCCCGCAACCGAGCTGACGATGCTTCGCTCGCGCCCCGAAAGCAGATTCATAATCGTGGACTTGCCGACGTTCGGTTTTCCGACAATCGCGCAGGAAATTCCCTCGCGGATAAGCCGTCCCGCGTCATATTCCGAGAGCAGCTCCCGAAAGTCCGCGTCAATTCCCGAAAGCCGCTCGCAGAGCCATTCCTCGGTAACAACGGGCGTGTCATCATCGGGATAATCAATCCACGCGGAAATCTGCGCCGAAACCTCCATAATCTTCTCGGAAATCCCCTCGCAGCGCTTGTACAGCGCACCCTCGCGCTGCGCGTTTGAGCAGGACAAAAGCTGCTGTCCCTGCGCGGAAATTATATCGGCGACAGCCTCCGCCTGAGTAAGCGACATTTTGCCGTTTAAGAGCGCTCTTTTCGTAAATTCACCCGCCGCAGCCGGCTCTGCGCCCGCTTTCAGGCAAGCCGTAAGCACACGCTGAGTGACATAAATTCCGCCGTGACAGAAAATCTCGCAGACGTCCTCGCCGGTGTAGGAATGCGGCGCTCGGTAAACGAGCAAAACCCCGTCGTCAAGCCGCTCCGCGCCGTCAAAAATCTTGCCGTAAGCCGCCGTGTAGCCGCTCATTTCGCTCACATCAACGCTCGGGTAAATCGGCTTGAACACGCTTTTCGCAACCGAAAAAGCGCTCTCCCCCGATATCCTCACCGCCGAAATTCCTCCGACAGCCGCAGGCGTTGCAATCGCGCAGACCGTTGACAAAAAATCACCTTATTTCTTCCTGAAAAGTTTCTTGAAAAAGCCCTGTTTTTCGCCCGTTTCCTCGGTTTTCGGGGAATTTTCCTCGGCAAAATCCTCCTCCGAGAAAATGTTGAGCAAAATCGGTTTCGCCTTAAATTCCTCGGCTAAATCGTTGAGGAGATAGGTGTAAATTCCCGTGGGCTTTTCAATCTCATAATCCTCGGTTTTCTCGCATTTCAAAAGCGTTTCGAGCTTCTCACACATTCTTTCGGGAAGCGACTCGGCAGCGCTTTCGTAGTACTCCTCGCAGGCGATGTTGTACTCGTCCGCGGGATTTCGTCCGGCAATCTGCGTGAGGTGAATTCCCTCGCGAAGATACGCCGTGTAGTCAAGATAATCGCTGTGAAACTCGTTCAGAAGCGCCGCAAGAACCTTGTTTTCAAGCGCCTGAACCGCGTCCTCGCCGAATTTTTTGCAAGCCTTTTCGTACAGCTCGGGCGCGTTTTTCTGCCACAAATCGCTGTTGTACTCGCCGTCAAGCAGCGCGTTTCTCTTGGAAAACGTCATCTCGCGGTGCTTTTCACCGATAAGCGTGTACTTCATCAAATTCACGCGCTCATCAAAACCATCGCCCTCGGAAATTCTCTGAACGCGCTCTGCTTCACGCAAAACCGCTTTGTCGGTTATAGAACCCTCAACTTTGGTTGACGGGAAATGCCGTCCGCAAAGCCGCCTGAGGTCGTTTTTTATCATAATTTCATCATCGAGCGCCGCGAAAAATCTGCTCTCGCCGACGTCGCCCTGACGTCCCGCGCGCCCTCTTAACTGCTGGGCAATCCTTGAGCTTTCGCGCATTGACGTGATAATCACAAGCAGCCCGCCGACCGACTCCACGAACTCCTTGTCCGAGCAGTCCTCGCCGCCGAGTTTTATGTCAACGCCGCGCCCCGCCATATTTGTCGAAATCGTCACCGCGCCGCGCTCGCCCGCTTTTGCGATAATTCCCGCTTCCTCGAAGTTGTTTTTGGCGTTCAGCACCTTGCACTCCACGCCTTTTTCCCTCAAATCTTCGGCAAGACTTTCGCTCTCCTCAATGCTCTCCGTTCCCACAAGCACGGGGCGCTTTTTCTCATAAGCCTCGCAGACTGCCGCGATTATCGCCTTGCGCTTTTCGGTTTTATCGTAGTACATTTCAAGCGGGTGGTCAACCCTCGCGCACGGCAATCTTGTCGGGATAACCTCGGTCAGGATTCCGTAAATCTTCTCAAATTCCTCGCGCGCCGACTCCGCAGTTCCCGTCATTCCGGAGATTTTCGTGTAAAGCCGCGCGAAATACTGGAGCGCGATGTTGCCCATAATTCTGCCTCGCGAGGTGATTTTCAGATTGTGCTTCGCTTCGCAGGCGGGCTGGAGTTCCCCGGGGAAAACGCGCCCCGCCGCAGCTCTTCCCGTAAATTCGTCAATAAGCACGATTTTCCCGTCACGGACGATGTAATCCTTGTCCTCTTTGAGGATATCGCGCGCCTTTATGCAAGCCGTGATTTTCGCGAGCAGCCCCGCGTTTTCCTCGCCGTAAATATTCTCGGCAGAAAACAGCTTTTCGGCTTTATCCGCGCCGTTGTCCGTGAGATAAATATTGCGCGAGTCCTCGTCAAACTCATAGTCGCCGTCTACAAATTCGCCGATTTTCCCGTAAACCTTCGCCGTGCTTTCGTCCTCGTGAACGGCAACATCTCCCGCGATTACAAGCGGTATTCTCGCTTCATCGATGAGGATACTGTCCGCTTCGTCGAAAATCGCGAAATCGGGCTTCGGGAAACACATTTTCTCGGTTTCAAAGCAAACGAAATCCTTGAGATAGTCAAATCCCGCTTCCTTCGCCGTGATGTAGAGAACCTGCTTTTGATAGAGCGCTTTGCGGTCATCGCGCGGGGTTTCCTCGGTAATACAGCCGACCGAAACGCCCATTTCCTCATAAACCGGCTTCATCCACTCGCAGTCGCGGTGCGCGAGATAATCGTTGAAGGTGAGGACGTGGGTTTGTCCGCCGTTTAAAGCGTGAGCGCAAGCCGCGAAAACCGCGCAGAGCGTCTTTCCCTCACCCGTCTGCATCTGCACCATTTTCCCCTCGGACAGCGCAAGCGCCGCCGCAAGCTGCTCGTCAAATGGCGTTATTCCGAGCGTTTTTTCCACGGCTTTATAGCACCGCGCGAAGATTTCCTCGAGAGAATTTCCCGAAAAATCGCCCGCCGCCGCAAGCTGTTTTATTTTTTCAACAGTCTTATTCAACCGAAATTCCTCCGAATAAATCCAAGTCAGCGATACCCGAAACGTCCTTTTTCAGCCTTTTGCGTGAGCGAAAGAAGCTCGCTTCTGCGGGTGTTGAGCCAGCGCATAACCGTGCGGGTTGTCTGACCGTTTTGCGCCATCTCGCAAAGCCTGTCAAACGAAACCCATTTTGCCGCGCAAACCTCCGCCGACTGCAATTTCAGCGCCGAAAGCGGCACATCGCGCACCAGAATGTAAAAATCCCTCAGCATACTTTCCGTAACCATCGTCCATTCGTGCTGAAGCTCCTCGGGGCGCGCTCTTATGCCCGTTTCCTCGAAAAGCTCCCTGCAGGCAGCCTCGCGCGATGTTTCTCCGACGACCGCGCAGCCTCCCGAACATTCCCATTTGCCGCCGCTTGTTTTTTCCGGAACACGCTGGGTAAGCAAAATCTCACCGTTCTTGTTTACCGTCATAACCTGAACCACTATGTGATACTCCCCGAAAGGTATGGGAGCGCCGCGCTGAACCTTTCTCCCAAGCGGTTCCCGATTGATTGAATACAAGTCAAAATACTCCATAAAAATAACTCCGTTTTATTCATTATTGAATATAATACATATTACATTCTATTATAGCACATTTCTGAGAAAATTTCAAGGTTGACAGAGCAATTTTTCCGTGATATAATAGAGCAGAGATAAAGTTTTACCTGATAATTTACAGATTTTGTAAAAGGAGCTGATAAAAATTGTATAATCCCGTGATTTTTGACCTTGACGGAACGCTTTTGAACACGCTCGGCGACCTTGCCGCTGCGGGAAACTACGCGCTTTCGCAGATGGGTTTTCCGGTTCACGATGTGAATAAGTACCGATATTTTGTCGGAAACGGCGTGCCGAAGCTAATCGAGAGGATACTTCCCGAAAACCACACCGAGGCTGATTTCAACACGGCTTATCGGCTGTTCGGGGAGTTCTACGAGCTGCACAAAACCGACAACACAAAGCCGTATGACGGTATTCCCGAGCTGCTCGAAACGCTGACAGCGCGCGGAATAACCTGTCTTTGCAACACGAATAAGTCGCACTCGTTTTCCTGTGAGCTGCTCCGCGGATTTTTCGGGGACAAGCTCACCGAGATTGTCGGCGGAGAGCACGGTTTCCCGAAAAAACCCGCTCCCGACGCCGCGCTCTACCTTGCCGAAAAGCACCAAAAGGACGGATTTTCGCCCATTTTCATCGGCGACAGCTCCGTTGATATGCAAACCGCCGCGAATGCGGGAATTGACGCGTGCGGGGTTTTGTGGGGTTTCCGCGACCGCGCCGAGCTTGAAAGTTATCACCCGAAATTCCTTGCCGAAAATGCGGAAGAGCTGCGGAAAATTATTCTCGGTGAATGAAGTGAAGATTGAACATATCGCGATTTATACCACGGATTTGGAGCGGGAGTGCGCGTTTTTCGAGAAGTATTTCGGAGCAAAACGCGGCGAAAAATACCACAATCCCAAAACCGGTCTGCAAACCTATTTCCTCACCTTTGACGGCGGCGCACGGCTGGAGCTGATGACGAGAGCGGAGTGCGTGAACGCCCCGCGAGAGCGCTTTGCGACAGGCTTCGCGCATATCGCGATTAGCGTCGGGAGCAAGGAAAAGGTTGTGGGAATCACCGAGCTGCTAGAAAGCGACGGCTTTGAAATCGCCAGTCCGCCGAGAACCACCGGAGATGGTTATTTTGAAAGCGTTGTGCTTGATTTTGAGGGGAATTTGGTTGAAATAACGGTTTAACGCGGACGTTTTGGCGCCCGCGTTTTTGGTTATGATGAAGAACTTTCATTGATTTTTGAGCCGCTCTTGAACACCAGCGCTGCCAGAAGTCCGAAGAAAATTGCTGCCGATACCCCGACTGCCGCTGACGTAAATCCGCCCATAAACGCGCCCAACAGCCCGTTTTCATCAACGGCACGGCGCACGCCTTTTGCGAGAAGATTGCCGAAGCCCGTGAGGGGAACGGTCGCGCCGCCTCCCGCCAAGTCAACAATCGGCTCGTACCAGCCCAGCGCCCCCAAAATCACACCCGCCACAACATAAGACGTGAGTATGCGCGCGGGCGTGAGCTTTGTCAGGTCAATCAGAACCTGTCCGATTGCACAAAGCAGTCCGCCGACTAAGAATGCCCAAAGATAATCCAAAAAAATATCCATTTTTCTCCTTTCTGCCGCTTTCTTTCGCCCGATTTCAGCCGAGCGTTTCACGGCAAGCAATGCCGTAATATACGCTTGAAATTCCGCTTTGCGCCGCCGTTTCAGCGGTTCGTTATCTCAACGGCGTGCGCGATGCCGGGGATATTGCCGCCCTGCTGAACCATTGTCGGCGACATCAGCGCGCCGGTTGCAACATACAAAATCCGCTTCAAATCGCCGTTTTCAACGTGTTTCAGAAAATGCCCGCACATCATCGACGCTGAACAACCGCAGCCGCTTCCTCCCGCGTGAACGTCCTGCTTCTCGCGGTCGTAAATCAGCAGTCCGCAATCCTTGTGGTGCTGCTCGAGGGCAATTCCGTCACGTCTGAACAGCTCGTACAGCATATTGCTGCCAACTTCTCCCAAATCGCCCGTGATTATCGCGTCATAATCCTCGGGATTTGTACCTATATGCTTCAAATGCCGTGAAATTGTATCATAAGCTGCGCCCGCCATTGCCGCGCCCATATTGTTCAAATCGGAAATACCCATATCTTCGATTTTCCCGACAGTTGCCGCTTTTATGAACGGGGGCTTTTGGCTCGCCGCAACAATCGCCGCTCCCGCAGCCGTTGCCGTCCACTGAGCAGTCGGTGTGCGGACGCCGCCGTAATTCAGCGGAAACCGAAACTGCCGTTCAGCCGAAGAAAAATGCGACGAGGACACCGCCGCCGCGTTATCGACATAGCCCGCGTTTACCATCGCGCCCGCTAAAAGCAGCCCCTCCGCAAACGTTGAACAAGCGCCGTAAATTCCCAGAAACGGCACATAGAAATCCTTCAAACCGTAGGACGAGCCTGTACACTGATTAAGCAGGTCGCCTGCGAAAATCAAGTCCATCTTCTCGGGAACAAGCCCCGCTTTGTCCATCGCGTGCTTCAGCGCCTTCTGCTGGAAAAGCGCCTCGGCTTGCTCCCAAGTTTCCGCGCTGCCCTTGTTGTCGCTGATTATCTCGTCAAATTCGTCCCCGAAAGGTCCGTCGCTCTCGACTTTTCCCGCAACGCTCCCGTATGAAATTATCGACGCGTTGCTGTATCGAAAGGTTTTTCCTTCGCAAATCGCCACAAAAATTCCCCCTTACAAAAGCGTTTGGATATAATAGATTATGCCGTATACTATCGAAGCCGAGATGCCGTAAACCAGCACAGGACCTGCGATTACGAACATTTTTGCGCCAAGTCCCAGAACATAGCCCTCACTTTTAAACTCGAGTGCGGGCGACACAATCGAATTTGCGAAGCCGGTTATCGGGACAAGCGTGCCTGCGCCCGCGTGCTGAGCAAGCCTGTCGTACAGCTTGAAGCCCGTCAGCAGCGCGCTGAGGAAAATCAGCGACATCGAAGTGAGCGCGCCCGCGTCGTCCTGCGAAAATCCAAGCGCCGCGTACATATTCAAAAGCGCCTCGCCGAGCGTGCAGATTGCGCCGCCTATCAGAAACGCCATCGGTATCGTTTTTGCCATTGATGAGGGCGGCGAAACGCGTTTTGCAAGCTCGCCGTATTCCTGATTTGATATATTCATAGAAATCTCCTCTCAAAAGATTTTACAAATATCTTGCCGATTTAAGCCGAAAAAATGCGCTTTTTGAATAACCAAATTTATGAAATTCCGCGCTTTGGTATTAAGCCTATCGGGTAAGTAGGGCTTTATGAAAAACCGCGATAATTTGTTCTCGGACAAGAAAATCCCCGCCATTTCGACGGGGATAAAGATTTATTTTTTCACTTTCAGCTCCGCGAGCGCCGCGAAATGCAGGATATCAAACTCCTCGGGCGCGATTTTTTCAAGGAGCTTTTGATGCTCGCGCTCCCATTCGGCGATTTTTTTGCTCGGCAAAGAAGCGCCGATACCGCGGCAGGCTTTCATTCTGCCATTCCAGCTCTCCCGCGTGAAATGCACCTTAATCGGGTATTCCTCGTGCCGGACAAGCTCAAAATACCCGTCATAGCACTCCGGAATGGCAATCGGGTGTACTTTTTCGCCTGCGCCGCTCCACTCGGGGCTGTATTTCAGAACAAGCTCCTCGCTCGCTCCGGCAATTTTGTCCTCAAACGGAAGCCAGTTCATAAGCAGCGCCAAAAACCGTCCGTTCGGCTTCAGAATTTTGTGCAAAATCGGCGCAATCTGCTCGTGATTGAAATACCAGAGGCACTGGCAAGCCGTGATTGCGTCAAAGGTGTTTTCGGGGAAATCCAGCTTTTCCGCCGACGACGCGAAATACTCGATATCCATACCCTCGGACAGCCTTTTCGCCTGATTTATCTGCTCCTCGGAAATGTCCGTCCCTGTCCAGCTTGCGCCGAATTTGTACATATTCCTCGGCAAAACGCCCGTTCCCGTGCCAATATCAAGCACCTTTTGCCCGCTTGTACACAAGCCCAGACTGATGATTTTCTCGTAAAACTCCTCAGGGTAAATGTCGCGGAATTTCGCATACTCCGCCGAGGTTCTCCCCCAATCAAAAGCCTTTCCGTTGTCAATTCTCGCGTCTTTTATTTCCATTTTTCCTCCAAAAAACAATGCCGCACAAAATTGCGCGGCATTGTAATACTTCAAATTTACTCTTATTCGATGAACGCGTAGTTGGACTTTCCGCTCTTCTTAACGGAGTACATCGCGTCGTCCGCTTTACCGATGAGGTATTCAACGCGCGTGTTGTAGTTGTCCTTGATAAGAGCGATACCGATGGAAACGCTTACCGTGAGCCGCTCGCCGATATCCGCGTCAAAGCCCTCGTTGAGCTTTGCGATAATACGCTGAGCAAAAAGCGCAGGGTCATTTGTTTCCGCGTCACGCAGCAGCACGATAAACTCATCGCCGCCGTATCTTCCCGCAAAACCAACGCCTTCAACCTCGGTCTTAATCGTCTTTGCAAGGAATTTAAGTACCTGGTCGCCTGTCGCGTGGCTGTAATTATCGTTGTAGTGCTTGAAGTCGTCCACGTCGATGAACAGAACCGCCATCTCGGATTTACGCATCTCGGAGAGCGAAATCTCGTTGTCAATCTGATTTTCAATCGTTTCACGGTTGTAAAGCTCGGTGAGAGCGTCGAAGCTCGCGCGCTCGGTGAGCTGCTGCTCGGACTTCTTTCCGCGGTCGATATCAACCATAACTCCGACAACCTTTACGGGCTTGCCGTCGTTGTCCTTGAGCGTTTCGGTTCTCATAAGAACCCAGATAAAGTCGCCGTAAATGTTCTTGATACGGTACTCGTTGCGCTCGAAATTCTTGCCCTTTTCAAGCTGGTCAAGGTCGCTTCTGTATCTTTCAAGGTCATCGGGGTGAACCTTTGCCTTGAGCAGGAAGCTGTCGCCGAAGTGGTTGGAGGGAGCGCGATAGCTGAACTTCTTATTAAAGTTGTTGGAGAAAACAACCTCGTTGGTCTTGAAATTCCACTCGAAAATGATGTTGTCGGACATCTCGGAGATGTTTCTGTATCTGTCCTCGCTGACAACGATATCGTCTACCAGATTGTTGAACGCTCTCGAAAGCTGTCCGTACTCGTTGTTGGTCATATTGCGGATACGAGCCTCGTGGTCGCCGTTGCGGATTGTTCCGAGCGTCTTCTGAATTTTCGTCAGAGGAGCGGTAATTACACGCGAAACCAGAACTGCCGCAACGCAGCTCAGGATACCGAGAACAATCGCCATAATGATGATGGTCATCGAAGAATTGCGTGAGAACAGCTCAATCTTATCCGTAGGGCAGCTTACAACCGCGACAAGACCGTCGTCGCCGCCTGCTCTAATCATTGCGCCAAGGTTTTCTGCGCCATCGTTAGCCTGATATTTGAACGTTCCGGAAACAATGCCGTTTGCAAGCGTCGGAAGCTTTGCCGCAACATCAGCCGGAAGCGCAGAGCTGCTGCTGAAGCCAATTCCCGTGCTCCAGTTTCCGTTGGAATCGATAATCATAATGTTGCCGGTTTTATAGAACTTGGAATTATCGCAAATTCTGGAAATAATGGTGTTTGCGCCGGAAATATCATACGAAACGATAACAACGCTCTGTCCGATATTTTTCTTGATGCTCAGATTTGCCTTGCCGGAAGCATTGTCAAAATAGAGCGAATTGTCCTTCAAGGAAGAACCGGAGAAGTTTTCCCACGATTTTCCGAAATCAGTTCCTGCGATAATCTTACCGCTGTTGTCAACAATTCTCGCACCGGTTACAAGGGCGTTTTCGTTGGCAAAATTTGTCAGAACAGCGTTTGCAGCGTCGATTGAAGTTCCCGAAGACGCCGCGCTTTTTACAGCGTCAACGCTTGCGACAAAATCGATATCTGCCTTTGCACTGCTGACAAGCGCGTTGAGCGGAGAAGCCTGATTTTCCGCAACGGAGGTTACGATTGTCGAAAACTCCTTTTCGCCGCTTGCAGTGAGCGTGTTATTGCTGAAAATCGCATAAGCCACCATCGGTACGACAGCAAAGAACATCGCCGCAATCATTATTACTCTTTTGAATTTCATTGCATTCTCCCCGTTTCACATAATGTATTTTTCAAGAACAGCCGCTTGTGCGGATATTCCGTAGTAAAGGCTTAAAATCATTATATCATAAAATTTTCTTTTTGTAAACAGCTATCTAAAATCTTCGGGGCTTTTTTTGAATTTTTATGAATTTTCCACAAAAACACAAAAACCGTTTTGTGAAGAATACATTGACGATTTCCCCCAAAACTTCAAATACACCTCTTGAATAAATGGAAAAAAAGTGATATAATGAGAATGGATTATTGTAAAATCGGTTTCGATGGTATTCTGCTTTTTGGAATCGAATAAAAAACGAGAGTGAACCTATGAAAATTGAGTATTCAAAAGAAAGCCTTAAATTTCTGGCAAAAGCCGAGAAAGGGCTTGTAAGCAAAATAAGAGAGGCTATTTATGGCTTGACGCTTAAAGCCCGCAGTTGGTGATATAAAGCCTATGCAAGGCTACAAAGACGGAAGAATGCGGTTAAGAGTAGGAAAATACCGCATAATATTTAAGTACGGCAATAACGGTGAGCTTGAAATTCTCTATATTATCGACATCGGCTCACGCGGTGACATATACAAGTAAGGAGTGATATTTATGTCAACGTTGCAAAAAGAGATTGATTCTATGCTGGAACTGCTTCCGGACAGCGAGCAAAAGCTTGCTTATGAATTTATCAAGCGGCTTGTTCTTGCTTGGGACAGCGATTATACAAAAGTCACGCCAAAGGAAAGAGAACAGCTGGAAGAGGCTGAAGAAAGCGGCTTTGTGCCGGAAAATGAAATT
>SFJQ01000112.1 GCA_004555855.1 [Eubacterium] saphenum | reverse complement strand
ATTGCTTTTCCCTCGGATATATTGGCTTTTACCAGCTCCTCATTTTTCGCCTCGGTGATAATTTTCAGAATTTGCGAGGAAGTCTTATCGGAGAAATAAGCCGTAAAAATCAGCGTGTTTTTATCTCTCGACAGCTTGTCCTCGGTCTTGAAAATCTTTCCCCAAAGTGTTGCCGTATCCTGTTCACCGAAAGGCTCGGACATCGGAACAGGCGCTTCAAAATTGCCTTTTCCAAAGAACAGCTTTACCTTTTGGTCGAAATGCGGGTTTTCAAAAGTTAGCAGCGTTTCCTCGGGTTCTTCAAGAAACAGCGGACGTCTGCCCCGTGAACCGCCGCCTACATACTTTGGCTTTGCGGGTTTTGGCGCTTCGTTTGCAACAGAAACCTTTTCAACTGGCGCGGAAACCTCACGGTTAACGTATTCTTCAACATCAAGCTCATTCTCGGAGGAAATGACAACGCTGATATTTTTATCAAAAATTCCTTTGACGTAATTTTCGATTTTCTTGTCAATCCCCATTCCCAAAAGCATAGATTTCCCGCCGCTTTTAAGAGTTATTTCAAAGGTTTGTCCGTCGTCGTCAATTGTCGCGTCGTCAAAATAGCCGTTTATTCCGACAAATTTCTTCTTCAAAAGCTCGATTATTTCATATAAGTAATCCGAGTTTAAAAGCTCGGGGAAATATTTCGGGTAAATCGCGGTTTCAGCATCGAGCTTTTTCGAGATTGTTTCAGCAGCGGAAAAAAGCTCTTTCATCGGGATAAGCTCCGAGAAGCTGACGTTCAAATTAATCTCATTCTTGGCTTTGTTATGGGCAATTTTAAGCACCTGTCCCTCCGAAATATTCTTCGGAAAGTCTATATCATCAAACAATTCTTTAAGCGCAGCCGACATATTTTTTCCTTTCACAACAAATCAATTTCTTTTTTCAGCTCCGACAAGAGCTTCTCCTCGGGCACTTTTCGCAGGATTTCACCCTTCTTGAAAATCAGTCCTTCCCTGTCGCCGCCCGCAATGCCGATATCAGCCTCGCGCGCTTCGCCGGGACCGTTTACCACGCAGCCCATAACCGCAACCTTAATCGGCTTCTTCACGTCGGCAAGCAGCTTTTCAACCTCGTTTGCCAGAGAGATAAGGTCGATTTTGGTTCTGCCACAGGTCGGACACGAAACAATTTCCGCGCCCTTATACAGCCCGCACGCTTTCAGTATATCCTTTGCCGCGTACACCTCTTTAATCGGTTCAGCAGTAAGCGAAACGCGGATTGTAGAGCCGATTCCGTCACACAAAAGCGAGCCTATTCCGACTGCTGACTTTATCACGCCCATTCGCTCTGTTCCAGCTTCGGTTACTCCTAGGTGAAGCGGGTATTCCGTCTTTTGTGCAAGCAGCCGATACGCATCAATCATCAGCTTGACATTCGAGGATTTTATGCTGATGACAATATCGTCAAAATCAAATTTATTCAGCAGCTTCGCGTGTTCCAGAGCGCTTTCAACCAGCGCTTCGGGAATCGGGCTGCCGTATTTTTGTAGAAGATTTTTTTCAAGCGAACCCGAATTTACGCCAATTCTAATCGGTATATTTCTCGCTCCGCAAGCGTCAGCAACAGCCTTTACGCCGTCAGCCGAGCCGATATTTCCAGGGTTCAGGCGGATTTTGTCAACGCCGCGCTCAATACACGCAAGCGCGATTTTGTAATCGAAATGAATATCCGCGACAATCGGCACATTCACGGCATTTTTCAGCGCTTCAATAAGCCCGGCGTTCTCGATTTTGGGAACAGCCGCGCGGATTATCTCGCAGCCCGCTTTTTCCAGCTCAACCGCTTGTTTAACGCTGTTTTCGATATCATCGGCGGGAACGTTCAGCATTGACTGAATATAGATTTTTTCGCTGCCGAGAACGCAGTTTCCTACTCTAACTTTTTTCAATCAAATCACCTCGAAGCCAGCTTTGAAATATCGTTAAACGAAATAAAAATCATAAAAAGAAGCAAAAGCGCCATTCCCACAAAGTGAATCATTCCCTCAACCTGCGGTTTAACAGGCTTTCTGCGGATAAGCTCAACAATCAGGAAAATCAGTCTTGCGCCGTCCAGTCCCGGTATCGGAAGAAGATTGAAAATCCCGACATTGATGGACAAAAGCGCCATAACGCTCATAAAATCGGAGAATGTGTAGGTTTTCACAGCTTCGGTTATCACCGAGCCTACTCCGATAGGTCCGGAAAGGTCGTTCAAGTCGTACTTGCCTTTAATCAAATCCACAACCGTGAGTAAAATCACGCGCGCTGTTGAGCAGCTTTCGCGGAATGCCTCGGTTACAACATTTCCGAAATTTTTTTCAAGACGGTAAACGAAAAAGTCAAAGTAAATGCCGCTCGAGCCGTTTTCCCGCTGAATTGTCATAAATTCAACGTCTTTCAGCATAATGGTTTCGCCGTTTCTCTTTACCGTAATATCATAAACAAGATTTCCCGCTTCGTTTTTGCGGTCGCTCGACTGTAATTTATACGTTATATCTGAAGCCGAGAAAATCGGCAAGCCTTCAACGCTCAGTATCTCATCGTTCACCATAAGCTGAGAGCTGCTCACGCTTTGGTCTTTAAATTCGCAGATTGTTGTGGAAGCAATCGCGTTTGATGTGCAAAGCGAAATCAAAACCACGATATATCCCAAAATCAAATTCATAAGCGGCCCGCAGATTAGCACAATCATTCTCTGCCAGACGGGTTTTCTGTTAAACGCGCGGGGGTTCGGCTCCTGCACCTCGCCCGTTTCCTCGTCAAACTCCTCGATATCGTTTTCAAACGCGCAATATCCGCCCACGGGAAACGCGCGGACAACATACTCCGTTTCCTTGCCCTGTTTTTTGAAAATCGCAGGTCCCATTCCGAAGGCGAACTGTTTTACATAGATACCGCAAGCCTTTGCAGCTAAAAAATGCCCAAGCTCGTGAACAAGTACGATGAACAAAAATACCAGAATTGCAACCAAAATCGGTACTATGTTCATAAAAACATCGTATGCAACAAAGCGCAGCAAAACTAAAGTCCCCGTGATGATAAACAATACTGAAAGTGAAATTATCCGTTTTAAAGCCGTTGACATATTTCCTCCATTAAAAACACGAAAGAACGTATTCCTCCGCAGCAATCCGCGTGTTCAGAATATCCGAGAGTGCAGGATTTTGAATGTATTTCACATCGGAAAGCGCGGCGTTTACAAGCTCGCCGATTTGCAGAAATCCGATTTTTTCCTCAAGGAACAGCGACACTGCCGCTTCATTTGCACAATTGATTATGCAAGGCGCGTTCCCGCCCATTTCGATTGCTTTTTTCGCTGCCGAAAGACAGGTGAAAACGTTCTCGTCCGGCTTCTCAAAGGTAAGCGTGCCGATTTCCGTGAGCGACAGCTTTTTCGCGGGACAAGCAAGACGCTTCGGTGCAGTCAGCGCAAACTGTATCGGAATACGCATATCTGCGCTTCCAAGCTGCCCGATAATCGCGCCGTCCTCAAATTCGACAGCCGAGTGCAGAATGCTCTGACGATGAACCGTAATCTCAACCTGTTTCGGCGCAACCCCGAACAGCCAAACCGCTTCGATAAGCTCCAGACCTTTATTCATCATCGTTGCGCTGTCAATCGTAACCTTTTCGCCCATATTCCAGTTCGGGTGATTGAGCGCCTGCTCTTTTGTTATATTTTCAAGCTCTGAGCGCGTTTTCCCGAAAAAAGGTCCTCCCGAAGCTGTCAGAATTATCTTTGAAATCTTGTTTTCGTCCGCACCCAAAAGGCACTGATAAATCGCAGAATGCTCGCTGTCAATCGGCGTTATTTCAATGTTTTTCTCGCGCGCTGCGTTCATCACAAGCTCGCCGCCTGCAACCAGCGTTTCCTTGTTTGCAAGCGCGATGTTGTTCCCAACGCTGATTGCTGCAAGAGTCGGCAAAAGCCCCGCCATTCCGACAACCGCGTTCACCACTTTATCGCAGGGCAACGCCGCAAGTTCACACAAACCATCGCTTCCCGCAAGAATTTTTATGTTCGTGTCGGAAAGCCTTTTCTTTATTTCACCAAATTTGCTTTCATCGGAAACCGCGACATATTCGGGCGAAAACTCACGCGCCTGCTTTTCAAGAAGGTCAAGATTTTGACGCGCGGACAAAGCCTTTATTCTGATATTATGCGCTCGGCAGACGTCTGATGTCTGCGTTCCTATCGAGCCGGTTGAGCCCAGAAGCACAATTTCCATAACGTTCTCCTTTAAAATCTTAAAGGGAGAAAACTTTTGTTTCCTCCCCTTTGCAGAGAATTTTTATTGCATAATCGGCGATACAAAGCTGTAAACAACGTAAATAAACGGCGCAACAAACAAAACGCTGTCAAAACGGTCGAGTATTCCGCCGTGCCCCGGCATAACATTTCCGAAATCCTTCACGTCATACTGCCTTTTTATTACAGACATCGACAAATCACCGAGCACTCCCGCAACGCTTGCCACCATTCCTATCGGAATAATCACGGCATAATTCATTTTGAACATTTCCGGACTTGGCAAAAGCAGA
>SFJQ01000018.1 GCA_004555855.1 [Eubacterium] saphenum | reverse complement strand
AAATGCTATCAGAGCAACAAATAACAATGCTTGCGATGTTCTCAAGTTCACCGTTGGTACAAATGGTTGGACTGACGCAGGAAGTGCTGCCGTAACATTTGGTACTTCTAACCCTGCTAAGTACACTGTTACTGGTGGTACCGACAAGAACACAGACTTTGCTTTGTTCATGGCTGATGTTCTCCGTGATTTCAAGAGCGGCTATGTTGAGATTTACATCAAAAATTCGGCTGTTATCGGCGTTATTGCTGTTCCCGGCGGTCAGGCTTCCGACATTCCTACTACTATTCAGGCAGACACTGTTTGGGAAGGCGCTCAGGAAATCAATTGGCCCGGCAACAAGGCTGGCGTAGGCAATAACAACATAATCGTTGGTACTGCTCCCGCAATTGCTCACAATGCTAATGCAGGCGGCAACGCTAATCCGTAATTAGTTGATTTAACCAAACACATTCATTCCTCGGCGGCTTCGGCTGCCGGGGGATTATGTGTATTCTGATTGAGGTTAGATTTATGAAAAAATTCGCTCGTATAAAAGCGAAGTCTGCATTTACTCTCGTAGAGCTGGTTGTTGTAATCGCGATTATCGGCGTTCTCGCGGGAATACTTATCCCCGTGCTTGTTGGAAATCTGAGAAGTGCTAGGGTTTCTTCCGCGAACACAACGGCGGCAGACGTGAGAAATGCAGTAAATATGTGGCTCACGCAGCAGGACGCAAAAAACATTTATCCAAAGATTTACGATGATGAAAGCACGGTTTATGTGAAAATTGTCGCGAACAACGGCGTTTACGAAGACCCCGAGTTCGTGGGCGATTTCTGGGTTCACGACGAGGACGAGGACGCGCTCTCACAGGACTTGAAGGAATTCATCGAAAAAACGCTTGGATATAAGAGAATGTATTCGATAGGCTACCTCATCGAGGGCAGAATTGGCGCGCTGTTTTTCTTTGAAGAAGGCGCTGCGCCGAGTGTTGGTCCGACCGCAGCCGATTTCAAGCGCACGGATTACTGGCCGCGTGACAACGGCTACACAACAAACAATGAGGCAATCGGAACTTCGCCGATTTTGCTGAACGGCTGAAATTAAGCATTGATATTTTCAATGCTTTTGTTTGTGCGCGTTCGTGAAATTCGTACAAACAAGGGCATTGGAAAGGAGAATTTATGAGAAGATTTCTAAGGAAAAAGGGCTTTTCGCTCGTTGAACTTATTGTAGTAATCGCGATTATCGCGGTGCTGCTGGCGATGATTGTGCCGTCGCTCTCCTCTCGTGACGCGAACAAAAAGGCGTCCATTCTCGCCGCGCGCGACTTTTATTCCGCGACGCAGAACCTTTTCAGCAAGTATTCCAAATACGAGGACTACATATATTACGGGCAGAAGGACGAAACCGGAAAGCTCATTGATTACAACAAGCAGCTTGGCGGAAACTACCCCACGAAGAAATATCTCGGGGTTGCGATGTCCGTGAAGAAGTCGAAGATTGAGTATGTGGACATTGTGGGCGACGACAGCGCAATAATTTGCGAGATGCGCCTTTACGGCAAGTCGGGCGTTTCCGATGAAACGGATTTTGAGAAGATGTTTGCAAAGGACATCGAGCCGCTTTTCCTGCAGCAGGACGGCATTTATTACGCGTATGTCACATTCAGCAGCAATGCTGACACGATAAACAACATCGCGAACACGAACACGGTAAAGGTGCTTGCTTCGGGCTATTGTCCCAGCGACCTGCCGCCGTGCGGAACGGACTATGACGCTTTCAGAAACAAATACCTCCTTCTTGAGGACAACGGTCTGAACGCGGACGGACTTTATCTCGGCGTTTGCTCCAGCACCAAGGACACGATTCTGGACGCCTACATCGGCGAACCGGGCAGCTATTTCAGCCTGTACTTCAAGGCTATTTCGCCGTGATTTGACAAATGATAAGAAATCCGCTCCTGACGGTTGTCGGGGGCGGTTTTTGTTAACGGATTTGGAGGATTTGCTGCACTTTTCCGCGAGTTTTCCGAGAAATACGGCGGATTGTTCAATATGTTACTCGGCGGATTTTGGGCAATTTCAACAAACTTTTGCTAAAAATATTGTAGTATTTTGTTGACGATTTCAGGGAAATTTTTGAAAAAGAGCAAAATGCGCTAAAGAAATCGAATTGCCTGCCGATATATAATATGTGGGGAAAATGCGTAATTTTGCAAATTTTTGAAAAGGAGGTCGGCACTATGGAGATAAAAGGCATTAACGGAATGGTATCCGCTTACAAAACAAACAAAACAAGCGCGCCTAAAAAACCGAGTGCCTCGGCTGCTGTTAAATCAAATACCGACAGAGTGGAGTTTGGCTTTGAGGCTGCAATTGCGAACGCAAAGGCTGCGATTGCCGCTGAGGTAAAGGCTGACGCTGCTCCCAAGGAGCTTGTCGAAGCGAGCGAAACCGCTCAGAACGGCGTAGACGCCGCAACGCTTGCAAGCTACATTCTTTTGGGGTGAAATTATGGATAACAGAACCGCGGACGCACTCATAAAGTGTCTGGAAATTGAAGTTGATTTTTATCGTGAGCTGACGATTTTCCTGATGAAAAAGCACACGAAAATTCTGGCTGACGATATAAATTGGCTCACGGACTCGCTCAACGACGAGCAGGCGTATATTATGAAAAGCCGTTCCCTCGAGGAAAAAAGGCTGGCGCTTTTCCGCGGTCTTGGCATTGATAATAAAAAGCTCACGGAGCTTGGCGAGGAAGCGCCCGAGGAGTACCGCCCGAAAATCAATATGCTCACGGGACAGCTTGCCGAGCTTGCCGGAAACATAACGGAGCTTAACGCGCAGACGACCGAGATTGTCAAGCGGAAGCTGGACAATCAGAAGGAGTTCGTGAAGCGCGCGGGTATTTTGGAAAAGCCCGAGGTTTACGACAAAAACGCGGCGAAGGTTCAGTCGGGACAGTCGTCCGCGCAGGTTATCAGACAGATATAAAGGGGAGGAAATATGCGTCCTACATATTTAGGCTTTGAGGTTCAGAAAAGAACGCTCCAGCTTGCGCAGAAAAACATCGATATTGTGGGAAACAATATCTCGAATATAAACACTCCGGGCTACACAAGACAGCGTGTTGACCTGTATTCCGAGTACGTTTCGGTAAATTCCAGCTTCCGCTGGGCAAGCCCGAACAGCAATCTCTCGATGCAGGGACAGGGCGTGAACGCTTACGGAGTAAGCCAGATTCGCGATATTTACATCGACAGAAGATACCGCGAAAACGTCGCTGTTGAGGCGGAAGCCGACAAAAATGTCGGTATTCTCTCGGATATCGAGGACGTTCTCGACAACTTTGAAACAGACGGCTTGCAGTACTTCACGCAGCAGTTCTTCAACTCGCTTCAGGACTATTCGATGGAGAAGCCCGACAGCAGCGAGGTCGCGACAATCGCGGTAAACACGGCGACCAACCTCTGCCGCTTGCTCAACGATTACGACAAGCAGCTCTGCGAGGTTGAGATGACTTACGTCAACGAGCTGAAGGACACGATTTCTCACATAAACAACCTCACCGAGCAGATGAACGTGCTCAATCAGCGCATTGAAAAAGAGAAAACGCATTTCAACGAGGAATACGGTCCGAACGAGCTTTACGATGAGCTGAATATGTACATCGACGAGCTTGCGACTTACGGAAACATCGAGGTCAAGGAAAACTCAAACGGCACTTATTCCGTGAAAATGGGAAATGTCGAGCTTGTTGACGGCGAGAAATTCAAGACAAACCGCATTCTGATGAAGGATTACGACATCTACAATCAGGCAATTCTCTTCTTCGAGAGCGGCGAGGAGCTTAATCTCGCGTCGGGACAGCTCAAGGGCTACTATGATATGATTAACGGCAACGGCGTTTACGCGACCGGTCACCAGAACGGAAACTACGGAATTGCCTATTTCAAGACGGCGATTGACGAGTTTGCGAGAACGCTTGCCGATGTGTTCAACAAGGCAAACGGCGGATTCGAGGACGAGTCGCGAAAGATGTTCAAGTCCGTTCCCGAGGGCGCGCTTGTTACAGCGGGGAATATCCACGTTTCGGACGAGTGGCTTCAGGACCCGACAATGATAGGTCAGGTGAGAAAGCTCGACCCCGTTACCGGACAGTATCAGTACGGCTACGATGAAAAGAAGGACGAGATAAACGGCACGGTTACGCTCCAGAACACGAACGTAATCTACCTGGTTTCTCAGCTTGAGAACTCGAATATACAGTTCGGAAACTCCCACGATTTTCAGGGCAGCTTCTACGAATACATTTCGTTCGTTTCCAACCGTCTTGGACAGACGCTCCAGTACGAAACCAGCCGCTACGACACGGCGGAGGTTACGGTAGACGGGCTGCTTGACGCAAGAGATGAAGTTTCGGCGCCTTCGATGGACGAGGAAGGCATAAATATGATGAATTACCAGAAATGGTACAGCGCGTCGTCAAGACTTGTGACAACGCTTGACGAGCTGCTTGACAAGCTGATAAACGGCACAGGAAGAGTTGGCTTGTGATAAACCGCGGAGGTAAAGGGAAATGAGAGTTACAAATTCGGTTATAATGAGAGGGTTCAACCGCGACCTCAACAGGGTTGGTTCTCTCAAAAACGACACGATGCACCGCATCACGTCTACGAGAAAGTTTAACAGAGCGAGCGAAGCTCCTCTTTCTGCGGCGAAGGCTCTCAATGTCAGAAAAAGCCTTTATTTCTCGGCGCAGTACAAGGAAAACCTGAAAGTCGCGGACAGCTTCTACACCGAGGCTGAAACATCGCTTTTGCAGGTTTCCGAGAAGCTCGCTTCGGTTCGTGAAACGATAATTGCGGCTTGCAACACGACCAAGAGCATCGATGAGTACAACATCTACGCGCAGCAGCTCGAGCGTAATGCCGAGGAGCTTTGCGCGGTGTTCAACACGAATACTGCGGGGCGCGCGATTTTCGGCGGCGAAAGCGATGACGGAATGCCGTTCACCATTGAAAAAGACGCAAACGGAAACGCTTCGACGGTGCTTTATCACGGAGTTCCGCTGAATGCGATGAACGACCCGAAGGCTTTCCCGTATTCGGACGTTGTTGTGGGAGATATCGGTCTTGGAATAAGCGTTGACCAGAAAACGCAGGCGATTGACGAGCAGTCGGCGCTGCGGATTTCGTTCAACGGTTCGGAGGTATCGGGCTGCGGCGCGGAAAAGGGCGTTGCGGACATCGACCTTACGACAATCAAGGCGGGCAGAAAGTACTGCATAGACGTTTTCGCGGACAACGTGAAGAAGACGATTGAGTTTACAGGCTCGGCAAACGCAGACCCCGACGCGGCGAAAGCGGAAAATCTTGCAGCTATTCAGGCTCAGCTTGACGAGGCGTTCAAGAAATCCGATGAAATCCCGATTATCGATAATCAGGGCGTGATTTCGCTCACGAACGGTGGAATTGTCTGCGCGGTTAACAACCCATACGCCGAGAGAACCCAGCAGCTTGGTATCGACAACGACTCGGGCTACACGAAGAAATACAAGCTCGATGTGGAAAAGCTCGTCCCGGGCAAGGAATATTCGGTTAATGTCACAATCGGCAAGGAAACGAGAACGGTTGTGTTCGCGGCGGGCGACGACCTCGACCCCGACAAGGCTGACGAGGCTTCGCTGCACAATCTGCAGAACGCGCTGACCGAGGCATTCAGCGGCACGGATTACAAGCCGAACGTTTCCTTTACGGAAGCGAACAAGGGCGTAATCACCTGCGAGGGCGAAACCGTCAAAATCCTCTCCGACAGCAAGACAACGATTGACAGCTCGTTCCTCAAAGACGGAAACACGATTAACGCGAAAGGTCTTGAAGCGGGCAAGGAATATACGTTTACGGTTGGCGTTGGAAACGTGTCGAAAAAGTGCTCGTTCACGGCAACGGGCGTTGAATCGGACGATTTCGACGCAATCAAGGCGCAGATTAACGGAGCAATTCCCTCGGGAATAACCGCAAACATAGACGCGAACGGCAAGGTTACTCTCAATCAGCCGACGACCTACACCGTTGCGAACACCACGGGCGACGCGTTTGACACAACCGCGAAAAAGCTCGATATGACCAAGGTTGACAATAAGAAATATGAAGTTACGATAAATGTCGGCGGAACGTCAAAAACCATCAAATTCAACGGCGTAAAAGATGACCTCGCAGCCACAATGGAAAACCTCAACGCCGCTTTAAAGCGCGAATTTGTCAACACGAATTATGATGTTACTTACACGGAAGCGGACGGAATAAAGGCTTCCACAAAAGCTCTCTCAATTTACTCGACCACAAAGTCCGAAGACGGCGAGGGCGGCGAGAATCCGATTGATATGGAGCAGATTTACTCCGCAAACTACATTCAGCTCACTCTTGACGCTGCGAAAGCGCTGAGAAACGGCGATATCGAGTACGCGAACGGCTGCATTGACAGGATTGTTACGGCGAACGAGAAGCTGCTTATTGAGATAGCGAACCTCGGCTGCAACGAGGATTTCATCAGCTTCAACATCGACCGCCTGACAACCCGCGAGTACAACAATCTCGAGCGCCAGAACGACCTTGAGAGCGCAAATCTCGAGGAAGAAACCACGCTTCTGAAAACATATTCGGCGCTGTACAACGCATGTTTGCAGATGGCGTCGGAGGTTGTTCCGAACAGCATCTTTAACTATATGAAGTAATGACGGATTTATGAGGGGGTGTTTCAGATGAATACAAACTTGCTGCAAATCACGACAATTCCTATTCAGATTGAAATTAAGGTTACGAACGCGAAGCTCGAATATTCTGAGGACAGACAGCCGAAGGTAAACATCACCACCAAAAACGGCGGTTATGTTATGCAGGCTGAGCCGATGAAGCTCAACATCGACACTTATGAAGCGAGAAAGAGCTTGGGTCCGGGGCATATGACGGACGGCGATATCCTGAAGCAAAAGGCTCAGGAGGGCTTTTCGATTGCGTATCAGGGCACTGCGAAGGTTGTGCAGGACGGCGACGCTCTTGCAAGAGGAATGACGCCTTCCGAAATCGCGATAAATAACGCTCGCGCGGGCGCGACGGTTGAAACGATAATGGAGTTCCTGCCGAAAGAGGGCGCGGATATCACGTTTGACGAGGGCAAGCTGAACATCGAGTATCAGATGGGTACGCAGGACTTCGACTGGAATTTGAAACCCGACCTGCCGATGGAGTTTATTCCGGGCAACGTTGAGCTTATAGTCCGCGACAGACCGAGAGTTGAGATTGAGTACATCGGCGGTCCTATTTACGTTCCGCCAAGCTCAAATCCGAACTACGAACCTCCGTACATTCCGCCGGTATTTGACCAGAAGGGCTGAAAAATATGAAGATTAACACAAGAGATTTCGGGGAAATCGAGATTGATGAAAGCACGATTCTCAGTATCCCGAATGGAATTATAGGCTTTGAGGACACGACAAAATACACGCTTTTAAGCCCGCTGGGAGATGGAGTTTTCCCGATGTGGCTTCAGTCGGTTGAGAAAACCGAGCCTTGCTTTGTGGTTTACGACCCGATGTTGATTTACCCCGACTATCGTTTTGAAATCACGGACGAGGAGCAGGCGCTTCTGCAAATCGATGAAAACACGCCTTACAGATGCCTTACTGTTGCGATTGTGCCCGATGATTACAAAAAGACGACGATAAACTTGCGCTGTCCTATCGTAATCAACACGCGCGACAATATCGCGGCGCAGGTTATTCTGGAGGATTACGAGTTTAAGTGTCCGGTTTATTCCGAGGAGGCATAATATGCTGGTAGTAACGCGAAAGACAGACGAGAGCATTGTGATTGCCGACAACATCGAGGTAACGGTGCTGGAAATCTCGAAGGACAAGGTAAAAATCGGAATAAATGCTCCGCGGGAAGTAAAGATATTCCGAAGCGAGCTTAAAACGGCTCAGCAGACGAATGAGCAGTCGGCACATATCTCGGGAGCGGCTCTTGAACAGCTTCTGAACAATCATAAAGGGGAGGAGAAATAATATGGCAAGTGACCTTATGCGTCTGGCGGGAATAAATTCCGGCTATGATACCGAAGCTATGATTGAGCAGATGATGTCGAGTTATCAGACGAAAATCGACAACCAGAACAAAAAGCTCACAAAGCTCACATGGCAGCAGGAGGCTTATCGTGACGTTACAGATAAGCTGACAAAATTCAAGAACAAGTATTTTGATATTCTGAACAAGAAGAGCTATCTTATGAGCCCCTCCTCGTTCAGCAATTTCAAGACATCGATAAACGGAAAGACTCTCGGCGACAAGGCGAAGGGCTTGAACGTCACCACAACGGCAAATTCCGTTGAGGGAAACTATAAAGTAAAGCTCACCCAGCTTGCGACCGCAACAAAGGCTGCGGGCAAGTCGATTGCGCCCGAGAGCTTTAAGCTGGATATTGCGAAGGCTGCGGAAAACTCGAATTTCACGGAAAACGAGGACGGAACGAGAAATTACAGCTTCAGCCTTGACGTAAAAGTCGGCGATATCACGAAAGCTGTTGAGTTCAAGGCGGAGAACATCGCGCTTGACGGCGAAGGAAACGTTGATATGACGTCTTTCACCGACTCTGTTACCGCAAGCCTGAACACTGCGCTTGCCGAGGCTTTTGGCAGAACGGGAAAGGACGCGGACGGCGATGATATTGTCGAGGATTATTTCCTGCAGGTAAAGGACGCGGGCAACGGAAAGCTTGATTTCGTTGTAAACGGAAACGCTTCGGTAAACGTTGCGGAAAAAGAGGGCAATTTCGGACTGACGAAGATGTCGAAATCTATTGCGATTTCGGCTCAGAGCGCGGTTACGGGCAAGAACACGATTGCCGTAAACGTAGGCGGAACCGTTAAGAACGTTTCGTTTGACGGCGTTTCGGACACTTATTTCGACAGCCGCGAGCTTAAAGGCAACGAGGCTATTCTCAGCGAGTATAACAAGCTTAAAGAGGCGGCTTATCGCAAGGAGAACAACCTCAGTTCTTCTGCGACAATCGACAAGAGCAAGCTTGATGATTTCACCTACACAAGCGCGCAGGCGGCAAAGGACAAGAACACTGCGGCACTTGAAAAAGCGCTTAACAGCACATTCTCGGGCGACAGCATTTCGTTCAGTATAACAAACGGCACGGTTTCCGCGAAGAAGAGCGGCGTTTCGGTTGAGTTCTCGATGACGTCGGTTGAGGGCGGAACGCTCGGTCTTGAAAAGGGCGCAGTTTCCAACAGATTTACTGCGAAAACCAAGCTCAGGGACGTCGGAATTGTCGGAAACAACATTGTTATGAACGGCACAACGGGAGAGGCTGAGAGGAAGTATTCGTTTGAGATAAACGGAAAGAAAATCGAGCTTGGCGAGGACGCGACCATCAGCAGCCTGCTTGACGCTGTAAATAAGAGCGGCGCGGGCGTGACGATGAGCTACTCATATCTCACGAACAGCTTCGAGCTTACGTCAGACAATCTTGGTTCTGCGGAGAAAATCGAGTTCGGGAAGAACGCTGACGGCACGGACAACCGCATTCTGAAGGAGCTGGGGCTTCTTGACGCGGACGTAACCACGGGACAGAACGCGATTTTCGAGCTTAACGGAGTTGAGGTTTACCACAACTCAAACAGCTACACCACCGACAACACGACCTTTAATTTCACCGATGATATGACAACGGGCGAGGTATACGAGGTCAATGTTTCCAAGAGCTATGATGATATCAAGCAGAACATCAAGGATTTCATCACGGATTATAATCAGCTGATTGACGACATTTACGGTCATATCGGCACAGCACCCGCGAGGGACGAGAAGAACAATCTCTATGAACCGCTCACCGACGCACAGAAGGAAGAGATGGACGAAAAGGAGATTGAGAAGTGGGAAACCGCGGCGAAGAAAGGCGTTATCTATCACGACACCACGGTTTCGAGCATAATGACGCAGATTAGAACATCGCTCTACAACACGGTTACTCTTGATGACGGAACTAAGTTCGGCATTTTCAATATGGGCATCAAGACCGCGTCGGTTCTCGATTCTTCGAACGAGGACGCGATGCGCGGAAAGCTGAAGCTGGACGAGGACGCGTTCAACAAGGCGTTCAACGAAAATCCCGAGGCAATCACCAAGCTGTTCACGGACGCTGAAAACGGCGTTATGGTGAAGGTGAACAAGGTGCTTGACAACGCGGTCAGAACAACGGGCAGAACGAAGGGTTCTCTTATCAACAAGGCAGGCACAACAAGCGGCGCTTCTGCGAAGGACAATTTCATCTATCGTCAGATGGAAACCATCAAGACCCGCATAAGCCAGCTTCAGGACAGGTACAATTCCAAGGAAGACTATTGGTGGAAGGTGTTCACAAACCTTGAAACTGCAATGGGTAAGTTCAACGACCAGTCGGCTTATCTGTCGAATTACATGAGCGGCTTTGGTGCATAAAAATCCGAAAATAAGGAGAGGGAACGCAGATGATAAATCCTTATTCCGAATACAAAAAGCAGTCGGTTACGACAATGACGCCTGTTGAGGTTGTGATAAAGCTGTACAGTGAAATTGAGCGGCAGCTTGCGATTGCGATAAGCTATGTTGAGGCGAAGGACAATATGAAGGCGAACACGGCGTTCATCAAGGCGGAGGACTGCATTGACGCGCTGCGCGAGTCGCTGGATATGTCGATACCGATATCGAAGGAGCTTGACAGCTATTACATTTTCTTCTACAAGGAGATAGTCAAGGCAAACGTGAGCAAGGACTGCACGGAAGTGAAGAAGATAATCCCGCTCGTAGGGGAATTGCGCGACGCATTCACGCAGATTAGCCAGATGACGCGGCAGGAAATCGAGGCGCAGGACGCTCAGAACCACAAGAAAAAGGGCATTGTCTAACGAGAAAATTGTGTGAGAAAACCTTTAAGGAAAGAGGGGAGAATTATGGCAGAGCTTTTTGGCTGTGAAAAGGTGCGGGAAATTATGGAGAAAATCCTCGCCACACTTCAGGAATACGAAAAGCAGACGGATAATATGATAAACGCAGACCTTGAGGTTATCCAGCAGGGGCTTATTGCCAGAAATGAGCTTATCGCAACACTCGATGAGTTAAAGGACGACCTTGACGCAGTTCTTGAGTTTGAAAATCCCGACGAGGCGGCGCTTTTGAAGGCGCTCATCAATGGCAGTTACATCAGCACGCCGCTTGACGAGGAGCACAAAAATCTCCAACTTTTGCAGAGGAGCATAGCCGTGGCGAAGCAGAGGATACTCGACAAGGACAAAATCATCTCGGGTCAGTTCAAGAATCAGCATATTGATTCGCGCCGCGAGCTTGAAGCGCTTAAGCAAACCAAGCAGAAAATCGGATATTACAACAGCGCGGTTGTCGGAAGAGCCACGGGACAGTCGCTAAACCGCAACCTTTAATCAAACAGAATTGCCGCCAAGCAAGGACGCGAGGCGGCATTTTTATGATAATGCGGGAAATGCGGGCGAAAAGCCCGGAAAGCGTGCTGCGCAGGTGCTTTTCCTCACCCACCCCTTACGGGGTAGATTCGGAAAAGCCGCGGTTCTCGTTTAAATTTGCTACGCAAATTTCGCGGAGCTGCGCGCCGCGGTTTTGCCTGCGGCAAAACAAACGAGAACCGCGAAGCGGGGGGCGCGCGGGAACATTGAGAGGAGAAGAAAGCGAGAATGAGCGAGAGGGAGAGGGAAAAGTGCGAGTTGTGCCCGAGGCGGTGCAGGGCAGAGCGGTCAAAAGGTGGGGGCTTTTGCGGAATGGGCGAGCGGGTTGTGGCGGCAAGAGCGGGATTGCACATGTGGGAGGAGCCGTGCATATCGGGGAAAAGCGGGAGCGGCGCGGTTTTTTTCTCGGGGTGCGTGATGAGGTGCAAATTCTGTCAGAATAACGAGATAAGCCGTGAGAAAAAGGGCAAAGAGATAAGCGAGGAGCGCTTGTGCGAGATATTTCTTGAGTTAGAGGAGCATGGCGCGATGAATATAAATCTCGTGAATCCGACGCACTTTGTGCCGCAGATAATAAGGTCGCTTGAAATTGCGAAAAAGCGCGGACTTTCTATCCCGATTGTGTACAACAGCGGCGGTTACGAGCGGGTGGAAACGCTGAAAACGCTGGAGGGACTAGTCGATATTTACCTGCCCGATGTGAAGTATTTTTCGGACGAGCTTGCCGTGAGGCTGTCGAGCTCGCCGCGATATTTTGAAATCGCGATGAGCGCGGTATCCGAGATGGTGAGGCAGACGGGGAAGCCGGTTTTTGACGAGAGCGGAGAAATTCTGCGAAAAGGAACAATCGTGCGTCACTTGGTTCTGCCGAATTGCTACAAGGACAGCGTTGAGGTGATAAAGCGAGTCGGGGAGCGGTTTGGCGGGGAAATACTGTTCAGCCTGATGAGCCAGTACACGCCGTTTGGCGAGGTGAAAACCAACCCCGATTTTGCTAAAATGAACCGCCGAATAACGACATTCGAGTATGAAAAAGCGCTTGACGCTGTTCTGGAAGCGGGTTTGCAGGGGTTTATGCAGGAAAAAAGCTCGGCGAAAGAGGAGTACACGCCGAGCTTTGATTTGACGGGAATTTGATTGATTTACAGCATTTGAGCGGCTTTTCGCATTTCGCGAGCGGCAGCGGTGATATCGGGCTTCGCGCAGATTGCCGAAACGACTGCCGCGCCGTTGATTCCAAGTCCATACAATTGCGAGATATTTTTCTCGTTCACGCCGCCAATTACCACAAACGGAAGCGTTACGGCTTTGCGGATTGCAAGGATAGTTTCGGGAGAAACGGGCGTTGTGTTGGATTTCGTGGAAGTGGAAAAAGCCGCTCCCACGCCGAGATAATCCGCGCCGTCATTTTGGGCTTGAAGCGCTTCTTTGGGATTGTGCGAGGAAACGCCGATGATTTTGCCTTCTCCGAGGATTTCCCGCGCGATTTTGCACGGGATATCCGATTGTCCGAGGTGAACGCCGTCCGCGCCCGCCGCAAGACAGATATCGAGCCTGTCGTTGATGATAAGCGGGACGTTTCGCGACTTTGTGATTTCAAGCACGCGCAGAGCCGTTTCGTAGAACTCTCGCGAGGACAAATTCTTCTCTCGCAGCTGAATAACCGAAGCGCCGCCGTCAATTGCCCGCTCAACCGATTGCTCAACGGTATCGCAGGACATAAGCTCCCTGTCTGTGACGAAATAGAGCGTGTAGTCGATTTGTTTCTTATCCATAAAAACCTCTCAAAAATCCCCCGCGAAAAACGGGGGAATTTTTATTATTTCTCCGAGCAGAACTTGACTTCTTTTCCCTCAAGAATCATATTAGTGGTTCTCACCGCGCACATTTTTCCGCACATCGAGCAGGTGTGCCTGTCAGCAGGCGGCGTGCTTTCAAAGTAAGCGCGCGCTTTCTCCTCGTCAACAGCGATTTTGAACATTTCGTCCCAGTCAACCTTGTGACGAGCCTCAGCCATTTCGTTGTCCTTATCGCGCGCGTGAGGTACGCCCTTTGCGATATCGGCAGCGTGCGCGGCGATTTTAGAGGCGATGATTCCCTCCTTAACGTCGCTCAAATCGGGCAGACGAAGGTGTTCCGCGGGAGTGACATAGCACAGGAAATCCGCGCCCGAAGCGGCAGCGATTGCCCCGCCGATTGCGCTTGTGATGTGGTCATAGCCGGGGAAAATATCGGTGACAAGCGGACCGAGAACATAGAACGGCGCATTGTGGCAGATACGCTTCTGAAGCTGCATATTCGCGGCAATTTCGTTCATTGCCATGTGCCCCGGACCTTCAACCATAACCTGAACATCACGCGCCCAAGCTCTTTCGGTGAGCGCACCCAGTTCGATAAGCTCGGCGATTTGTCCGGCGTCTGTGCTGTCGTCTATGCAGCCGGGGCGAAGCGCGTCGCCGAGGGAAATCGTGACGTCAAATTCGCGGAGAATATCGAGAACATCATCGTAAAACTCATAGAACGGGTTCTCATTTCCCGTCATCATCATCCATGCGAAGAGCAGCGAGCCGCCGCGCGAAACAATGTTCATCTTGCGCGGGTCGCGTCTGAAAGCCTCAACAGCGCGGCGGTTGATACCCGCGTGAATTGTCATAAAATCCACGCCTTCTTCGGCGTGCGCGCGGACAACTCTGAGGAAATCCTCCGCCTTGATATCGAGCAAATCCTTTTCAAGATAACCGATAGCGTCATACATCGGCACAGTTCCAATCATCGCGGGCGATTTAGCGACAAGTTCCCTGCGGAAAGTGTTGGTTTTGCCGTAGTTTGACAAATCCATAATAGCCTCCGCGCCGAATTTTATGGACATATCAACCTTCTGCATTTCGAGTTCATAGTCCTTTGCGTCGCCGGAAATTCCGAGATTAACGTTGATTTTCGTCCGAAGACCGCCGCCGATACCCTCCGGCGAGAGCGATTTGTGGTTGATATTCGCGGGGATAGCGATTTCGCCTGTCGCGACCTTTTCACGGATTTTCTCCGCGTCCCAATATTCCTTCTCCGCGACAATTTTCATCTCGGGAGTGATAATTCCCTTTTTTGCCGCTTCCATTTGCGTTGCGTATTCTCTCATATTAAAGCACCTTTCTATAAAATCGGCTTGCCGAAACCGACAGCCGAAAATTTCGTTTTAATCGCCGGAAATTATCTCGCCGTGTTTTTATTATCCCAAAGCGCATAAAAATGGTTAACGGGGCTGTGACCTTTGCCGACCGTGTAGGACTTGGAAATTGCTTCGGTGATGAAGTCCTTTGCGCTGAAAACGGCACCTCCGAGCGCAAAACCGTTTGCAAGATTTGCGGTGATAGCCGACGAGAGCGTGCAGCCTGTCCCGTGGGTATTCGGGGAGTCGATTTTGATTGCTTTTATCAGCATCGGCTCGTTTTTCGGCATATTTTCGTACAGGAGGATATCGGTTGCGTGACCTGTATCGAGGTGTCCTCCCTTAACGAGAACAGCCCTTGCGCCGAGCGAAGCGATTTTCTGAGCTGCGGATTTCATATCGCTGATGTTGTTTATCTTGTCGCCCGTGAAGCCTTCAGCTTCGGGGATATTCGGCGTGAGCAAATCGACAATCGGGAAAATATGCTCGATATAAGCGGGGATAATGCCGCTGTCGGAGAGCGCGTCGCCGCTTGTGGCAACGAGGACGGGGTCGCAGACGATGTGTTTTGGCTTAAACTCCGAGAGCTTTTGAGCAACTGTTTTGACGATTTCGGGAGTCGGGAGCATACCGAGCTTCACCGCGTCGATTTCAACGTCCTCGAAAACGGCGTCAAGCTGCTTTGCGACTTCATCTGCGGGGAGATTGAACACGGAGATAACGCGCGAGGTGTTTTCTGCGACGACGGACGTGATAACGCTTGCGCCGTAGCACTTGTGCGCGGCGAAGGTTTTGAGGTCTGCTTGGATACCTGCGCCGCCCGAGCAGTCGGAACCTGCGATAGTAAGGCATTTTTTCACGCTCTGCATAAATTACCTCCAAAAAAATTCCCCGCGAAAAGCGAGGATTTCATCTGTGAAAATCCGCCTTCCTTCGATGGTATTAACCAACAGGTTCAAAGGGTTGAACATTCTCGACTGCCGATAAACCGCCATCTGCTTCCTCGCATCTGACGATTTCTCGACAGTCGTGTATCTGCGTTCTCTCAACTTTAAAAAAAGTACCCCCGGCACACTTCTATTCTATCACATTTTTCCCTCTTTGTCAAGCAATTTATTCTTGACTAACCGCATATTGTAGTGCTATAATAAGAATAATATAAATTTTACAATCCGAGCAGGTGAAATTATGACAAATTTACTTGTAAAGACGTTTGTGAAAGATTATGAAAACGTGGAAAATCCGGCTGTCAGAACGGCGTATGGCAAGCTCTCGGGCAAAGTCGGGATTTTGTGTAACGTTCTGCTCAGCGTGGGGAAATTCATAGCGGGAATTTTATCGGGGAGCGTTTCGATAACCGCTGACGCCGCGAACAATCTCTCGGACGCGTCCTCGAGTGTAATCAGCCTTATCGGTTTCAAGCTGAGCGAAAAAACCGCCGACCGCGAGCACCCATACGGTCACGGCAGATACGAGTATCTGGCGGGATTTACAGTAGCGGCGCTGATTATCGCAATCGGCTTTGAGCTGCTTCGCGACGGTATCGACAAAATCATAAATCCCACGGAGGTTGAGTTCGGGATTTTGCCGGCGGCGGTGCTTGGGGTATCGATTTTGGTGAAATTCTGGATGATGCTCTTCAACCGAAAACTGGACAAGAAAATCCATTCGGAAACGCTCCGCGCGACCTCTGCGGACAGCCGAAACGATGTTATCACAACAAGTACGGTTCTGGCGGCGTTCCTGATTTCGCACTTTTTCGGGATAAAGCTGGACGGGATAATGGCGGCGGCTGTTGCGGTATTCATTTTGTACAGTGGCGTTGGACTTATCAGGGAAGCGATGAATCCGCTTTTGGGGAAAGCGCCCGATGAGGAGCAGGTTGAGCGTATACGCACGAAGATACTCTCTTATGAGGGAGTTGTGGGAACGCACGACCTGATGATACACGACTATGGACCGGGGCGGCAGTTTGCGTCGGTTCACGTTGAAGTACCCGAGAATATGACGCTCCCCGAGTGCCACAAGATTATCGATAAAATCGAGCGGGATTTCCTCCGTGACGGACTGAATATGCTGGTTCATCCCGACCCGATTGCCTCGGGCGGCAGCCTTGAGGGACAAATCAATACGGAACTTTGCGAGATAGTGAAAAAGATTGACGAGCGGATAACTATACACGACCTGCGGACGATACCGTCAGCCGAGGAAACAAAGGTGATATTCGATTGCGTTGTTCCACCCGACTGCGGTTTATCCGAGCAGGAGCTGAAGGAGGAAATTTCGCGGTTTATTTCGGTGAAATTCCCCGAGTGCCGCTGTATAATTTCGTTTGACAGCGGTTATGCGAGCATACAGAAGTCCTCGGACAGCGAGGGCTGACCGAAAACATCAGAAAAGAAGTGATAATGTGAAGTACTTTTTCCACGCGGAAGTCGGGAAATACAGCGAGCGGCTGCGGCATATTATGATACTTGTGGCGATGTCGGTTTTTGCGGTCTGCACGTTTTGCACGGTAAACATTGTGCTGAATTTCGGCTCGGATATAGTGTATCTGCTGCTGGCAATCATAGGTGGATTTGTGCTTCTGGGAATGATTTTCGCATTTTCCGCTGTTTACATCACGGAAAAACGCAAGCGCCGCCACAGCAAATATACCTATTTTGATTTTCTGCCGAAAGGAATGGTGTACAGCGAGTACGCGGGAGAATATGTGCATTTTGGTGAAAGAGTGATATTGCGTCGGCTTTATTACATACCTTTTGAGAATTTGGAGTCGGTATCGCGCGATGCGAAAACCGCTCCGCACAACCTTACGTTCAAGGGAGAAATCCGCTGTTATTTTCAGGAAAGCAACCGTCTGGGCTATCACATATCCGAGGACGGAAACCTTGAATTTGACAGCGCGGAGCTGAACGAGCGGCTTTTCGAGGAAATGCCCGTGCTGGTGATAAAGGACCGTTTCGGGAACACGAAGAAGCTGGAGAAAGCGGTGAATTTCTTCTGTGAGCAGTTCAGAAACGCGCCCGAAAAGAAGCCGTTCAATATCTCGGATTATGTACCTGTGGCGAAGCGCAAAAAGCTGCACACGTCAAATCCCGCGCTGGAAGAGCCGAGCGTGAGCTTCAGCAGGAACTGGAAGTAGCGCAAACCGGCTTCCTGCGTGAGCTTTTCCTCACCCACCCCTACGGGGTGGCTTCGGAAAAGCCGCGGTTCTCGTTTAAATTTGCTGCGCAAATTTCACTCCGCTACGCTTCGTGGTTTTCCTGCGGAAAACAAACGAGAACCGCGCTGGTGGGAGCGGGAAGAGGAAAACCCGAAAAAATCCCCAAAAAAGAGGGGATAAAAGGGATAAAGTTGTATGTAGTAACCCTTGACAATTTAGCAGAAAAGTGGTAAAATGATAGAGAAAAATGAAGCGAGAAGGAAACCGGCTTGCAAAAGGGGTTGTGTTCCCGCTCCCGAAGTTGTAAAAAGGAAGGTAGAAATTATGGAAATCAGGATTGAAAAGACGAAAACGCCGAAGGCAAAGCCGGAGGACGAGTCCAAGCTGGGATTTGGACATATTTTTACAGACCACATGTTCGTGATGGATTATGATACGGGAATGGGCTGGCACGATGCGAGAGTAGTGCCCTACGGAAATATTGAGCTGTCACCTGCGGCAATGGTATTGCACTATGGGCAGGAGATATTCGAGGGGTTGAAGGCATACAGAACGGCAGACGGTTCGATTCAGTTTTTCCGTCCCGAGGAGAATTTCAAGAGAATGAATATATCGGCGGAAAGACTTGTAATTCCGCAGATACCGGTTGAGGACGCATTGCAGGCTTTGCACACGGTAGTTGATGTTGATAAGGATTGGGTTCCGCACACGGACGGCGCATCGTTGTACATACGCCCGTTTATATTCGCGGCAGACCCGTTCCTCGGCGTTCGTCCGGGCGATAAATATTACTTTATGATAATAATGAGCCCGTCGGGAGCATATTACTCAACGGGACTTGAGCCTGTATCGATATACGTTGAAACGAAGTATGTAAGAGCGGTACGCGGCGGAATGGGCTTTACCAAGACCGGCGGAAACTACGCGGCGTCGCTGCATTCTCAGGACGACGCGCACAAGATAAATTATTCTCAGGTACTCTGGCTTGACGGTATTGAGCAGAAGTACATAGAGGAAGTCGGTTCGATGAACATAATGTTCGTTATAGACGGCGAGGTTGTAACGCCTGCGCTTCACGGGTCGGTTCTGAGCGGAATTACGAGAAAATCCGTTCTTGAACTCTGCAAGAAGTGGGGAATAAAGGCGACCGAGCGCAGAATTTCCATTCAGGAGGTTGCGGACGCTTATGACGCGGGCAAGCTCGAGGAGGTATTCGGAACGGGCACGGCAGCGGTAGTTTCGCCTGTCGGACACCTTCGCTGGGGCGATAAGGTTATGGAAATCGGCAATAATAAGATAGGCAAGCTGACTCAGCGCCTCTATGACACGATGACGGGCATTCAGTACGGCAAGCTGCCCGATGATATGGGCTGGATTGAGAAGCTCTGATAAGCCGCATCTTAACGCATTTGAGGACAATTATGAGAAAACACATTTCAGCACTAGTCGCAGCACTTGCTGTATCAGCCATATTGCTTTGCGGCTGTAACGATAAAACAGAATCGAGTGCAAGCTTACCCGAATCGAGCACTAGTTTACCCGAATCAAGCTCAATTACGCCCGAATCAACTTCAAGCGTAACGGAATCAAGCGCAAGTTCGTCGGAATCAACTTCAAGCGAAACGGAATCCACCTCAAGCATTCCCGAATCCACCTCAAGCACTCCGGAATCAACTTCAAGCGCTTCGGAATCAAGCGCAAGTTCATCGGAATCAACTTCAAGCACTCCGGAATCAAGCACAAGCGCTTCGGAATCAACTTCAAGCGTAACGGAATCCACCTCAAGCATTCCCGAATCCACTTCAAGCACGCCCGAATCAAGCGCTCCTGTCGAAAGCAATCCCGCATTGCAAAAATACTACGAAGAGATGATAGCAAACTATTTCGAGTATGTTAGCGGAGCGTTTCCGGGGACTTCTCCCGAGGTTGCGCGCGGGGCAGCGGAAGCAAAAAACGCGGGTCTTGACAAGTTTGAGAAGATGACCGTGCCGCAGGAATACGCCGCCCGACACAGTGCTATGATGAAAGCGGCGGAAATCGAGCGTGAAATAAACGCGGTTCTGTTGGATTACGCAAACGGCGTTATCGATTATGACGAAATGGAGGCAAGAACGCTGTCTATTCGCCCCGACAACAGAAGCGAGTTTACAACGCATTGCCTGAACATAGTCGCCGCCCTTAACCACGAACCCGCGATTGAGCCGACGGAAGACGGGCAGATGCTCGAGGTGCTGAGCAATTTCTGATTTCCCGACATTTTGTGCTGAAAGCAGCAAAAACAAAGGAGCTTCTATGACCAAACGCGCGGTTTCTCTTGCAATAGCCCTGATTTTGCCGATAATACTGCTCTGCGGCTGTTCGTATGAACAAAACAAGCGGCTCAGCGCCGAGGAATACAAAACTCAGCTGGAAAGCGCATGGGACAAATACCTGAACTCTGTGCTTGACCTGATAGAGCTTACTCCGCTTGAGGTAAACGAAGCGGCATTGAAGGAGTTCTCGGAAAACTCGGAAAAAGCGCAGCCTGCCTTGAAGCTGCGCGAGCAGTCATTTAAGGAGTTTTGTGAGATAAATCCGCCCGAAAAGTACGAGGAATTGCACAAAAAGCTGATTGCGGCGATGGAATCGTGGGAATACGAGCAGCTGGAGCTTCACAGGAAGATGTTTGAAGCGAAGAGCGTTGCCGAGCTTGAGGAAATATCAAAGCGAATAGCCGAGCACGCGAATAACTCGACCGAAGACACCTTCCCGATGATTTTCTTAAAGATTGAAATGGAGCTGAGCGCCGACAAAGTCGGAGTAGAAAGCGTTCAATAACACGGTAGAATGTCGTTTCCCGAAAAAAGAAGTCCGCGGAAAGCGACCTGTCGCGCGCGGTTTCGCAATAAAGCAATAATAATGAAAGGTAAAATATTTATGGACAACAAGCAGAAATCTCTCGATACGATTAAGACGCTTTGTATTCACAGAGGATTTGTATATCCGGGAAGTGAAATCTACGGCGGACTTGCAAACACTTGGGATTACGGACCTTTGGGCGTTGAGCTGAAGGAGAACATCAAAAAGGCTTGGCGCAAGAAGTTCATACAGGAGAACAAGTACAACGTTGGACTTGACAGCGCAATTCTGATGAACCCGCAGACATGGGTAGCTTCGGGACACGTCGGCGGCTTTTCCGACCCGCTGATGGACTGCAAGGACTGCAAAACCCGTCATCGCGCCGATAAGCTTATCGAGGACTTCGGCGAAACCGATGCAAACGGCTGGTCAAACGAGAAAATGGTTGAGTATATCCGCGAAAAGGGAATCAAGTGCCCGAATTGCGGAAGCACGAATTTCACCGATATCCGCCAGTTCAACCTGATGTTCAAAACGGCTCAGGGCGTAACCGAGGACAGCAAGAACGACTTGTATCTTCGTCCGGAAACCGCTCAGGGCATTTTCGTAAACTTCGCGAATATCCAGAGAACATCGCGCAAAAAAGTGCCGTTCGGAGTAGCACAGGTGGGAAAATCCTTCAGAAACGAGATAACCCCCGGACAGTTCATCTTCCGTGTACGCGAGTTTGAGCAGATGGAGCTTGAGTTTTTCTGCAAGCCCGGCACGGATTTGGAGTGGTTTGAGTACTGGAGAAGCTACTGCAAGAACTTCCTCCTGTCGCTCGGTATCAAGGAGGAGAATCTCCGTCTGCGCGACCACTCTCCCGAGGAGCTTTGCTTCTACTCCAAGGCAACGACAGACTTTGAGTACCTGTTCCCGTTTGGCTGGGGCGAGCTTTGGGGAGTTGCGGACAGAACCGATTACGACCTCAACCAGCACATCAAAACGAGCGGAAAATCTCTTGAATACTTTGACCCCGAAACCAATGAAAAGTACGTTCCTTACGTTATCGAGCCGTCGCTTGGCGTTGAGCGTCTGTTCCTTGCGATTGTGTGCGATGCTTATGATGAGGAGCAGCTCGAGGACGGCACAACGAGAAACGTTATGCACTTCCACCCCGCTCTTGCGCCTGTCAAAGCGGCAATTCTGCCTTTGTCGAAGAAGCTTTCCGAGAAGGCAACCGAGCTTTTCGAGGAGCTTTCAAAGAGCTTCCCTGTGGATTTTGATGAAGCGGGAGCAATCGGCAAGCGCTATCGCCGTCAGGACGAAATCGGCACGCCTTTCTGCGTAACCTACGATTTCGACAGCGAAACAGACGGTTGCGTGACGATACGCGAGCGCGACACAATGGAGCAGGTCAGAATACCGATTTCCGAGGTTAAGGCATATATTGAGGAAAGACTTGCGTTTTGATTTCCGATAAGGAGTAAACCTATGAAATTTGAAGAAATTGTAGAACTTGTACGCGAGAAGAGCAAGCAGATTGACGCAACGAAGACGGATTTTCTCGCGGTAATGGTGACGCTCACGGGCAAAAACGGCGGCGTTTTCTATGTTGAAATCAAGGACAAAAAGGTAAACGTTGAGCCTTACGAGTACAACGACAGGAGCTGCGAGATTGTGATGACAGCGGAAAATTTCCTGAAATTCATCGACGGAAAGCTGAATCCCGTGGCTGCCTACACGCTCGGAAAGCTGAAAGTAAACGGCGACCTTGGAAAAGCGCTTGAGTTCTCAAAGCTTGTGAATAAAGAGGATTAAACACAAAATTCCCCTTGGTAAATCCGAGGGGAAATTTTTTTTGAATTTTTCTGCAACCTTTTCCGCAGCTGCAACGGCAGT
>SFJQ01000111.1 GCA_004555855.1 [Eubacterium] saphenum | reverse complement strand
TTTAGGCGGCTTCGGGCGTTATGGATATGCTAGAATTTTGTAAGCCGCTGACTTGTGGGGTCAGCGACTTAATATTATATGTGATTTGGTGAAGTTTTTGCGAAAATCATTTACGCTTGCACGTAAATACCGCAGTTAAAACGCTTCCCGCGATAATCGGCACTGCCACGCAGGGATTGCCATTGCTTTCATCAGGGGTGCTTGTCGAGACTCCTGCGCTGTCATAGGCGCTGTCCACGGGCGCAACGTATGCCGCAAGGTAATTTACCCCGCCCTTTTAGACAATGAACAGACCGCTGCCCTTGGAATTTACATAGTCACAGTCGAAATATTCGGAATCCCCGAAGCCGATAGCGTTATCAAATGTCGCTATCTTCTCGCCGTTTTTGCTGACATATCCCCAGATGCCGTCCTCACCGATACCGCAGAGAACATAGCGCAGGTCGTTTTCATCTTCGCCGATATATTCCGGTATCGCGCTGTCACCGAAAATCGACAACACACTGTTGAGCGAATATCCGGGAATTTAGGGAATGACTGTTGAAGCGTCAATGGTTATTAGCTGCCTGCTCGTGTCAACGCACAGTCTTGTCACTGTTCCGTCGGTTTTGGTGAACTTCTTGCTGAAGATGTAGTCGAGGGTCGTGGGCGCTTCGTATAAAAGAACAGAAAGTCAAAAAATTTTTGTAAAAAAATTATCCCTTTCGGAATTTTCATCGTATAAAAGAACAGGGAGGCAAAAATCAAACAACAGGAGGAACACTCAATGGTAGCGGCGAGATTCCGGAAGAGGAGCTTGACGCTATTGCGGGCGGAGCAAATTGGGAGGTGATGAAACCGATAGTTATCGAGCATGTAATCATTCAAGAAGTGACGAGGTGGATTTCTAACCACACCTGAACAGACAGCAGCACAGAAAATAATTTTAGAAAGGAAAATCACTATGAAGACAATCGAACAGTTTTTAAACGAGGTCATCTCAAACAAGGAGCTTGCCGAAAAGTTAGCGGGCATTCAGGACGAACAGAAGCTCGGAGAGTTCCTGAAAGAGAACGAAGTGGACTGCACAACGGAGCAGTTCAAGGCACTTATGATTGAAATAGCAAAGCAGAGCGGAGAGATCCCGGAAGAGGAGCTTGACGCTGTTGCAGGCGGATCAGTTTTGGCGCAGGTAGCGGCGATAGCTTTGCCTGTTTGGTCTCAGAATCTACAGGATCATCCGGAACAAATCTCAGACGAAATGGTTAAGTATATGCGGTATTTATAAAAAATCTCACGCATTTTTTATCCCTATTCAAGATTCACTCAGCCGTGTTCCAAATCTTTGGGACACGGCGTGTTTTTTTATACAGTTTTTATAAAAAATCTCACGAATTTTTTATCCCTTTCGGATTTTTCATCGTATAAAAGAACAGAGGGGCAAAAATCAAACAACAGGAGGAATTCCTATGGAAAACGAAAATATGAAGGAACTGCTTGAAAAGCTCCAAGCAGCAAAGTCGGCAGAGGAGCTTGTCGAAATGGCAAAGGCAAACGGCGCGGAAATTCCCGCTGACGAGGCGGAGAAGCTTTTCGCAAAGCTGAACGACGGCGAGTTATCCGATGATGAGGCAGAAGCAGTGGCGGGCGGCTTAATAATTAAGTACGTGGAAATGCCTGAAGAAGCGCGCGAAAGAATAGACCCACTTGATAATGAGAAGCGCAAAGAGAGGCTCGAAAATTTACGTCGTGCCTTTGGACAAAGTGAACCCGAATCGATACCCTGTTCGGAAGAAATGATTAAGCAAATAAAGAGTAAAAAATGGGGGTATTGATATTAGAGAGCATGGAAGCTCCATTGCGAGAAGCGGGAAGACGTTTTACTTATATCAATATACAGGTTTTATAAAAAATCTCATGAATTCTTTATCCCTTTCGGATCTCTCGTCGTATAAAAGAACAGACAGGCAAAAATCACACAAGGTTAGCCTACAATCAAAATAAATCAACAGGAGGAAATTACTATGGAAAACAACAACATCAATATCAAGGAGCTGCTTGAAAAGCTCCAGACCGCAAAGTCGGTTGAGGAGCTTGTCGAAATGGCAAAGGCAGAGGGCGCTGAGATCGCTCCCGACAAGGCAGAGGAGCTTTTTGCAAAGCTGAATGCAGAGGGCGAGATCTCCGAGGAGGAGCTTGAAGCCATAGCCGGAGGATTATTCTTCTTTCCTTTCTCCTTTTTGAGACATGACATAAAAAGCAATGGGTTTAACTAATATCAACAGGAGGAAATTACTATGGAAAACAACAACATCAACATCAAAGAACTGCTTGAAAAGCTCCAGTCCGCAAAGTCGGTTGAGGAGCTTGTCGAAATGGCAAAGGCAGAGGGCGCGGAGATTGCTCCCGACAAGGCAGAGGAGCTTTTCGCAAATCTGAACGACGGCGAGCTTTCAGACGATAAGGCAGAAGCAGTGGCGGGCGGCATTTATAACTCTATCACTAAGAGAAAAATAGAGGAAAACCGTAGGCGCCGACAATTAGAAGCTGAACGTGCTCAAGCAGAAGCCGATCAACATAGTAAAATGCGTGCTCAATTGGAGTGCGGATGGATCGATTAATAAAAGAACAGATTTGCAAAAATTACACAAGGTGAGCCGACAAATCAACAGGAGGATATTACTATGGAAAACGTAAAAATCAGAGAATTACTTGAAAAGCTCCAAGCTGCAAAGTCCGCAGAGGAGCTTATCGAAATGGCAAAGGCAGAGGGCGTGGAAATTCCCGCCGACAAGGCAGAGGAGCTTTTCGCAAAGCTGAACGCAGAGGGCGAGATTTCGGACGAGGATGTTGACAACATTGCCGGAGGCGAGCTTGTTCGCACCTTTGCCAATCGCAAAAATTCCATTTCTTTATTATAATAGAGAAACACCGGCTGAACATCACAGTTTTTCCAACAGGAGGAATTATTATGGAAAACAACAACATCAACACCAGAGAGCTGCTTGAAAAGCTCCAAGCCGCAAAGTCGGTTGAGGAGCTTGTCGAAATCGCAAAAGCAAACGGCGCGGAAATCGCTCCCGACAAGGCAGAGGAGCTTTTCGCAAAGCTGAATGCGGAGGGCGAGCTTTCAGATGAGGATTTGGAGAAAATCGCGGGCGGGTTATACTTATATGATCATATTCGTGGTAAATACGTAGAAATCTTTTTTTAACACTATATTTTTTTGATATGATAATTTACTATGACAAACGAAATTCTTGAAAAGCTCAAAGTTGCAAAGTCGGTTGAGGAGCTTGTTGAAATCGCAAAAGCAAACGGCGCGGAGATTACCGAGCAGGACGCACAAAAGCTGTTCTCGCAAATCAGCGACGACGAGCTTTCGGACGAAAACGCTGAAAATCTTGCGGGAGGCTATCGCCTCGAACCGCTTAGGCTTCACCAAATCCGTTCTTCTCTTCTGACTGACGGACGCGTGGTGGGTTCGGTGAATTAACACAGTGATAACTGCGCACACAAACGCGCAGAAACACATACAAAACACATTTTTACAGGAGGAAACTTACTATGGAAAACAAGGAAATGCAGGAACTGTTTAAGAAGCTGAAGGCTGCAAAGTCAGCGCAGGAGCTTATTGAGTTGGCAAAGGCAGAGGGCAAGGAGCTTCCCGCCGATGAAGCAGAGAAGATGTTTGCCGAGCTTAACGCCGAGGGCGAGCTTTCCGATGACGCTTCGGAGAATGTTGCCGGCGGCAAGAGATGGTGGGAGTTCTGGAAATAAATGTTTCGAGGTGGTCCGCTATGGATAGAACGTTAAAATCACTGTTTGCTTATCAGGGGTTTGCAGCAAACAAGCGGCTTGACGCACTGATAAAGGACACTGAGAGCCGTTATTCTGACGTAATAGCTGATGATGAGCTTGAAAGCGTCAATGCGGCAGGCGGCGGTTATCCGACGAGTTCGTCCAAAAAAGATAACGGGGGATTAGTGGAATGCTTCTGTCAGAAAAAAACAGGGACATGATATATACCGATTATCACGACAAGGTGATGAGGTATATTTCGTCTAAGGTTTCAAATCCTCAGGACGCTGAGGATTTGACCTCCTGCGTCTTTGCTAAGGTTTATCGGAAGCTGGATTCCTTTGATGAGAGCAAGGCTTCGATATCCACATGGATATATACCGTCACCAAAAACACGGTGGTGGATTATTACCGCACCCGTAAACCGTTTGAGGAGCTTCCGGAGGATGTCGCTCATGATGATCCGATAGATGAAAAGCTCATAAACGATGAAACGCTGGAATTGCTCGGCAAAGCGCTTGAACAGCTTGACAGCCGCTTGAGAGACCTTATAATTCTCCATTACTACGAAGGTATGACCTTGAAGATTATAGCGGAAAAAATGAATATGTCATACACGAACGCCAAAGTATTACATAAAAAAGCGCTGAATTCGCTGCAAAAGCTGTTGGGCGGCATATCGAAATAAAAAACAAAAATGCGGTGCCTGTATAAATCAGCACTGCGTTCTGCATTATCTAAGAAAAACTTTACGTTAGATGAGATACATCAAGCCTTGTTTGTGTAATTTCTCGGGGCGAAAACAGGGTAAATATTCCTTTCTAAGCCTTTCAAAAAATCACACAAGGTATTCGT
>SFJQ01000017.1 GCA_004555855.1 [Eubacterium] saphenum | reverse complement strand
GAAATTGTAATTCTCTTCACATCAAAGCCAGAGAGCTTTTCCAGGATATCCTTTTTCCCGCGGACAAAACCGTAGACAATTCCGTCCCATTCCACATAAAAGCTCAGCGTGTCCGCAAAGAGCCTCTTCATATGAATTTCCACAGGAATTTCGGACACACCGCCCTCCATGTGCCGCTGTTTCGAGAGAATTGTCCGAAACTTATCTGCGGGGATATAGTCGGCGAGCTTTACGCTCTTTGCATTCTTGTATGAATCAGCCATTGCATTCACCCTGTCCTTTTCAGATTTCGGTATCAACCGTTGCGAGAACCTCGTCAACCTTCGCAATTTCCTCGCGGAGCTGCTCCTCGGTGATAATGAGGGGAGGCGAGACGAAAATCATATTCTCGTGCGAGTAGGTCATAAAGCCCTTTGCCTTGAGCGCGCCGATAATCTTGCTCATCTTACCCTCGGGGTCTTTTCCGTAAGGCACAAGCGGCTCTTTGGTATCTTTATTCCTGACAAGCTCAATTGAGCTGAACAGACCGATATATCTCACATCGCCCACGCAGACATGTTTTGACTTAATATCTTCGAGGAGTTCGCCGAGAACCTTTCCTACCTTGTTGACATTTTCGAGGATATTTGCTTCCTTGTAGTAATTTACGCAGGCAACGCCGGCTGCACAAGCAAGCGGATGCGCGCTGTATGTAAGACCGCAGGAAAGGAAATGGTCGTCGAAATAAGCCGCGATTTCCTTGCTTACGACAACGCCGCCGAGCTGTACATATCCGCAGGTAACGCCCTTTGCGAAGCTGACGATATCTGGCTTTACGCCGAAATTCTCGAACGCGAACATCTTTCCTGTTCTGCCCCAGCCTGCCATAACCTCGTCGCAAATCATCATAATTCCAAACTCATCGCAGATTTTGCGAACGCCCTGCAAATAACCCTCGGGCGGGATAATGACGCCGTTTGAGCCGGTTATGGTTTCCATAACGATAGCGGCAACGCTGTCCGGTCCTTCGTAAAGCACCTGCTCGCGGAGCTTTGAAACATAATATTCAGCAGCCTGCTTTTCGCTCTCAAACTTGATTACAGGCTCACGATAAACATACGGGTCAAAGAAGTGGATAAATCCGGGAATACCGGGCTCGAGCGGGTAACGTCTGGGTTCGCCTGTGAGGTTGCCTGCGCCGAAGGTTGAGCCGTGATAGCTTCTGTAACGCGAGAAAACCTTGTTTCTTCCCGTGTACATTCTCGCGATTTTGATTGCATTTTCGTTTGCGTCAGCGCCGCCGTTTGTGAAGAAAACCTTCCCCATATTATCGGGCATCAGGTCAACAACCATCTTTGCGAGTTTAGCGCGCGGTTCGCTGCCATAACTCGGCGAGAGGTAGCAGTACTTTTCTGCCTGCTCCTTGATTGCCTCGATAATCGGACGGCAGTTGTGACCGACATTGAGGTTTACAAGCTGGCTGGACATATCGGAATAGCGGTTTCCGTCGAAATCCCACATATAAATTCCGTCAGCCTTCTCGATGGGAATAGGGTTAATGCCTCTTTGCTTTGACCACGACTGCAGATTGTAGTTTACCTGCATTTCCTTGATTTCGTTGCCGTTCATAAGTTGCTCATTTCCTTTCAAATTTCAAAAATAAACCGCAATAGCGCGGAAAATCAGCCTTTTTCCTTTCGCGAACCGAGTATTTCCTGCGCTCTGAACGCGAGAAGAATATTCATTTTATCCTCGTCATTCATCTCAATTCCAAGGATTTCCCGAATTACCTTCATCTTGTAGTTGACGGTGTTTCTGTGGACATCAAGCCGCTGTGCTGTCATCTGAACGCTTCCGCTGCATTCGAGATAAACCCGCAGAGTGTACTCATAATCGGTATTGTTCAAGCTGTCGAATCTGATGAGATTTCCGAGAGTATCGTCAACATAGGTTCGCAGAACATCTCGGTTCTCCACGCCGAAAAGCAGCTTATACACGCCGATATTACTGTATGCCATCGACCGGCAGCCTTTGATTATCGCCGCGTCGAGAGCCGAAACCGCCTCTTTATAGCAATTTGGAACGCTCCGATAGCCCTCGCCCATGTCCGAGATACCGATGCTCAGCTTTTGCTCAAGATTAAGCTCGGACAGCGCTTTTATCAGCCTGCTTATTTCCTCACGGTCGGTGTTTTGCCGCACTGAAATCAGCTTGTCGTCCTGAAAAAACATCGCCACGGGATATTTCGAGCGCTTTATCAGCCGCCACAAACCGAAACGATTGTTTCGCAAAAGCTGAACCGCGGAAGCTTTTCCGTCACTGACAGACATCGCCAGAACGACATAAGACGCGTTTTCCGAAAAGCCGTTTCGCTCAAGCGCCGCCGCGTAATTTTCGCGCTTGTCGGGTGAGAAAATCAAATTTCTGAAAGCTCCCGCAAGAGTGGTTTCCGCTTCCTCATTGTCGATGATTTTCCTGCAGAAATTGTAGGTTATATCGATAATCCTCACCTGCCACGGGAGCGTAAACAGCGGAAAATCGTTCTCCTCGCAGTAGACGATAACCCGTGACGGAATTGCGTCAATATGAGGTCCGAGGTTGACGACAAGACCGACGGCCTTGTGTTCTTTCAGCGACTTTACAAAAGGCTCAAGCCACTCGCTTCCGAGATGACCGATGCCCGTTGTAAAAACAAGCTCGTTTCCGTGGAGAAAATCGGGCACTTCGCTGTCCTCAACCATGTGAACCCAGCGCACGGTATTGTCCATTCCTCCGCGCCCCGCGACAAGCTTCATATTGTAGTTTTTCTCAGCGTTTCTGCAAAGCTGAGTCAAAGTGATAGCCAAACCGTTCGCCTCCTTTTATCAGCGTTTCGGGAAACGCTTTGAGATGCCGATTGCGCCTGTCGGACAAACCAGCCTGCACAAATGACAGCCAACGCATTTTGCGCCGTCAAGCTTTGGCTGCCTGTCCCCGCCGAACGAAATCGCGCCGTGACCGCCGTCGCTGCACGAAACAAAGCACCTTCCGCAGCCTATGCACATTTCCCTGTCAAATTTCGGGAAAACAACCGTCGCCCTGTCAAGCTCGTCTGCGGGAACAATCTTTTCAAGCTCCGTTCCGACAAGCTCCAAAACACTTTTCGCGTCGATTTCGCTCATATAGCGGGAAAGTCCCGAAATCAAATCGTCGATTATGCGGTAGCCATACTGCATAACCGCCGTTGTAATCTGCAAATTCGTGCAGCCGAGCGAGAGAAAATCGAGCGCGTCGCGCCATGTTTCGATGCCGCCGATTCCGCTTATCGGTACGTCTTTAAGCTGCGGGCATTTCGCCATATCGCTGATAAACCGCAGCGCGATGGGCTTGACAGCTTTTCCGCTGTACCCCGAAACCGCGCTTTTTCCGCTCACCTCGGCTCCGGCTGCTGTGGTTACGCTCTTAATCGTGTTTATCGCGGCAAGACCGTCCGCGCCGCTTTTAACCGCCGCGATTGCAGGTATTTCCATATTCGCGAGATTTGGCGTCATTTTGGCAAGCACGGGCAGCTTCGTTCCCTTTTTAGCAAGCGCCGTGTACCGCGCGACAAGCTCGGGATTTTGCCCGACGTCGCTTCCCATACCCTTTGCGCTCATCTGCGGGCAAGAGAAGTTACACTCGATGATATCCGCGCCCGCTTCCTCGGAAAGCCGCGCAAGCTCCGTCCATTCCTCATCCGTTTGTCCCATAATAGATGAAACGATGATTTTCGTGGGATAATCGCGCTTGAGTCTTTTCAGGATATCAAGATTTTCTTCAAGCGAGTGGTCGCTTATTTGCTCCATATTGCGAAAACCGACAAACGGCGTTCCCTCTTTCCTCACCGCGTCAAATCTCGGCGAAACCTCGTTTGGCTTATAGAAGCCGATTGTCTTGTAAACCGCTCCCGACCAGCCCATTTCAAACGCTCGGGCAACCATTTCATAGCTGCTTGCCACAACCGAAGAACTGAGGAAGAACGGGTTTTCGCAATGAACGCCGCAAAAGTCGATTGAAAGGTCTGCGGTGATTTTTGAAGCGGGAGCAAGCGATGAAACAAGCTCCTTTATTCTGACAGGTCTGTCGTAGTGGATACAAGCGCTTTCACAGGGTGCGGAACAGCTCTTGCATTTTTCGCCGACAAAAGCTCCCGCGCCGCGCTCATTCTCGAAATTCACCGCTCTGACAGCTCTCGCCGGCTCATATCCCTCAGGACAAGCCGCCGTACACGGAGCGTTCTCGCAGAGCAGACAGCGCGCCGCTTCCTCGCTCGGTTTCATTCCCTTGTATGCCATAAAATCGCCCCTCGCAGTTTATTTTGCCTTATGCTTCTCACACTTTACAAATTTACCCCAGCCGCGTTCTCCGACAAACTCGCCGTTGTCGAAAACGAGCTTTCCTCTCGAATAAGTCTGCACAGGATAACCGTGAACCTCGACGCCTTCCCAGACCGTGTGGTCGCAGTCCGAGTGCATATTTTCCTGATGAATTGTGAAATTCTTCTTCGGGTCATAGATGACGATATCCGCGTCCTTTCCGACAGCGATTTCACCCTTGTCGGTACAGCCGAAAATCTTCGCGGGATTTGTCGCGCAAAGCTCAACAACCTTCGTAAACGGAAGCACGCCGTCGTTCGCTTTTCCGAGCATATACGGATACATATTTTCGATACCCGCGCAGCCGTTCGGGATTTTTCTGAAATCGTTCAAGCCCCAGTCCTTTTCGCTCTGCTGGAACGGGCAGTGGTCGGTAGCAATCGTGTCGATATCACCGCGCTTGATAGCCTCCCAGATAGCGTCCTGCGACTCCTTGCCCTTCATAGGCGGCGAGCAGACAAAGTTTCTGCCGTCCGCGCGCTTGTAGACATCGCTTGTAAACTCCAGATACTGCGGACAAGTTTCCGCATAGATTTCATAGCCCTCGTCCTTTGCCTTCGTGACCGCTTCAACACCCTGTTTATTCGCCAGATGCACGATATAAAGCGGAGCGTTTGCCGCCTTTGCAAGATTGATTGCGCGCTCGTCCGCCTCTCCCTCGACAAACTCGGGACGGCTCATATAGTGATACCACGCGTCCGTTTTACCCTCAGAGATAAACTGCTCGGTGAGCGTGTTTACAAGCTCGTTGTTCTCCGCGTGAACGGCGATAAGCGCGCCGAAATCCTTGGATTTTGACAAGAGCTTGAAGAAAACTCCGTCCGAAACGCCGAAATCATACACCATAAATACCTTGTAAGATGTAATTCCCATATCGCACGCTTCGCCGATTGAGTCGAGCAAATCGCCGTGGATATCCTTAACGCCGATGTGGAACGAGTAGTCAACCGCCGCGTCCGGAGCCGCAAGAGCGTTTCTGCGCTTGAATGTTTCGACCATAGGCTCATCGAAATTCTGAAGCGCGAAATCGAACACCGTTGTTGTTCCTCCGCAGGCAGCAGCTCTTGTTCCCGCAAAATAATCGTCCGAGGAAATCGTCCCGCCGAACGGCATCGCGAGGTGCGTGTGCGCGTCAATTGCGCCCGGAAGCACCAGCTTTCCCGCCGCGTCAACAACCTTGTCGGCTGTCATATCGGACAAATCCGCGCCGATTGCGGCAATTTTCCCGTCCTTCACGGCGATATCCGCCTTGTACATCTGAGTTGCGGAAACAACCGTTCCGTTTTTTATGATAAGCTCCATATAAAACCCTCCCGTAAATAATTCGGACTTTGCGTATCCGTCGGAAAACCGATATCCGAAAATGCAGGCTTTCCGACGGACGCGCGGGCGGCGGAAAACCGCCCGTGAGCCGTTTTAAAAACCAATGAAAACATCAAAATGCGATTTTTTTACTTTTTGTAGTTGTCGTTCTTGTAAACGAGGACAAGTCCCGAGCGCTGATAAACCTGAGCAACCTCGAGCAGCTCCATTCCGCCGGCATTTGCGTTGATGAGGTTGGAAACCCAAGTCACGCCGAAGTCAACCGTGCCGTTGTAAACCGCGGTGGTTTCGGAGATGTCGCCGCCGCCGGAAACGATGTTGACGTCAAGACCGACTTCATCGTAATAGCCCTTAGCCTTAGCTACATAATAGCCCATAAACTGCGCCTGAGGCAGCCACTTAAGCTGAACGGAAACGGAGGTCTTTTCGGGAGCGCCGTCCTTTTCCTTGTCATAGGTGAGATAAGCGGTGCTTCTGATATCGTCCAGAGTCATCGAAGAGAGCTTCTCCTTAGCCGCGCTGTCCTCAAGGATAATGTACTTTTTCGCAAGGTCGAGAGTCTGCTGCATTGCCGATTCGTCCATATTGCCGACATTTGCCGCAGAAACGGAATTGCCGTTCATATCGGTTGTAACGAGCTTTGCAACCTCGCCCGCCATATAAGACTGGTGAGCCGCAGAAACGGAAGAACCTGCCGCAAATACGATTTCAGCAGCCTCCTCGGTGTGCTCGCAAGCGTAAGCCCAGCCCTTCATCGAAGCGGAAACAAACGCTTTTACGGTATTCGGGTTAGCCTCGGCGAATGCCTTTGAGCAGAAAAGGTTGTCCTCGAGCATCGCCACGCCCTCATCGTTCATATCGATAATACCAACGCTGTCGCCGTAGTTGTAGCCGCCGTCATAGCTGTTCTTTACAAGCCCAAGCTCGTTGTAGGTCATCGCGGAAGCAAGAGTTACCGCGTCTGTATCGAACTGGTCCATCGTGAAATCCATCGTGATGTAATCAGTCGGCAGACCGTATTTCGTGAGCAGCGCCTGAATTTCGTACTCGTTTCCGAGTCCCCAGTTTCCGACCTTACCCGCAGCAGCCGCAGCCTTGATGATTTCCTCGTTGGACATCAAGCCGCCTTCTGCCGTTGAGGAGGAACTTTCCGAGCCTGCCGCAGATGAGGAGGAAGAAATCGAAGGCGACGATGAAGACGAAGATGAAGAGGAAGTCGTTGCGCTGCTGCAAGCGGTGAGCTGAGCGCAAGCCAGTACAACAGCTGCCGCTGCCACAAACTTTTTTCTTTTTGTCATTTTCATTTTAGTTACCTGCCTTTCAAATGTTCTTTCTTTGTTCTTTCTTTTGGGAGCATCTAAAAATCGTTTTGAAAAGTGAAAATGGGTAGAGTGCGCCGAATGCTAGGAAAACCGACGAAGTAAGGCTTGATGCCTTACAAGGAGGTTTGACGACGCAGGCGGTGTGCTATACACATTTTCGCTCAAACAAGGTTTTTAGAGGCGACCATTATTATAAGCTCTCGCTTATTACCTTGATTTTCTGTTTCGCAAAATCAGCTTTTCCGCAATCATCAAAATCGCGTACAAAATTATTCCGATAGCGCAAGCGACCGCGATATAAGCCCAAGCTGTCGGGTACTGACCTTTGACTATATTTTCGCGGATTTGCCTGCCGACGCCGACGGTTTCCTCCGCAAAATACTCGGTGACAAGAGCACCGATAACGCTTGCGGGAACGCTCACGCGAAGTGCCGTGAAGATATACGGAATGCTGTTCGGCAGCCGCAGCTTTGTGAAAACCGTGATTTTTTTCGCAGCATAGCTGCTCATCAAATCCTCGGAAAACGGCTTCAGCTCGGTAAGTCCGCGAAACGCGTTTACGCTCATCGCTGCAGTACAGGAAATTGTGACCACGATGATTTTCGCAACCGTACTTCTGACGCTGACATCGGTGCTGATATCTCTCGTCCAGTTATTGATAACGGGAGCAAGCGCAACAAGCGGGATTGCGTTAAATGCGGAAACGATTGTAAGACCGCCCGCGCCCCATTTCGAGAACATCGTTGCAATAATCGCGATTAAGTATCCGAGAATTGAACCCATAACCAGACCGCCCAGCGTGACGACAAGCGTGATTTGGACGTGTCCCCAGATGGTTTCGGAGTTCTGTGAAATGATTTCGCCAATTCTTGTCGGAAGCGGAAGCGTAATCGTATCCGTGCCAATCCACGCGTGAAGAACCTGCGTCTGCCAGAGAACGACAAGCAACACGCCAAACAGCACGGGAAGCGCAACGCCCGAGATGTTGTGTAAAAGACGTTTGGATTTCATCACTCCGCGCCGCCTTTCTTTCTTTTATACGGGCAAAGAAGCCGCTCGATAACGCCCATAAGCCAGTAGCTCAGAATGCCGATAACAGCGCTTATCAGGACAATATCCCAGAACACAAGCCTCGTCATACCGCCTTTCAGCGACTGCGAAAGCATACACCCAAGCCCGTTTCCGCCCTGAAGAGTATCGACAAGAATTGAAGCCGTGATAGCCATAGGAGCGGAGATTTTCAGTCCCGTGAAAAAGTACGGGATACACGATGGAATAAGCGTTTTTGTGTAAAGCTGAAACTTGTTTGCCGCGTAGGAGTACATAAGCTCGTGTTTTTCGCGTTCGACCGCCTTAAATCCCGCGAGAACGTTTGTTGAAACGGGGTAAAACGTGAGGATTGCCGCTATGACGATACGCGAGGTGTTGATGTCGCCCGTAATCGCGAGGATAATCGGCGCCATTCCCAGAATGGGTATCATCTGAATGAGCATAAGATACGGGAACGCGATTTTCTCGACAACGCCCGAGAGGTTCATCAGAAGCGCCAGCACATACCCGACAACCGTTCCGATAAGGAAACCTACGCCTGCTCTCAGAAGAGTTTCCGCGCAGCTTTGCCCGATAAGCTCAGCCATCGTGAGCTGCCCACTTACTTTGCTATCCGAGAAAAACGAGCCGACAATCTGCCAGATATGCGGAAGAACGTTTATGGGAGTGCGCTTTGTAGCCTGAACGACAAACGCGAAAATTTCCCAGATAACGAAAATCCCGACAACCCACACAACCGTCACCATTTTCCTGGAACGGAAGATTTTTTTGATTTTTGTCATCGAAAACCCTCCTTAAACCCCTTCAAAGCTGCCGCGAACCTTTGCGACAAGCTCGGTAAATTCGGGAGTGTTTCTCATTTCCATTGTTCTTGGGCGCGGCAAATCAATGTCAACAACCGCCGAAAGCCGCCCGGGGTGCGGAGAAAGAACGCAAACCCTGTCTGAGAGGAAAACCGACTCCTGAATGTTGTGGGTTACGAAAATGATGGTTTTGTTGGTTTTGCGCCAGATTTTGAGCAAGTCGATGTGAAGCTTTTCGCGCGTAAACTCATCGAGCGCGGAAAACGGCTCGTCCATCAGAAGAATTTCCGGCTGAAGAACAAGCGCCCTTGCAATTCCAACTCTCTGCTGCATACCGCCCGAAAGCTGGTTCGGATAATGGTTTGCGAAATCCGAAAGCCCCACAAGCTCCAGCATTTTATCGGCACGGTCGGAGCGCTCTGCCTTCGGAACGTGCATAATCTCAAGCGGGAGCATAACGTTTTTCTTGACCGTCCGCCAGTCGTACAGCACGGCGCTTTGAAAAACTATGCCATAACGCTGCTTGAGGCGAGCCTGTCTGGGAGTTTCGCCGCCGACGGTAATTGTGCCTTGCGTTGGCTGGAGGAGGTCGGCGATAATCCGCAGAAGCGTGGTTTTGCCGCAGCCCGACGGTCCGAGCAGCGAGATAAACTCTCCTTTTTTAATATCGAGAGAAACGCTTGTGAGCGCTGTAACATCTCTGCCATCGGTAGTTTTGTAGGTCATACCGATATTGTCCAGCAAAATTTCCGTGCGATTATCCATAGCCATCTGTCCTTTCGGGAAATGCAAAAAAGCAGACAAGCGTTCGATTTAGACGCCCTTGTCTGCTCGTTCAAAATGAATTTTTGATTTTCTTTTCTTGCAATTTCTTCTTACACGTTAATTATACCAAAGTCCAAAGCAAAAGTCAACCGATTATAGTTCAAGCACAAAAATACCGTCATAATATGTTTTATTTCACCAAAACTCCCGTTTAAAATATACAACCTGCACATATCAATATAGCTAAAACACAATCCTCACGCCGTAAATTGTACACAAACAACACAACGGTTTGTGCTGCAGGCACAGCGGGAAAATTTCCATTTTTGAATTTATATCGCAAACTTCTTTCATTTTCCAAAGAAATATGCTGCAATTCCAAAGTGAATTTTTCTTACAGAATGATTACAAATCTTGCAAAACGATTACAATATAATTACAGTTTTGTAATAAAGGTTGACTTTTGCGAAAAATATGGTAAAATAGCATTAAGAGGACAGGAAAGCAGTTCTCCTGCGGCGGCAACGACGTAGCTTCGAGTCCTCGCCCCTTCCATTTTAACAGTCGCGCGGTTATACATATATCTGATGTCAATTGCACAACCTTCACACTTTTCCACTGCGCGGCGATTTGCTCCCGAATTTCTTCGGGAGCTTTTTTTGTGCGCTACACTCGGAAAAGCTGGCGCTCAAACCGCTCAAAAGCGTATTCGAGAGCGTCAAGGCTGTCGATGTTTGTTGTGCCGTTGTCAAGGCGACGGTTTTGGTGAAGGCTGCGCGCGTCCCAGAGAGCGCCGCGAATTGCTTCGATGGTGTGCGGGCAGTGGTCGAGAACGAAAAACCTGTTCGCGGAAATCAGTCTGCCAAGCATATTTATCCGCGTGTTAATCGGCTTTTTGAGCGCGTTTTTCACCTCAATCCTGACAGCTCCGCGAAAGCTCTTGATTAAAAGCTGCTCGGCGCTGTCGCAGAACGCAGTTGTAAGTGTCGGGAATTTCTCTTTTTCATCGCGGACAAAATCCCGAAAAGCGTTTATCAGGCACTCGGCAGAGCGATTTTTGCTGTCGAAGTACTCCGACAGGACGTAGACGTTTTTGAAGCCCGCGTCAAAGCCAACGTGCGCGAAAGCCGAGCTTGACCCGCTCCCGCCGTAATCCACGCCGATAACCGAATGTACAATCGGGTTTTGCGCGGTTTTTTCGCGAAGTTCCCCGATAGAAATAATATGGCTTTTCCCGAAGCCATCGTAAATTCGCCCCTCGGCAGCCGTCCACTCGCCGAGGATAAATCTGTCGTAGAACACTCCGCTGAACTCGTTTTTGAGCTGATCGACATATTTTTTCGGGAGAAAAATATTGTCGTCAAGGCGAAACTTCAACGCGAGCAAATCCACCGATTTGTTGTCGAGATAGTCGCGTTTAACCCAGTGATTCGGGTCATCAGGATTTGTTGTCGCAAACAGCTTCGCGCCTTTTTCGGACAATCGCGAGAGCAGCATCACGAAAAAGTCCTCCGAGAACAGCGTAAGCTCATCGCAGTAAGCGCCGTTGAGCGTCATTCCGCGGATTTTGCTCTCACTCTCGGCATTGGCTGCACCTTCAAGAAAAATCCTGCGCCCGAAAAGCAAGCCCTCCTTTTTTGCCGTGCTGTAAGTGAAGCAGTCGCCGAAAAGTGCGCGCATAGGCTCGAGGACGTTGCGTTTTAGCGTGCTGAGCGTTTTCGCGGACATAAGGTACGCGCCGTCTTTCGGCGAAGCGGCAACCCAAAGCCCCCACATCACAATCGATATGAAGGTTTTTCCGCTTCGGACGCTGCCTTCAAAGATGTTGATGCGCTTCAGGCCGCCGTTTTTGAGCAACAGAAGCGCCTGTTCCTGTTTTGGCGAAAAGGTCATTTCTCGTCATCCTCCGTGAGAGAAGTATAGGCTGCGATAAGCTCAGCAGCCTTTTCCGAAGCGTCGTCGCGGGTATTTTCGCCGAGAATTTCAAAAACCAGCTTGAACACCTTCGCCAGCTTTTCCAAATCCTTTTGGGCAAGCTCGTTGATAAGCGCTTCATCGGTGAGATTTGCGATAAAGGTTTTGCCGAATTTGATAAATTTTGCTGCGTTTGCGTCGAAAAAATCCTTAACCGAGGTTTTTGCGTTTTTTCGCTGCATAAGTCACACTCCTTTTAAAGTATTTCGGATTTCAAGTAAATGTTAGCACACCTTTGACTGCATTTTACTGCAATTTTTTGCATATATTTTCTAAAACACACGAAATTTTTATCGGAGGTTATCTTATGGACGATATGAAAAAGCTGATAGAGCGCTACAAAAAGGAGCTTATGGATATGAGCAAGAGCCGGCCTGCGCCCGCTCCCGAGCCGCGTACCGAGAAAAAGCGCACTCCGCAGGTTATCGGATATGTGGACGAGGGCGCGCAGATTGACGAGATTTTCTCGCGGCTTGCCGAAAATCCGTCGCAGTCCGCTCCAACGGAACAGGTTCCAACGGAACTGGTTCCCGAGGAAACAGCTGCTGCGGAACAAGTACCAACGAAACCTGTTTCCGAGGAAATGACCGAACAGGCTGATGAGGAAAATGAAGCTCCCGAAGAACCCGAGTTTCCCGCTCCCGAGATGAACGAGCCGGAAAATCCTTCGGCGATTGCGGACGGTTATCCGACAAGGCAAGCCGCCGAATCGGACGATGATATCACAGACAACCCTCGATTCACCGAAATTCCGTCCTTTGAGCAGACGCGCGAGGATATCACGAACGAGAGCCTGCCCGAGAACAACGAGTCTTCGCCGGGCGCTTCGGGCGTCACGGACAATTCCCCGCCAACGCCGCGCGCTGATTTTGCCGCAGGGGGAACGGTTTCCGAGGAACGCGCCGAGGGCTTGAACCGACAGCCGATAAGCGGCACGGAGTACGGCGAGCAGCTCACAGGGCGCAGCTTCCCCGATGAACGCACGCCCGAAAACTCCCGAGAAGATATCGTTCGCGAGGGCAGTCAAACCGAGCCGGGCAATTTCCCCGAGCCTGTTTACGCGGATTTTGCGGATTTTGAGAGCAAAAACACCGGCAGAGGCACAATGTCATTTCGCGTGTACACCGCGAGAGAAGCGCTTCCTGTTGTCGGCGCAAAAATTATCATAACAAAGCAAATCGGCGGCGAAACACACACGTTCAGCACGCTCACGACCGATATGAGCGGGCAGACCGCGCCGATAACCCTCCCCGCGCCCGAGAAAAATCTCTCCCTTGACAGCGGAAACAAAATCCAGCCATTCGCGCTTTATGACGCGGTCGTCACCAAAAACGGCTACGCGGCAATCAGGTACACCGGAATACCCGTATTTGACGGAGTAAACTCGGTTCAGCGCACGGCGATGGTTCCCACCGAAGAGCAGATGACCGAGAATATCACGGAGGTGAACGAAAATGCCTGAAGCAAATCTCCCTTTTGTCCCCGAAAACATCACGGTTCACCTCGGACCGCCCAACTCAAACGCGCAGAACGTCACGCTAACTTTCCCGAATTACATAAAAAACGTCGCCTCGAGCGAGATTTTCCCGACATGGCCCGAAGCGGCTCTCAGAGCCAACATTTACGTTCAGATATCCTTTGCGCTGAACCGCGTTTACACCGAGTGGTACAGAAGCCGCGGCTACAATTTCGACATCACAAACTCCACGCAGTACGACCAAGCGTTTGTCAACGGGCGCGATGTGTTTGAGAACATCAGCAGAATTGTCGATGAGATTTTCAACAATTATGTTGTCAGGAGAGGCAGCGTTGAGCCGCTTTTCACGGCTTTCTGCAACGGCACAACCGTGACTTGTCAGGGACTTTCGCAATGGGGCACGGTAACGCTCGCAAATCGCGGCTACACGCCGTATGAGATGCTGCAATTCTATTACGGAAATGACATCGATATCGTGTACAACGCGCCGATTTCGCCGAATATCCCGAGTTATCCGGGAACGCCGTTTGGGTTTGGTTCAACGGGAAACGAGGTGCGGGCAATTCAAGTTGAACTGAACAGAATAAGCACAAATTACCCTGCGATACCGAAAATCGTTCCCGCGAACGGAATTTACGGCGAGAGCACGGTTGAAGCTGTGCGCGTTTTCCAAGGCGTTTTCGGGCTGCCGCAGACGGGAATTGTCAACAAATCGACGTGGTATCAGATTAAGTACATTTTCACGGCAGTCAAGGGTTTGTCGGAGCTGACGAGCGAGGGGCTTACGCAAGAAGAAGTGTCGAACATTTTCGAGAAAGACCTGCGCCAAGGCGATTACGGCGAGCGCGTGCGGATTGTTCAGTACTATCTGAACGTTATCGCGTATTTCAATCCCGAAATTCCGATGGTTACTTCGGACGGCGTGTTCAATTCGGCGATGGATAATCAGGTTCGCGCTTTTGAGCGGTTTTACGGGTTAAATCCCGACGGAGTTGTGGATTTCAGGACGTGGGAGCTGATAAACGAGATTTACCGAAATATTGTGAACAATCTGCCCGAGGGTTACGCGGGAGCAACGGCGGCGCTTTATCCGGGATTCAATTTAACTCCCGGTATGCGAAATGACGATGTAAAAGAGTTTCAGACGTATCTGCGGGTAATCGGGCAGAATATCGGGCAAATTCCCGTGATTGAAGCGACGGGGTATTTCGGGCCGGAAACGGAGCGTGCGGTGATGACGTTTCAGCGGCTTTACGGGATTGAGCCGACGGGGGTTGTCGGGGCGCTGACGTGGGATACGGCGGCGAAGGAGTACAATTTCATCAGATTTGGAACGGAAAGAACGGGCTGAGCTAAACTTTCGCGGAGTTGGTTCTAAGCACGCGAAGCGAAAAAAGTCTTTTTGGAAGCCAGTGAAACCTTCGGTTTCCTTAACCTTTTTCTTCAGAAAAAGGTTTCAAGCCGCCGGAGGCACTCGCGACGAAGCCGCGAACTGAAGGCGAAGCCGTCAAATCATAAAAAATGGATTTTCTCAAACTAATGTTTTTCAAACCGACTTGAAATCTAGTTTCGCCACCATTGCCAATTTTTTTTCGCGAACGCGAAAAAATTCGCAAACCCTTTTCAGCAACCTAACCTTAGCAGTGCGGGTGCAGTCACGCACGTCCCGCTTTAACGGGCGTGACTGCACCCGCGCGATTTTTCGGGTTCGATGCCCGAAAAATCGCCTGAAAGTCCGCAAAAAGCAAAGTCTGTTCCGAGGCACAGAGCAGGCTCAAATGCGGGTGCAGCCGCGAACGTCCCGCTTCAACGGGCGCGGCTGCACCCGCGCGATTTCGGCGGCTCGATGCCGCCGAAATCGCCAAGGCTTCGCAGAAGCCTGTACTGTTCGCAAGGTATGCCGTGAGTTCCCGCAAAGCAAGTCCGGCGGGAAAACGGGCAAAAGCGGCACGTCCGAAAACGCGCCGCTTTCAGTTATTCAAGATGGATTACATCAACGGGACAGTTCTCCGCAGCCTCGATAATTTTTTCGTCCGAGCCGCTTGCGCCCGAAATGACGGAAGAAAGCCCGTCCTCGGCTATACGAAACACCTCGGGACAAATTTCCGCGCACAGTCCGCAGCTGATGCACCCGTCACGGTCAATTTCAATCTTCATAAAAATCCCCCTTTTCACCGTTATTTTACACGGAAAAAAGGGGGATATTCACTTATTTACCGTTCGCCTTTCTCCTCGCGGATTTGACAAGCAAGCGCCGAGAGCTTCTTCAAACGGTGATTCAGCCCGCTTCGGCTGATGGGTTCTTCAAACATCGCGCAAAGCTCCGAGAGCGAGCTTTCCCTGTTATTCAACCGCAAAAGCGCGGTTTGGCGAAGCTCGGGGCTGAGATTTTCCGGACCGATTTCCTCCAGCACCAGCTCGATATCACGGCAGCTTTTTTCGCTTGCGGCAACAGTTTTGTCGAGATTTGCGCTGTCGCAGTTCACCGAACGGTTCGCGCGATTTCGCAAGTCCTTTTCAATCTTCACCTGCATTATTTCAAGCGAGTGCGTACCCGCGCCGATATAGGTGAGAAAATCCTCAATCTGCTCGCTTGTTTTTGAATAGAGAACCGTCTGCGACTTGCGCTCGGTGGTTTTGAGGAACATTCCGTGCTCCGAGATAAAGTCCGCGAGAACCTCTGCACGCTCGCTCTCGGGAAGAACAAGCTCGAGGTGATACTCCTTTTGCGGGTTTGTCACATATCCGCAGCACACGAAAATTCCCCGCAAAAACGCGCTTGCGGTATCATCGCTGCCCGAAATAACGCTCTCGTTTATCGAAAGAAAATCACCGAAAAAATCCGACTTCACGCTCAATGTATAAAGCGAGCCGCCGTTTTTAACAAGACGGCGCGTTTCATAGTGCTCGTTTTTGAAAACCCGCGCGCAAAGCCCCTGCGCCGCCGAAAAAATTTCAAGATTTTCCGTTCGGACAGCGGGCTTTCCCGAAACGCTTTTCCCCGCGAAAAACATACCGTAAAGCATCGCGGTCATCTCGCGCTCGGAAAGCTCTTTGACAGCGCAAAGCTGCGTTTTTATCTCGGAAGAAAATGACATAGCGCACCTGCTTACACAAAAATTCAGCGAATAAAACTTGTCTTAATCGGCGTTTCAAGCGCAGGGAAATCAACGCCCGACGCTTTTCCCGCTTCAATGCACTTCAAAAGCCAAGCCATATTGTTGCCGAGCGTTCTCATCGTCTGCAAGCCCTCTTCGTCCTTGAGGACGTCCTCGGGCGTGCTTCCGTGAACCTGATTCCAGTACTGCGAGGATACAATCGGCATACAGCTTATCGTGAAATACTTGTTTATCTGGTCAAACGCAGCGGACGCGCCACCTCTGCGGCAGCTGACAACGGCAGCCGCGGGTTTGCCGAGAAGATACTTCTTACCCGAGAAAAACGCCCTGTCCATAAACGAAGTAAGCGCGCCGGAAGCCGCCGCGTAATGAACGGGTGAGCCAAAAACAAAGCCGTCTGCGTCCTTTGCCTTTTCGACAAAATCGTTCACGCAGTCGCCGCGAAAGCACTTCCCCGTTTTACCGCATGCTCCGCAGCCGATACAGCCCGCGAGCGCGTCCTTTCCAAGCCAGAAAATCTCGGTTTCGATGCCGTTTGCCCGAAGCGCCTTTTCAACCTCGCAAAGCGCCGTGTATGTACAGCCTTTTTCCTTGGGTGAACCGTTTACAAGTATAACTTTCATAAAAAAACCTCCTTGAATAGTAATTCTATTGTATCACATTTTTCGGGAAATTTCAAGTATCCGCCGTTTTTCGACAATGTTTTCAGCGAATTTGTGCAAAATGAACAAATTTTCTGAAACCTATTGACACTACAAGTTTCTTGTGGTATAATCTGTTCATAGATGAAATTCGAGATGAAAGGGGCGGCGAAATGGAATTTCTTGAAATATTGAAAGCTGCGCGTGAAGCTGAAATGGAAATCACGGCGGAGCTTGAACAAATCGAGCGCTTGCACAGGATTATGCGAAACACGGGTCACAGCCTTGCGTACGCGCAGTCGCTTGCGGAAAATCTCGCCCAATTCGAGGAGGAGCTGAACGCGAATATCGACCGTGCCGTTGACGCGAAACGCGAGGCGCTGAAGGTGCTGAGCGCGCTGCACGGCGATGAGCGCACGGTTTTGTATCAGCACTATATTCTTGCGAAGGACTGGCGGAAAATCTCCGATGAGATGTACATAAGCGAGCGGCAGGTTTTCAACCTGAGAAAAAAAGCGCTCGACAGCCTGAAAGGGCACTACAAATGCGCTAAACAAGCGGTTTGCGAGGTGACGTTATGACAATCGGCGAGAAGATTTCCGAGCTTCGGAGGAATGCGGGGCTTACTCAGCGGGATTTGGCGCTGAAAATCGGCGTCACGCCGTCAGCTGTCGGGAACTATGAACAGGGCGTGAGTTTCCCGCGCGAAGAGGTTTTGTATCGGCTTTTCGAGGCGCTCGACTGCTCCCCGAACGAGCTTTTCGGATTTGAGGAAGAAACCGTGACTATTGCCGCGAGAAAAGGCGGCGGCACAATTGTCCTCAAAAAGCGCGGCAAAAAGAGCATTTTCGACGCGCCGGATTACCGTTAGCGAAAGGAGCAATAATGAAGGTTTGCGATGTGTTTGAAACGACTGAGATATGCGATTTACCGATTAATCCCGCAAAAGCCGCGGGTACACTCGGGATAAAAACCGTCAGCTACCGTTCGATGACGGAAATCTACGATATCAAAGCGGATTTTCTGTACAGAAGAAGCCCGTTCGGGTTCTCGTTCAAGTCGGATAATCGCTTTGTTATCGCGGTGAACGAGAATGCCTGCGGTGAGCGAAAACGGCGGTTTACCATCGCTCACGAACTCGGGCACTGCGTTCTCGGGCACACGGGAAAACTCTCGGGAAGCGCTCCCACAAACTCCGAGGAACACGCCGCCGACAGGTTTGCCGCAGATTTTCTCGCGCCGCTGCCCGTGCTGATTTTATGCGGCGCGGACAGCTCCGAGGAGATAAAAAAAATCTGCGGGATTTCGGGTCAAGCCGCAGAAATTCGTTATAGAGAGCTGGTTCGTATGCGCCAAAGCAACTTCCTTTTTTTCGATGAAAACCGAAAAATTGCCGATATGTTCGCCGATTTTATCGAGCGGTACCGAACGGTGATGAACAGATAGGTCACTTATCGATATCGCGGTGTACCTCGCGAACGAGGAATCCCGCGTTTTCAAGATGCTCGGCAGTGCGCTTTGCAAAGGTCACAGAGCGGTGCTTTCCGCCCGTGCAGCCGAAAGCGATAACCAGCCTGCTCTTGCCCTCGGAAACGTACAGCGGGAGCAGAAAATCCGCCATATCGAAGATTTTTTTCTCGAACTCAACGCTCTGCGGGTGCTTCATCACAAAGTCGCGGACAGCCTCGTCAAGCCCCGTGAGCCGCTTCAGCTCGGGAACATAAAACGGGTTCGGCAGACAGCGAACATCAAACACCAAGTCCGCTTCTCCCGGCACGCCGTACATAAATCCGAAACTCATACAGCTCACCAGCATTCTGTCCGAGGGGTTCTCGAGAAAAAGCCCCGAAACCTGCTCCTGAAGCTGGCGCGAGGTGAGCAGGGAGCTGTCGATGATGTAATCCGCGCACGCGCGAATGTCCGTGAGGAGCGTCATCTCCGCGTCAATCGCCTTCGACAAATCGCCGCCTGCCGCCTCTTCAAGCGGGTGCTTGCGGCGGGTTTCGTTGTAGCGGTTCATCAGGACCTCTTTCGACGCCTCAAGATACAGAATTTTCACCTCAACGCCGTTTATCGCGCGCAGCTGCGAGAGGTTCTCCGAGAGCTTCAAAAACATCGCTCCCCCGCGGATATCCGTGACAATGGCAACGCGCTCAATTTCACGGTTTTTCGCGCACATTTCGGCAAAATTCGGGATAAGCTGCGGCGGCATATTGTCAATGCAGAAAAAACCGATGTCCTCCAGTACCCTTACGCAGGAGGATTTTCCCGAACCCGACAGACCTGTTACAATCAAAAATGTCATAAATTCCTCGTCATTTGTCCACAATTATCATTTCGCATTCCAGCTCAACGCCTTTTTCCTCGCGGACGATTTTCTTTATATGCTCAACCAGCGCGACAACGTCACCGAACGCCGCGCCGCCTTTATTTATCACGAAACCGCTGTGCTTTTTGCTTACCTCCGCGCCGCCGATTGAACAGCCTTTCAGCCCGCACTCCTCGATAAGAGCCGCAGCAAAGCCGTTTTCGGGACGCTTGAAGGTGCTTCCGCAGGACGGATATTCAAGCGGCTGCTTGTCGCGGCGCCGCTGCATAAGTTCGTCCATACGCGTTTTTATCGCGGTTTTTTCGCCGTCCTGAAGCGTGAACACAACCGATATTATCACAAAATCGTGCTTTCTGAAAACGCTCCCGCGATAGCAAAGCTCCATCTCCTCCGCGCTCATTTCACGGATTTCGCCGTCCTCATCGATATACCGGCAGCTCTCGACAACGTCCTTCATTTCCCCGCCGTAAGCGCCCGCGTTCATAAAAAGCGCGCCGCCGACCGAGCCGGGGATACCGTAAAGGCACTCCATTCCCGTCAGCGAATGCTCGAGAGCCGTTTTGCAGACAGCCGAAAGCGACGCGCCCGCGCCCGCCGTTATTGTCCGACCGTCAGCCTCGATATCGCAAAGCTCCGCCGTTGAGATAACAACGCCGTGAAATTTATTTATCAGCACGTTTGAGCCTTTGCCGAGAATAAAATACGAAATCCCGCTCTCACGGCAGCTTTTCAGCAGCTCGCAGAGCGATTTTTCATTTTTAGGCGCAGCAAAAACGTCACACTCCCCGCCGATTTTCATTGAAGTTTTCTCGGCGAGCGTAAAGTTCCGTTCACAAAAACCGCCGCTTTCGCGGCAGTTTCTTAAAATTTCGGCGTAATTATCCACTGATTTCCTCCGAATTTGATTTTAGATGCTGTAAAGGAACGCCGCGCCGATAATTCCCGCGTCGTTTCCGAGTTTGCAGATATCAAGCTTTGTGGACTGCTTTTCATCAACGCAGTAGCTGTCACGCTTGATAATCTCGTACAGCGGCTTGGTGAGGTTTTCGCCCTCCTTGCAGATGCCGCCGCCGATAAGCAGAACCTCGGGCTGGAACGTGTTGACGATATTTGTCAAACCACAGCCGAGATATTCTATGTACATATTGATAACGCCCTTTGCGGCTTCGTCGTCGGCTCTCATACCATCAAAAGCGGTCTTGCCGTCAACCTTTTCGATATCGCCGCCCGCGATTTCCCACATTTTGGAATCCTTGTGCGCTTCCATAGCCTCTTTAGTCATATTTATAAGCGCGGTTGCCGAAGAATATGCCTCAAAGCAGCCCTTTCTGCCGCAGCCGCACTGTCTGCCGTTGAACTCGATAACCGTGTGTCCAAGCTCAGCGCCGCAGAAATTGAAGCCTGTGTAAATCTTGCCGCCGATAATGATACCGCCGCCGACGCCTGTGCCGAGCGTTACTACAACAACGTCCGAATAACCCTTTCCCGCACCCGCGAGAACCTCGCCGAATGCCGCCGCGTTTGCGTCGTTTTCAACGTAAATCGGCTTGTTAAGGCGCTGCTTGAGGAGTGTACGCAGGTCGGTGTTGTGGAAATCGAGGTTGCAGGAATAGAGGACAACGCCGCTGTTTCTGTTGGCAACGCCGGGCGTTCCGATACCGATGGAATTAACCTCGCCGATAGTAACCTTCGCTGCGTTCAGGCACTGCCAGATAAGCTCAACGATAGTCCCGCAGATTTCGTCCGCAGGGCGCGGGAGATTTGTTTTCGCGGTCGCCTTCTGAACGATGTTGTAATTCTCATCAACCAATCCAACCTTGATATTAGTTCCGCCCAAATCAATTCCTATATTATACATAACCCAAATTTCCTTTCATATTAAATATTCAAATCCGACATAATTTCTTCGCTGTCGGAGTCAATTCCGAGCTGTCTGAGCAAGTCCTTGGCAGCGTTATAGCCCATCTTCTTCTGACGGTTGTTCATTGCCGCAACCTCGAGGATAACCGCAAGGTTTCTGCCCGGTTTAACGGGGATATTGAGCAGCGGCACTTTAACGCCGAGAATTGTCATATAGTGCGTGTCAACGCCCATTCTGTCGTAGGTTTTCTCGGGATTCCAGAGTTCCATCTCGACAACCATATCGATTTTCGTGGACATTTTAACAGCGCCGATACCGAAAAGCTGGCGCGCGTTTACGATACCGATACCGCGCAGCTCGAGGAAGTGCCTGATATTATCGGGCGAAGAGCCGACAAGCGTGATGTTTGAAGCCTTGCGGATTTCAACGGCGTCGTCCGCGATAAGACGATGTCCGCGTTTTACCAGCTCAATCGCGGTTTCGCTCTTACCGACGCCGCTTTCGCCGAGTATCATCACGCCCTCGCCGTAAATCTCGATAAGAACGCCGTGACGGGTAATTCTCGGCGCGAGCTGAAGATTCAAAAACGCCATCAGCTTGGAGATGAAAACGGTTGTGCTTTCATCGGTGCGTAAAATCGGGATTTCATAGTTCGGCGCAAGCTCCAGCATTTCGGGGAAAATCTCCTCGTTGCGCGTGATAACAAGCGCGGGAAAACGATAGCTTAAAAGGTCCGCGATACGCTTTCTGCGAATCTCGGGGTCAAGTCCCGAGAGGTACGCGTGCTCCATTTTTCCCATAACCTGAATACGCTTGTTGTCAAAATACTCGTAAAATCCCGCAAACTGAAGTCCGGGACGATTGGTATCGTTGTTGGTGATAAGAATATTGCCACCGTTTTCGGGCATATAGATGACTTCGAGCTTGAACTCGTCAATCATTCTGCAAAGCGGGAACGAAAACTCCCTTGTTATTTCTTCAAGCGGCATAAAAACTCCCCTTTATATCCGTATTTTTACTTTTCATTTGCCTGTAATTAATATTATTATACAATATTTCGGTGATTATTTCAAGTATTTTTTGCAATTTTGATTAAAATTGTGCATTTGGTCAAAGCTAATTCCGTGACAACCTTTGGGTGAACGGAAAGGACATTTTATGAAAAGAGTACTTACATCAATTTTTCTGGCAGTCTGCGCGGCATTTTTCTTTTGCGCGGGCGGGTTTCTTACATTTGCGGAAAACTGCGAGGACGTTTGCAGCGAGGTTTTGCGGCTGCACATTCCCGCAAATTCCGACAGCGAAGCAGACCAAGCGATTAAGCTGAAGCTGCGCGACTTTATTCTCCGAGAGTTTTCCGGAGAGCTTTCCGAGTGCGGAAATCTTGACGAAGCGGAGAAAAAGGCGCGCGGGCTGCTGCCCGAAATCGAGCGCAAATCAACCGAATTTCTTGAAAGGAACGGCTTTTCTTATGGCGCAAAAGCAGAGCTTGTGACGATGGATTTCACCACGCGTGAATACGACAAGCTCATTTTACCGGCGGGAAGATATCGGGCAATTCGGATTACTCTCGGCAGCGGCGAAGGGCACAACTGGTGGTGCGTGATTTTCCCGCAGCTTTGTTTGCCCGCGGCTTGTGAGATTGAAAATACCGAAAATGCCGAGGAAGTTCTCGCAAACTTTGGAAAACCGCAGGGGATTACGATAAAATTCGCAGTTTTCGAGTGGTTTCAGCACTTGTTCGGGTGAAAAAAGCAAGAAAAAAGACGCTCTCAAAAGAACGTCTTTTTTCTTTGTCGAGGGGAAACGACAAGAATGTAAAATTGGGAAGAACACAAATTATCTGAAAGCGCCTGTGAGTACGCCGCCGGTTTGCTGTGGACGGTGTAGGAGAAAATTTTGTTCAGCACATCGATGTTTCCTCTGTCCCACGCGATTTCTATTGCGTGACGGATTGCCCTTTCAACTCTCGAGGAGGTTGTCTGATACTGCTTCGCAACAGTCGGGTAAAGCAGCTTTGTTATGCAGTTTATCATCTCATCGTTGTTCACCGAGAGCATAATTGCGGTTCTCAGGTAATGATAGCCCTTGATATGAGCGGGAATGCCGACTTGGTGGATTATCTCGGTTACGGCAAGCTCCAGCTCAGTTTCATCGGGAGCGTCTGTTGTCTTTTCGGCGACGCCGCACATCTGGTTGATTTTGGAAACAAGGAACTGCGGGTCAACAGGCTTCAGCGCAAATGACGCGCCGAGATTTGCCGCCTCGCGCTCTAAATTCGGGTCGGGAGAGCCCGAAACTATGATTACGTTCGGGACATATTTTTTCTCCACTTTCAGGCGGCGGATTACTTCAACCGCGTCGCAGAACGGCATTTTCGCTTCGAGAACAGCAGCGTCGGGCGCTTCGGATTTAATCGAGTTCAGCACCGAGTTTCCATCGCAGCGCCTTGTTATCGCGTACATTCCCGCGTTCTTGAGTGCCCCAGCCCAAGCCATTCCGCATTCCGCCGAATCATTTCCGATAAGTACCTTAATTTGATTTGTCATTTCTTTTTACCTCCAAATTTTCCGAATTACTGCGATTTTGCTCGCTTTTCTTTCGGTCTGGTATTATTTTACCATATTTTGGAAAAGATTTCAAGATGTTTTTGGAAATTTTTGGAATTTTTTTTGCAATTTCTCGAATTTGGCATAACAGCCGCATTTGTTGGAGTTATCAGATGTATTTGATAGGAAAACTTTGGTGGGAATTTGTCGAAAATCGTCGAATTTTGGCTGGGTTTAGCATCGGGGGAAATGAGCGGATTTGTTGAAAAAACGGCGGGAAAATGCGAAAAGCTCGGGGCTTCTGCGAAGCCTTGGCGATTTTTCGGGCATCGAGCCCGAAAAATCGCGCGGGTGCAGTCACGCCCGTTAAAACGGGACGTGCGTGACTGCACCCGCTCTGCTAAGGTTAGGTTGCTGAAAAGGGTTTGCGAATTTTTTCGCGTTCGCGAAAAAATTTGGCAATGGTTGCAAACGGTATTTCAAGTTTGTTTGTAAACTATTAATTTGAGAAAATCCATTTTTTATGATTT
>SFJQ01000110.1 GCA_004555855.1 [Eubacterium] saphenum | reverse complement strand
CACAAAACCATTTTGGCGTTTGACAGACTGACTTTATTGTCATCAACCACAAGTATCGTTTTCATCGGTTAACAGCCTTTCTTCGTCTTTTCTTACTTACTTTGGAAGCCGTTTAGGTATTTTTTTACAAGTATAACATATTTCTTTGAAAAAATCAACAGTTTTTGAATTTAAAAAAAATTTTTTTTATGACTTTACAAAATGCCGAATTCATCGTATAAATAATATATGTCATAATGAAAGGGGTTTTTTATGAAAGCAATCATTCAATCGGAAGAAAATATCTCCCGATGCAACAAGATGCTGAAGAATGCACAATGGTTTTTGTCATTCAGCATATTGTTTATCGAGATTGTAACCAACACTGTTCTTTGCATTACAGGCGACCCGAGGTATCAGGGAGATGCAGTCGCGGGAATGTTTTTCCGCTATCTGATTTTGACAACAATCATCAACTTCAGCGCGCTTTTCCTCAGCAGACTTGCCATAAAGCTGCTTGGATTAAGTATTTATAAAGCAAAATTCTCGCTTATGGCAGGACTTTTGTTAATAATGACCGATGTGTCTTATTCGCACTATGATTTTTTCATCGTTTTCTGCTCGTTTATCGCACCTATTATCATCGCTGCGCTTTACGAAAGCAAACGGTTTTACATCGCGGTGAGTGCGTGCTGTTTTGCGGGACTTGTGCCGGGACTTGGCGCAAAGCTGCTTGACCCGAATTTCGGACTTGCTGCAATTCCCGAAACCGTGCTGACGGTACTCATTCTCGCGTCCTTCACCATTCTCGGCGGATATATCACGAAGTACCTCTCGGAACGCAGCGCAGCGCTTGCCGACGCAATCGACGAATCAGAGTCCGCGAACAATTCCAAGAGCAATTTCCTTGCAAATATGAGCCACGAAATCCGCACGCCGATGAACGCGATTGTGGGAATGACTGAGCTTATTCTGCGCGAACATGACATCAGCGAAAATGTTCGCGAAAACTGCTTTAATATCCAAAATTCCGGACGCAGTCTTCTGGCGATAATCAACGACATTCTCGATTTTTCAAAAATCGAGTCGGGAAAAATGGAGCTGATTGAGGAGAATTTCAACATTTCTTCCACGCTCAATGATGTGATAAATATGGCGGTTACGCGAAAGGGCGACAAAAAGCTGGAGATTATCGTCCACGCCGACCCGGAAATCCCTGTAGGGCTTATCGGCGATGAAATCCGCATTCGTCAGGTAATCGTAAATCTCGTCACAAACGCGATTAAATACACAAGCGAGGGCTGTGTTTCCATCAGAGTTTCGCAGACAAAGCACGACTATGGTATAAATCTCTCGGTATCGGTTTCGGATACGGGAATAGGTATCACCGCGGAGGACCTCGAGAAGATTTTCTCAAGTTTCCAGCAGGTTGACACCAAGAAAAATCGCTCCGTTGAGGGAACCGGTCTGGGACTTGCAATTTCAAAGAAGCTGATTACGCGAATGGGCGGGTTTATCAACGTCTCGAGTGAATACGGGAAAGGCTCGGAATTTCGGTTTGTTATCCCGCTTAAAGTCAGCGACCCGAAGCCGTTTGTGACGATTAAGGACGCCGACAAAATCCACGCGGCGGGCTACATAGATTTTGCAAAATACTCGCACCCGAGAATTGCCGAGGAGTATCGCCTGCTTATAAAAGAGCTGTCGCAGACGCTTCACACCGAAATCAGGCTTTACGAAACGATGGACGAGCTGAAGGAAGCCACGAAGCAAACCAAGTTCACGCACTTTTTTGCGCCGAGAGAGCATTATATCGAGCATTCGGACTTCTTTTTAAGTCAGGTCAAAAATTCCGAGATAATCGTTGTTCAGGACAGACTGAACGCGATTGACGTTCCGAGCAGCGTAAAATGTATGTTCAAGCCGTTCTACATTTTATCGGTCGGCGCGATTTTCAACAACGAAAATATCATAACAAATCTCGGCGAGCGCAGAAACTCCGTGATACGTTTCTCAGCGCCGAAAGCGCGCATTCTCATCGTTGACGACAATCCCATTAATCTGAAGGTTGCGGCAGGGCTTATGCGCCCTTATCACATGCAGGTGATTACCGCCGACAGCGCAAAAGCGGCAATTTCGCTGCTTCGTTCAAAGGATTTTCATCTCGTGTTTATGGACCACATGATGCCCGAAACCGATGGCGTTGAAGCAACGCAGATTATTCGCTCGATGAACGGAGATTATTATAAGAAGCTGCCGATAATCGCGCTCACGGCAAACGCTGTAAACGGCGCTCGTGAAACGTTTCTGAAAGCGGGAATGAACGACTTTATCGCAAAGCCGATTGAGCTTTCGGCACTTGACAGAGTGCTGAAAACATGGCTTCCGAAGGAACTGATAAAGGCTCCCACGGAGGGCGAGTTTAGCATTGAGGAAAAGCGGAAAAATGCCTCGAAAACCGCTGAGAAAAGTGAGCTTTTCGACCCCGAAACCGGAGTTTTCTACACCGGCGGCGACGAGGAAGCCTATCTTGATATTCTCGGAATGTATGTTGAAAAATCCAACTCAAAGCAAAAATATATTCAGCAATTGTATGATGAAAAATCGTGGAAAAACTATGTTATCGAGGTACACGCGCTGAAAAGCACATCGCTGACAATCGGCTCAAAGCCGCTGTCCGAGCTTGCAAAGGAGCTTGAGCTTGCAGGCAAATCCGGGAACTACAGGCTGATTGAGGAAAAGCATGATTCGATGATGGAGCTTTATGTGAAGGTCGTGAAAATCGCAGGCGATTATCTTGAAAATAAAAAGCCCGCGGCATCTCCTAAATCGGCTCAAACAGACGCTTTACAGGAAATCTTGACGGAGATATCGGCTGATGAGGCTGAGGAGATAATTCGTGAAATCAGCGCGGCATGCGAGAATTTTGACGGCGACGCTGTTGTTGAAATCTGCAAAAAAGCAAGCGGAAAAGCGTGCGGAGGAATTGCCCTGAGCCCGCTGTTTGACGAGGTTTGCGGACTTGCGGAGGATTTTGAGTACGATGAAGCCAGAAGAAAAGCCGAGGAGATTTCGGACAAGCTGAAAGAAGGTGCGGAAAATGGCTGAGCAGAAAGTGAGAATAATCGCGGAGTGCGTATGTGATTTGCCGAGAAACTGGCTTTATGAGCACAATGTCGATATCGTGTATTTTTCAATAGAAACCGACAGCGGCGTGTTTTTCGACACAAGTGAAATCACTTCCGAGAACATCATTTCCTATATGCAGGCAGGCGGCATAAAAGCGCTTTCCTCTGCGCCTAAACCCGATTTCTACAAGGAAGCTTTCGAGAAAAATCTCAAGGAATACGACGAGGTTGTTCTCGTTTCCATAAGCAGCGGAGTCAGCCGTGGCTGCGAAAACGCGCGAAAGGCTGTCGAGGAGCTTGGCGAAAATGCCAGCCGGGTTCACGTTTTCGATTCGGGACATCTTTCATCGGGGCTTGGACATCTTGTGATAAGAGCTGCGGAAATGGCTGAAAACGGGCATTCCGCGAGTGAAATTCTTGCTGCTCTGGAAGCGCTTAAGGGAAAGGTTTCGACAAGCTTTATCGCCGAAAACGCCGACTTTTTGTACCGCAACGGCAAGGTTTCCGAGAAAGTCAAAAAAATCTGCTCCGCGTTCAGCATTCACCCGATTCTTGCGATGAAAAACGGCGAGCTTACGCTGAAATCAATCACGCGCGGAAATTATCGGAAAGCCTGCAGACGGTACATCAAAAAAACGCTGTGTCAAGCAAAATTTATTGAAAAGAACACGGCTTTCATTACGCAGGCGGGCTGCAGCGCGAAGATGGTTGAATGGATAAAGAAAGAGGTCGCGAAGCATTGCGAGTTTGAAAACCTGATTGTAACAAAGGCTTCGGCGACAGTTTCCAGCAACTGCGGTCCAAATACCTTCGGAGTGCTGTTTATCAGCGAATAATCGGTTTTGCGAAAAATACAAGAAAAGGGCAGATTAATTTCCGCCCTTTTGGTTGTTTCAGACTATTTTACTGCGTAATATCCACTTAATCAGCCCCTCGCACCCCTCAAGAACATCTCGGTATGTACTCTCAAAATCGCCGGTGTACCAAGGGTCGGAGATGTCGCGCGGATTGTCGGTAAAGTCGAGCAGGCGGCAGATTTTGCCGTCGGGCTGTTTTGCGGAAAGCCTTTGAAGATTGCGGATATTCGCGGTATCCATACCTACAATCAGGTTGAATTTCCCGAAATCTGCGCGCGAAATCTGTCTTGCGCGTTTTGCCGAATAATCGATTTCAAGTCTTCGCAAAATCGCCGCCGTTCCGTAATGCACGCCGTTTCCGATTTCCTCGGTTGAGGTCGCCGCAGACTCCGCCAAAACGCCCGAAATTCCGCGCTTTTTCACAAGGTCGTTGAAAACAAACTCCGCCATCGGTGAGCGGCAGATGTTGCCGTGGCAGACGAAAAGTATTTTGTACATCGTAGTTGTTCCTTTCAAAAGGCTTTGTTATGCTGTGTTTTGCCTTAATTTGCGTACTGTCAAATTCTGTAAAGACGCAGTCAAATGTACAGAAAATACGCAAATCTGGGCAAATCGCGGACGCGTGTAGTAGTCAAAAAGTAGTAAAAATCGGGGGTTTTACTACTAACGATTTTGTGTTGCTTTCATTATAACATATTTTTCGGGGTTTGTATAGTACCTTATAATATTTGATTTATATGCGTTTTTCATCTCATTTTTGTTACGTTTTGGAATTAATTCAGTATAAATATGTAAATAAAAATCACTTCTGACGGAGGTTATTATGGCTAAGATTAAAACCGGTGAAGATTTCATCA
>SFJQ01000016.1 GCA_004555855.1 [Eubacterium] saphenum | reverse complement strand
ATTTGGTTGAAATGCGGCGCGTGTGAAACGTTTAAAGGACTTGTATTTATCGGCGAAATGGAGTATAATTTAAGATAGGATATTGTTAAAGCAATTCCCAAATAAAGGAAGGACGGTATGAACCAATGAAATTCGGACATTTCGATGACGCCGCTAAGGAGTACGTCATCACTTCCCCGCGCACGCCTTATCCGTGGATTAACTATCTGGGAACTCAGGGATTTTTCTCGCTGATTTCCAACACGGCAGGTGGTTACTGCTTCTACAAGGACGCGCGTTTGCGCAGAATAACGCGCTATCGTTATAACAACGTGCCTATCGATATGGGCGGCAGATATTTTTACATAAAGGACGGCGACACCATCTGGAATCCCGGCTGGTCGCCCGTTAAGACAGAGCTGGACAGCTATGAGTGCCGTCACGGTATGGGCTACACCATAATCACCGGTAAGAAGAACGGTCTGAAGGCTGAAGCAACCTTCTTCGTTCCGCAGAACTATGACGGAGAGGTTCAGCAGCTTGTTCTCACCAACGAGAGCGGCGCAGCAAAGACCTTCAAGCTTTGGTCTTTCGCTGAGTGGTGCTTGTGGGACGCTCAGGACGACTGCACCAACTTCCAGAGAAACTTCTCGACAGGTCGTGTTGAGGTTGTAGGTTCTACAATTTACCACAAGACCGAGTACCGCGACAGACGCGACCACTTCGCGTTCTACACCGTAAACGACGCTATCGACGGCTACGACACCGACCGCGACAGCTTTATCGGCTTGTACAACGGATTCCACAACCCGCAGGCTGTTCTTGACGGCAAGGCAAACAACTCCTTCGCGGACGGCTGGTCGCCCATCGCTTCCCACTACAAGGAAATCACCCTTGCGGCGGGCGAGAGCAAGACGCTCGTGTTCATTCTCGGCTATGTTGAAATGCCCGTTGCCGAGAAGTTTGAGGCAGACGGAAAGACAATCAACAAGGTTAAGTCCAACGCAATGATTGAGAAGTTCAACACTCCCGAAAAGGTTGCTTTGGGACTTGCTGAGCTGAAGGAAACCTGGGATAAGCTCCTCGGTATTCTCAATGTTGCTACTCCCGACGACAAGGTTAACCGTATGGTTAATATCTGGAACCAGTATCAGTGTATGGTTACGTTCAACCTCTCGCGCTCCGCTTCTTACTTCGAGAGCGGTATCGGACGCGGAATGGGCTTCCGTGACTCCAATCAGGACGTTCTCGGCTTCGTTCACCAAATTCCCGACAGAGCAAGAGAGAGAATTATCGATATCGCTTCCACACAGTTCCCCGACGGCGGCTGCTATCACCAGTATCAGCCCCTCACCAAGAAGGGTAACGCGGATATCGGCGGCGACTTCTCGGACGACCCTCTGTGGCTCATTCTCTCCGTTTCCGCTTACATCAAGGAAACCGGCGACTGGAGCATTCTCGATGAGATGGTTCCCTACGACAACGATATGTCCATCGCTCAGCCGATGCTCGACCACCTCAAGGTTTCGTTCTATCACATCGTAAACAACCTCGGTCCTCACGGTCTGCCTCTCGCAATGCGCGCAGACTGGAACGACTGCATCAATCTCTCCTGCTTCTCGGACACTCCCGGCGAGTCTTTCCAGACCTACACCAACCCGAAATTCAAGGCAGAGGGCGGTTATTCAAAGGTTGCCGAGTCGGTATTTGTCGGCGCGCTGTTTACCTTCGCAGGTCCGAACTATGTTCAGATTCTCAACCATCTCGGCAAGACCGATGAGGCTGCAAAGGCTCAGGCTGAGATTGACAAGATGAAGAAGGTAATGATGGAGTCTGCTTGGGACGGCGACTGGTTCCTGCGCGCTTATGACGCAGAAGGCAAGAAGATGGGCTCCAAGGAGTGCGAGGAAGGACAGATTTTCATCGAGCCGCAGGGCTTCGCTATTATGTCCGACATCGACAAGGAGGCTTCCAAAAAGACTCTCAAGGCTATCGACGAAAGACTCAACACCAAGTTTGGTTTGGTTCTCAACAACCCCGCATACACCAAGTACTATGTTCAGTACGGTGAAATCTCCACCTATCCCGGCGGATACAAGGAGAACGCAGGTATCTTCACCCACAATAACGCGTGGATTATCTGCGCTGCCGCTTACGCGGGCGAGGGCGATCAGGCGTTCAAGTACTACTCCGAGATTGCTCCGGCATTCACCGAGGAAACCTCCGATATCCACAAGACCGAGCCTTATGTTTACGGTCAGATGATAGGCGGTAAGGACGCGGGCGCTGATATCGGACAGGAAGGCAAGAACTTCGGTCAGGGCAAGAACAGCTGGCTCACCGGTACTGCCGCTTGGAATATGGTTGCGATTTCGCAGTACATTCTCGGTATCGCGGCTGACTTTGACGGATTGAAGATTGACCCGTCCATTCCTCACGAGTGGGACGGAATGAAGGTTTCCCGTCAGTATCGCGGCGCTACCTACAACATCACCGTTAAGAACCCGAACCACGTTTGCAAGGGCGTTAAGTCGATGATAGTTGACGGCGCAGAAGTTGCGGGCAACGTAATCCCCGTTCAGAACGGCGGAGTTCACGAGGTTGTCGTAACTCTCGGCTGATAGATTAAAACAAAGCCGCTCTCGATGAAATTCGTCGAAAGCGGCTTTCTTTTTGAATGAAACGAAGTGGTGCTGATGAAGAAAAAGCTGATAATCGAGCTTGCGATGGGATTGCTGTTGACCGCGACAGCGCTTTACACCTACATTCCGCAGGCTGAGTATATGTACGAGCTGACGTTTTTGTCCAACACTGCGGGCGGGATTTTGTTCATTGCGGACGCGATAATCGGTTTCGCGAAGAAAAAGGAGCTTCCCCGCGCGCTTTTCCTGACGGAAGCGGTGACGATAAGCCTTGTTTTTCTGATTTCGGTGGGCTGCACGGTATCGGGAATTGCGAAATTCAATTTCAGCGGCGGAATGATTTTCCTGCACGTCATAAATCCCGTTCTCGTGGTTATTTTTTACCTTTTTGCAAAGGGCGAAAAGGAGAAAAAGCTGCTGAAAATACTGCCCGCGCCGATGTTCGTGACGGCTTTTCTGCTGTTTGATTACATAAGATTTCTTGCAACGGGGAGCTTGGTTTACGGGCTTTTCCCGCCCGAGGAGCTGACCGTTCCGATAGCGCTGATAATCGGCGTTGTGATGTTCGCGTTGCTGCTCGGCTATGGTTTCGGGCTGTTTTCGGCAGCGAGAGCGATACGGAAAAAACTGAAGCGCTGATTTTCAAAAAAACCCGTGAGCGAAAACTCACGGGCTTTATTTTTTACTTTACAACGATATTAACCAGCTTATCGGGAACGGCGATTTGCTTTACAATCGTCTTTCCGTCAACGAACTTTTTCACATCGTCCTGCTCGAGCGCGAGTTTTATCAGCGCGTCCTTGTCGCTGCCCGCGGGAGCGTTGAAGCGACCTTTGAGCTTGCCGTTAATCTGAACGACGATTTCAACCGTGGAATCCGCGCAAAGGCTCTCATCAAATTCAGCCCACTTCTGCTCGTTGAGGATACCGAAGCCGAGCGTTTCAAACAGCTCCTCGGTGATATGCGGAGCAAACGGGTTGAGGATAATCAAAAGCGTCTTAAACTCGGCTCTGTTGAAGCCGCCTGCTGCGTCCGCTTCGTTAAGCAGCCCCATCATCGCGGCAATCGCGGTGTTGAACTTCAGCGTTTCGATGTCCTCGGTGACTTTCTTGATGGTTTTGTGCATTGCCGAGCGGAGCGCATCGCTGTACTCGTCGCCGTCTTTGAGGTTCTCGGACATATTCCAGATTCTCTCGAGGAAACGCTTGCAGCCCTTGATGCCGTTTTCCTGCCACGGAGCAGCCTTCTCGAAATCGCCGACAAACATCTCGTATAGACGCATTGTATCCGCGCCGTATTCTGCGATAACCTCATCGGGGTTTACGACATTGTGGAGCGATTTTGACATCTTGCAGAACTTTCCGGGATTTTTCGGGTCAATTCCCAGAATCATTCCGTGAGAGGTGCGCTTTGCATAAGGCTCTTTGCACGGAACAATGCCCTCGTCATACAGGAACTTGTGCCAGAAACGGCTGTACAGCAGGTGAAGCGTGGTGTGTTCCATGCCGCCGTTGTACCAGTCAACCGGCAGCCAGTATTTGAGCGCTTCCTTGGAGGCAAGTTCCTTGTCGTTGGTGGGGTCGGTGTAGCGGAGGAAGTACCAGCTTGAGCCAGCCCACTGCGGCATTGTATCGGTTTCGCGCTTTGCTGCGCCGCCGCACTTCGGGCAAGTGGTGTTGATGAAACTCTCAAGCGTTGACAGCGGGCTTTCGCCGTTATCGGTGGGCATATAGCTCTCGACATCGGGCAATTTGAGCGGGAGCTCGCTCTCGGGCAGCCCGACCCAGCCGCACTTCTCGCAGTAAACCACGGGAATAGGTTCTCCCCAGTAACGCTGACGTGAGAAAACCCAGTCGCGGAGCTTGAAGTTTACCTTTTCGTGACCTAAGCCCTTTTCGGTGAGCCATTCCTTGATTTTAACCTTTGCTTCCTCAACAGAAAGCCCGTCCAAGAAGCCCGAGTTCACCATAATTCCCGTCGCGCATTCGGTGAACGCTTCTTTCTGAACGTCCTCGCCGCCCTTGACAACCTCGATAATCGGGAGGTTGAATTTCTCGGCAAATTCGTGGTCGCGGGTATCGTGCGCGGGAACAGCCATAATCGCGCCGGTGCCGTAGCTCATCAGAACGTAATCGGAGATGAAAATCGGGATTTGCGTGCCGTTGACGGGGTTAACCGCGAGCACGCCCTCGAGCTTAACGCCCGTCTTGTCCTTGTTCATCTCGGTTCTGTCGAAATCGGACTTTTTCGCCGCTTCCGCCTGATAAGCGCGGATAGCGTCAAGATTTGTGAGCTTGTTATCGTTCGCCCACTTTTCGATAAGCGGGTGTTCGGGGGAGATAACCATATAAGTTGCGCCGAAAAGCGTATCGGGGCGGGTTGTGTAAACAGTCAGAATATCGCCGGCTGTTGTGGAGAAATTCACCTCAGCGCCGGTTGAGCGGCCAATCCAGTTAACCTGCGCGGTCTTGATTTTCTCGAAATAATCCACGCTGTCGAGGTCGTCGAGGAGCTTTTGCGCGTAGTCGGTGATTTTGAGCATCCACTGATTCTTGACCTTGTGGATAACCTCGCCGTGGCAGCGTTCGCAGGTACCGTTTACAACCTCTTCGTTTGCGAGAACGACCTTACATTGCGTACACCAGTTAACGCTCATTTCCTTTTTATAGGCAAGTCCTGCGTTGAACAGCTTGAGGAAAATCCACTGCGTCCACTTGAAGTAATTCGGGTCGGTAGTGTTGACCTCGCGCTCCCAGTCAAAGGAAAGACCGAGAGATTTGAGCTGACCGCGGAAACGGTTTATGTTGCGCTCGGTGACGATTGCGGGGTGAATTTTATTCTTTATCGCGTAGTTTTCGGTGGGCAGACCGAAAGCGTCCCAGCCCATCGGGAAAAGTACGTTATAGCCCTGCATACGGCGCTTTCTTGCCACGATATCCATCGCGGTATAGGGGCGCGGGTGACCGACGTGCAGACCGTCGCCCGACGGGTAGGGAAACTCGACAAGCGCGTAATATTTCGGCTTGGTGTAGTCGTTTTCGGTGTGGAATGTGCGGTGTTCTTCCCAGTATTTCTGCCATTTGCTTTCAACGGCTTGAAAATCGTATTTCATAGCTTGAAATTCCTTTCATACAAAGATACATAAATTATACCACATTTTTTGCAAAATGTCAACAAAATTTCCCGACAATATGCGATTTTTGAGCGGCAGAAAACCGTTTTTGAGCAAAAAAATTTCCCCGCCGTTAAGCAGGGAAATCTTTTGTAAGTAAATTACGCGCGGGAGTAAACCAACTTCATAATACCCATATCAACGGTGAAGCTGTTGCCGCTGTATGTGCAGTTGAAGCTCATACCGTTCTGGGAAAGAACGAGCGTGTTGCCGTCCAGCTTCCAGTTTCCGCCGCCTTCAACGGTGCCATCTTCGTTAAATACCATAGTTGCGTTAGAAGTATCACCGAGCTGGTCTGCGGTGACAGAAGTTCCCATTGCCTCGCCGCCTGTAAGCTTCCATGTGCCTGCGGGGCTTCCGCCTGCGCAGCCTGCGAGCAGACCAAGGCAGAGCGTGCAGATTACGAGAACTGCCAGAACCGATTTGATTGTCTTTTTCATAAATTCACCTCATAAAAAAATAAATGTGGCTTACAAATAAACCCATTTTATTATACTACCGTGATAAATATTTGTCCAAAATTTTGTTAAAAATCGCCAAATATGCTAAGATTTTTTTGCCAACTTCGGACAAAAAAGAAACCTCTCCCAACGGATATTTTGCGATAGATCAAACGCGCGAGTAAATAACCTTTAAACTGTTCATATCAATATAAATGTTCGTGCCGGTGTATTCGCAGTCCAAAGAAGTTTCGCCATCAACAAGCGTGAGCGTGTATCCGTTCAAAGACCAGCTTCCGATTGTTTTGCCGCCTGCGGTAATGGTACCGTCTGCGTTAAGCGTCATGTCAGAGCCTGACAAATTGCTGAGCTGTTCTGCGGAAAGGGACTGTCCGTACATTTCGCCGCCCGTTACCTTCCAAGTGCCGACAGGACCGCTTGCGGAATCGTCCGTAATCGCGTTGATGCAGAACATCAGAAATGCGCCTTTTGTGCTGCTTTTTTTCTCGTCGTCCGAGCTTGCGCTGCAGCCGGCTAATGCAAAAGAAAATACCGCAGCAGCGAGAATTATCGCCGCAGTTTTTATCCTTTTCATAAATCATACCTCGCAAAATTCACGTTTATGGTTTTATTGTACTGTTTTGTCGAGCATTTGTCAAGCGAAATTTCTTTTTACGGTGATTTTTTACTAAAACAAGCCCGCATTTTTGTGAATTTTTCTCAAAATCGGTGAAAATTCTAGTAGACAAAACGCAAATTTTGTGGTATAATATATGTGTGTATGTAATTTTACGCACGAAGATAAAGAAAGGAAGTAAATTTTAATGACTATTACTGCTGATACGCTTATCGGAGATATTCTTGAAGTGAACGCTGAAGCTGCCGCTCCTATCCTTATGGGAATGGGAATGCACTGCCTCGGCTGCCCTTCGGCACGCGGCGAGTCCATCGGACAGGCTTGTATGGTACACGGCGTTGATGTCGATGAAATCGTTGAACAGCTCAATGCAGCGATTAACGCAGGCTGATTTTGGTTAATCTTGACAACAGGCTTGGAGCGGCGTTTGGGTTTTGCCGAAACGGAGTGGTTTCCGTTGACGTGGGCTGTGACCACGCAAGGCTTGCCGCCGCTCTGGCACTTGAGAAAAACTGCCGCGTTATCGCGTCCGATGTGAAGGACGGTCCGCTTGAAGCGGCAAAAAGAACGCTCGCGGAGCTTGGAGTGACGAGCGTTGAAACGGTGAAGTCGGACGGTCTTGACGAAATCGATTACGCGGACGATGTGATAATCTGCGGAATGGGCGGCGAGCTTATCGCGGATATCGCCCAGCGCTGCCGTTTCAAGAGCGAAAACACGCGTTTTATTCTCCAGCCGATGACCAAGGCTGACGTTATGCGAAAACGGCTCTGCAAAGCGGGCTTTGAGCTTCTCGAGGAAAAAACCGCCGAGGATGGAGGGAAAATCTATTCCGTTATGCTATGGCGGTTTTCGGGAATTTCCCGCGAAATTGACGAAATCGAGGCGCTTTGCGGGAAAAACCGCGACAGGATTTATCTGGAAAAAGCTGCCGAAAAGCTCAGGAAAAACGCGAAAAATATGGAAAAATCAAGCGGTCTTGCCGAGGAAGCCGAGCGGCTTCGGAAAACGGCGGACGCTGTTCTGAGGATTGCCGAAGAATATGAAAATAGCTGAAATTGTAGAATTTCTTGACGAAATCGCGCCGTTTCGCACGGCGGAAAGCTACGATAATCCGGGGCTGCTTGTCGGCGACAGGGCCGACGAGGTTACGGGGATTTGCTGCTGCCTTGACATTACGCACAAGGTTGTCAAGGAAGCCGCTGAAAAGGGCGCGAATTTGATTATTTCGCATCACCCGGTGATTTTCGGGGGCTTGAAAAATATTCCGAAGTGGAGTCCTGTGCGCGATTTGATTGAAAAGAACATAGCCGCGGTTGCCGTTCACACGAATTTTGACATCGCGGACGGCGGCGTGAATGACGCGCTTATCGAGCTGCTCGGGTTTGAAAAAAGCGAGGTTCTCGAGGTCACGCAAAAGGACGGAAAGGGCTTCGGGGCGGTTTGTGATATGCCGTTTGAGTTCACGGCAAGGGCGCTTGCGGAGCATTGCAGGAAGTCGCTTTTTCTCGACTGCGTGAAGTTTCAAAAAACCGACCGCGCGATAAATCGGATTGCGGTTTGTTGCGGCGCGGGAGTTGACGGACACGTTATGGAGCTTGCGCGCGAAAAGGGCTGCGGCGCGATAATCTCGGGCGATATAAAGCACAATTTCTGGGTTGAGGCGGAAAACTGCGGGATTGCTCTCGTTGACGCGGGGCATTTCGGCACGGAAAAGTCCGCTCCTCACCGAATTGCTGCGGTTGTCACGAAAAAGTTCCCGCAGATACCGATTTTTGCGTCCGAGGTTGAGGAAGAACCTTGCGGGTATTGCTGCGAATGATTTCGGATAAATCGCAGTATTTGGATTTGGTAAATTAAGGAGAATTATTTTGTCACTTGACGGCGCAATGCTGAAATACGTCCGCGAGGAGCTTTCGGAGCTTGTCGGCTCGCGGGTTGAGAAGATTTTTCAGCCGTCGCGCGAGGAAGTTGTCATCTCGTTCAGAAAGCCGAACAGCGCGGACAGGGGCGCGAAAAAGCTCGTGTTCTCGGCAAACGGCTCTGCGGCGCGGGTTAACCTCACGGAAACGGCGTTTGAGAACCCGCAGACTCCGCCGATGTTCTGTATGCTTCTGAGGAAACATCTCGGCAACGGCAGGCTGACGGCTATCCGACAGGACGGTCTGGAAAGAATTCTGTACTTTGATTTTGAGTGCGTGAACGAAATCGGCGATATCGTGACAAACACGCTGATTGCCGAGATTATGGGACGCTTCAGCAATATAATTCTTGTGCGGGACGGGCGGGTTATCGACAGCGTAAAGCGCGTAACCGACGAGGTTTCGGGCGTTCGGAGGATTTTGCCGAACATCGTTTACGAAACGCCGCCGCGCCTTGAACGAGTGAATTTCTTTGAGAAAAATCCGCGTGAAATCTTAGCGCTTGTCGAGGGAAAACCAGACAGGCTTGCAAAGGCGCTTCCCGCAGTTTTGGAGGGAATTTCGCCGATTTTCGCGAGAGAGTGCGCGTTTTATTCGGCGGGCGACGCGGACGCAGTTTGCGCGGAGCTTTCCGACGAGCAAAAACGGCGCTTCTGCGAGTTTTTTGAAAAGGCGAAAACGAAAGCCGATTTCACCGAGATAATCGACCAAAGCGGCGTGAAAAAGGACTTTTCGTTTGTTGAGATAAATCAGTACGGCGAGAGCTTCAAAACGCGCAGCTTTGACGCGGCAAACGCGCTTCTCGATGACTTTTACGAGAGGAAATCCGACCGAGTCAGCCAGCGCGCGAGAGATATGCTCAAGCTGATAAAAAGCCGCGCCGAGAGGATAGCGCGAAAGCTCGAATTACAGAAAAAGGAACTCGCCGACTGCGCGGACAGGGAAAATCTGCGGGTTATCGGCGACCTTGTAAACGCGAATATTTATCGGCTGGAAAAGGGTATGACGAGCGTGGTCCTCGAGGATTTTTATTCGGGCGGGGAGCGGAAAATTTCGCTTGACGCGCGGCTTTCTCCTGCACAAAACGCGCAGAAATATTACTCGGAGTACCGCAAGCTGTGTACTGCCGAGAAAATGCTCACAAACCTGATTGCCGAGGGGAAAAACGAACTTTCCTATCTCGAGAGCCTGCTTGACAGCGTGACGCGTGCGGAAAGCGACAGCGAGCTTGCCGAAATACGCCGCGAGCTTGCCGAGCAGGGACTTATCCGCGGCGAAAAAACCGTGAGCAAGCCGAAAAAATCCGAGCCGATGAAATTTTTGTCGAGCGATGGATTTGTGATTTTAGTCGGCAAAAACAACAAGCAAAACGACGAGCTGACCCTGAAATCGTCCAAGGCAACCGATATCTGGCTTCACGTCAAGGACATCGCGGGTTCGCACGTTATCATAAAAACCGACGGCAAAAAGCCGCCCGAGCGCACGATTGTCGAAGCGGCACGGCTTGCGGCTTTTCACTCAAAGGCGAAAAACGGCTCGGGAGTGCCTGTGGATTTTACGGCGGTGAAGTTCGTGAAAAAGCCTGCGGGCGCGCGTCCCGGAATGGTGATTTTCACCGACAACAAAACGCTTTTCGTCACGCCGAATGAAGAGGAAATGAATAATCTTAAGATAAAATAACGGAGGACAACCAAGGAAATGAGAAAAGAATTAAGCAAAACCTATAATCCCAAGGAATTTGAGGAGAGAATTTACAAAAACTGGGAAGAGAGCGGCTATTTCCGCGCGGAAATCGACCCCAAGAAAAAGCCCTATACTATCGTAATGCCGCCGCCTAACATCACGGGACAGCTTCACCTCGGACACGCTTTCGACAGCACGCTTCAGGATATCCTTATCCGCTGGAGAAGAATGCAGGGCTATGCTGCGCTGTGGCTTCCCGGCACCGACCACGCTTCCATCGCAACCGAAGCGAAGATTGTTGCGGCGATGAAAAAAGAGGGCGTCACCAAAGAGCAAATCGGGCGCGACGGCTTCCTCAAGAGAGCGTGGGACTGGAAGCGCGAATACGGTGACAGAATTGACCTCCAGCAGAGAAAATTAGGCTCCTCCTGCGACTGGTCGAGAGAGCGCTTCACGCTGGACGAGGGCTGCTCGAAGGCTGTCGAGAAGGTCTTTATGGACCTGTACAACAAGGGCTTAATCTATCACGGCGTCAGAATGATAAACTGGTGCCCGAACTGCAAAACTTCCATCTCCGATATCGAGTGCGAGTACGAGGAACAGGAAGGCTTTTTCTGGCACATTAATTACCCGATTGCAGACGGCTCGGGCTTTGTAGAAATCGCGACAACCCGTCCGGAAACGCTGCTCGGAGATACCGCTGTTGCCGTTAACCCAAAGGACGAGCGTTACGCGCATCTTGTCGGGAAAATGCTCAAACTTCCGCTCACGGACAGGGAAATTCCCGTTATCGCGGACGATTATGTTGATATGGAATTCGGAACGGGCTGCGTTAAAATCACGCCCGCTCACGACCCCAACGACTATGAGGTAGGTCTGCGCCACAATCTCGCCGTTATCCACATGATGAACGACGACGCGACAATCCGCGCGGACGTTGGCGGAAAATACGCGGGAATGGACAGATACGAGGCGCGCAAGGCGATGGTTGAGGACTTGGAGGCGCAGGGACTTCTCGTTAAGGTTGTTCCGCACAAGCACAATGTCGGCACCTGTCAGCGCTGCGGTACAACGGTTGAGCCGCGTGCGTCGCTCCAGTGGTTCGTCGCGATGAAAGAGCTTGCAAAACCCGCTATCGATGTTGTAAAGAGCGGTGAGCTTCGCTATATCCCGAAGCGTTTCGAGAACAGCTATCTTTACTGGATGGAGAATATCCGCGACTGGTGCATTTCAAGACAGCTCTGGTGGGGACACAGAATCCCCGCGTATTACTGCCAGAACTCCGAGTGCAATCACACGGAAATCTCGCTTGAAAAGGTTGAAAAATGCCCGAAGTGCGGCGCTCCTATGAAGCAGGACGAGGACACGCTCGACACTTGGTTCTCCTCGGCGCTCTGGCCGTTCTCAACGCTCGGCTGGCCCGAAAAGACCGCGGATTTGGAGTATTTCTATCCGACAAACACGCTGGTTACCGGCTATGATATCATCGGCTTCTGGGTATCGAGAATGATTTTCTCGGGAATTGAACACACTGGCGAAAAGCCTTTCAGGGACGTTCTCATTCACGGACTTGTGCGCGATGAGCAGGGCAGAAAGATGTCCAAATCTCTCGGAAACGGCGTAGACCCGCTTGAAATTATCGACCAGTACGGTGCGGACGCGCTGCGCCTGACTCTGGTTACGGGCAACGCTCCCGGAAACGATATGCGCTGGACGGAAACAAAGCTGCTCAACTCCCGCAACTTCATCAACAAGCTCTGGAATGCTTCTCGTTATATTCTGATGAATCTTCCCGAGAATTTCGAGGCGGACGGTTTGCCCGGGAATTTGCCTATCGAGGACAAGTGGGTTTTGTCGCTGTACAACGAAATGATAAAGAACGTTACGGCAAACCTCGAGGCTTATGAACTCGGCGTTGCAATCGGAAATCTCTACGATTTCATCTGGGACGTTTTCTGCGACTGGTATATCGAACTCACCAAGCCGAGAATTGCTGCGGGCGGAGAAACGGCTCTCGCAGCGCAGAAGGTTCTTGTTTACGTTATGACGGGCGTTCTCAAGACCTTGCACCCGTTTTTGCCGTTTGTAACCGAGGAAATCTGGCAGTCCATTCCTCACGGCGAAACCGAGAGCATTATGATGTCGAAATGGTGCGAATATGACGAGAAACTCGCGTTTACAAAGGAACAGGAGGATTTCTCAAAGATTGTTGAGGCAATCCGTGCGGTTCGCGTGAGAAGAAACGAAATGAACGTTCCTCCGTCCAAAAAGGTAACGATGATTGTTGAAACGAGCTTCACCGATTTGTTCGGCGACAGCCGCGCGTTCTTCGAGAAACTCGCGGGCGCGGGCGAATTTTCGGTAACAAATGAAGCTCCCTCTGCGGACGGAATGGCAACGGTTGTCACGGATGCCGCGAGAATATTTATGCCGATGGGCGAGCTTGTCGATAAGGAGAAGGAGCTTGCGCGTCTTGAAAAGGAAAAGAAGGCGGCGCAGAAGGATATCGACTTCCTCTCGGGTAAACTGAACAATCAGGGCTTCCTCTCGAAAGCGCCCGCCGCTCAGATTGAAAACGAGCGCGCGAAGCTTGCAAAGGCAGAGGAAAAAATGGCAAAAATTAACGAATCTATCAAGAGCTTACAATAAGTTTTTGGCAACACAATTTCAGTTTTAGTCGGAATTTTAAAGGAGAAAAATATGTCGGAATTAACTTTGGTGGTTTTGGCGGCGGGAATGGGCTCGCGATACAGCGACGACAGGATTAAACAGCTTGAGCCGCTCGGTCCGAACGGCGAGATGCTGATTGACTATTCGGTACACGACGCAGTTCAAAATGGCTTCACGCGCGTTCTTTTCATCATCAGAAAGGACATCGAGGAGCTGTTCAAAAGCACAATCGGCGACAGAATTTCACGCATTGTGAAAACCGATTATGTTTTCCAGTCAACCGAAAATCTTCCCGTGAGAGCAAACGATTTCCCCGCAAGAACCAAGCCGTGGGGAACGGCGCAGGCTCTTTACTGCTGCAAGGACGCGCTGGACGGGGATTTTGCCGTGATAAATGCCGATGATTTTTACGGAGCAAAGGCGTTCGCGGCGCTCGCGGAGTTTTTCAAGAACCCTACTGCGGACGCTTGCTCGGTTGACTTTTTGCTCAAAAACACGCTCTCCGAGAACGGTCCCGTAAACCGCGGAATTTGCCGCAAAAACGCCGAGGGCATGCTTACGTCCGTTGAGGAAACAAAGCAGATTTCTCGCGGCGCGGACGGAGTTATAAGAGGAAAATACGACGGCTATGAGAAAATTCTCGGCGACGACGACACAACTTCGATGAGTATGTGGGGCTTTAACGTTGGATTTATGGACATTCTGGCGCACCAGCTCCGGAAATTCCTCAACAATCTCCAGCCCGACGAGCTTAAAGCCGAGCTTACCATCGCGGACGCTGTGAGCCGCGAGATAACGTCGCGCGGGTATAAGGTGAAGGATATTCCGACGGACAGCCGTTGGTTTGGAATTACTTACGAGAGCGACGCTGCCGAGGCGAAAAAAACCTTGTCGGAATATGTTGAAAAGGGCGTTTACAAGTCGCCGCTGTGAGAAATATGAAACGCTTTGAGGTGTTTTTATGCTGATTGTATCGGTTGAAAAGCTGCGCGAAGGTATGCAGCTCTCGGACGATGTATACTCCACGAGCGCAACGGAGTATAAGCTGCTTTACGAAAAAGGACGGTTTTTGTCCTTTGCGATGATTGAGGAGCTGCGCGAATGCGGCATCAAAACCGTCAACATTGTCGGCGGGGGAATTGAGGGCGCAGTAACGCCGAGGGGCAAGATAAAGCTTCCTCAGAAGTCCGAGCAGCCAAAGCGCCCCGAAAAGCCCATCAATCAAAATCTAAGTCGCGCGCTCACCGATTTGAACGAGATTTTTGAATGCAACGAGGAAATCAAGGAGCTTTCAAAGCAGTCCGTGGAGCGCGTTGACAACATCGCCGACAATATCATCACGGATATCACGGGAAACTCGGATTTTCTCGCAAATCAGATGATTGCCCTGCAAAACTATGACGATTATACATATAAACACTGCCTGCGTGTGGCGATGCTGGGTGCGGGCGTGTGCGGGGAAATCGGTCTTTCGTCCGAGGAAACCAAGGAGGTTGTCGTGGCGGGGCTGCTTCACGATATCGGAAAGTCCAACATCGACCACGATATCATCATCAAGCCCGGAAAGCTGACCGATGAAGAATACGAGGAAATCAAACGTCACCCGCTTATCGGGTACAACATACTGAAAAAAGGCGACAGTTTCAGCGCAAACGTGCTTTCGGGCGTGCTTTTTCATCAGGAGAAATTCGACGGGACGGGTTATCCGACGGGAATTTCCGGAAAGAAAATCCCGCTTATCGCGAGAATTTTGTCGATATGCGATGTCTTTGACGCGCTCACGTCAAACCGTCCTTACCGGAAACCGTGGTCTGTAGCGGAAACCGAGGAGTACATTCTCGGCGGCAGCGGCACGCATTTTGATTTGGACGTGACAAAGGCTTTTCTGCGCGCGTTCAACCCGTATCCCGTGGGAACGCTGGTTTCGCTTTCGGACGGTCGGCACGGCGTGGTTGTCAAGGACAACGAAAACGTTCTTCGCCCGACAGTCCGCATTATGGGCGGCACAGGCGGCGAGGAAATCAATCTGATGAACGATTTCCGCTTCCTCACGCTGTCTGTCACGGGACTTTACAACGGCGATATTGACGAGTAATTTTGGAGGATTTGGATATGGAACTGAAAAAGCTGGTTTCTGAAAGCGCAAAGGTCAGGGTTTTCGAGAACGGCGACAAATGCGTGAAATTATTCAAAGAGCCGGACGAACCGAAAAGCGTTGTGTTTTACGAGGCGCTTACTCACACGAGAGTCGAGGAAACGGGTTTCGCGAAGATGCCCGAGATTATCGGCGCGACAAAAGTTGACGGGAAATGGGCGCTCGAATACAGCTTCATCAAGGGCAAAACACTTGATGAAATTATGCGCGAACAGCCGCGTTCCGAGGAGCTTCTCGAGAAAATGGCGGATTTGCAGCTTGAGGTGAACAGCCTTCACTCCGCGAAGCTGAGCCGTCAAAGGGACTATTTCAAGCGCTCAATCGAGGGGCTTGATATGATTGACGATGTGAAAAAGTATGAGCTTCTGACAAAGCTGACTGCCGAAGAGGAAGCGTCGTGCGTTTGTCACGGGGAGTTTATGCCCGAGAACATTGTTGTGAATGAGAACGGAATGTACGTTGTGGATTGGTTCAAGGCAAAGCAGGGAAATCCTCTTGCGGACGTTGCGCGGACTTATCTCGGATTTTGCCTTCGTCACCGCACGGAAAGCGCCGAGAAATACCTCAAGCTGTATTGCAAAAAGGCGCAGGTTGATACGAAAAAGGTTCAGGAATGGCTGCCGATAGTGGCGGCGGCGCAGCTTAAATTCAAGCGTCCCGAGGAGCGCGAGCTTTTGCTCACTTGGATTGATATCGCGGATTTCCTGTAATCACACGCGGTTTTTTGCGCGGTTTACGGCGGCTGAGGCGGCTTCCGCGACGGCGCAGAATTTATCGACAAACGTTATCACAAAGGTTTCGCGGTGACGGGGGAAATTTTTGGTTATCGGCCACATGTGGCAGACAATCATATCGCTTTCCAGCTCGCTTATCGGAAAAAGCTCGGCGGCGTTTGTGAAAGCAATCATCGGGTGAGCGGAAAAGTGAAAGCCTTTGAGGTTTTCGGGCTTGCGGGAGTGGTGGTTGTAGAAGTAAAAGTCGTGCAGAAGCCCTGCGCGGGCGCCTGCTCTCGCGTCAAGACCGAGCTTCCGGCAGATGAGAAAATTGTAGTAGGACACGTTCAGGCAGTGCTGGAAACGGCTTGTGCCGAGGTGATGCGAAAAATCCTTCAGTCGTTCGACGCTCCTGCTTTCAAGAAGGTCGCTTATGCAATTGAAAAACTCGTCGTTTTCCGACAAATTTTTCCGCGAAAGCACAGCCTTCAGCATATCATCAACTCCCGATTTTTTATACTATTATTTTATCATTTGCATCATTTTTATGCAATGGAAATATCGGGTTATTACGGTTAATTAAGTAATTTATTACTTAAATCAGGCGTAATTTTTACCTGAAATTTGAAGAATTGTATAAAAAATAAGCGATTTGTGCAAGGTGTACAAAAAACGGGCTGTTATTTTTCTAACATTATATGTTTTGACATACTTGTAATAATTCTTTGTTTGGTGTATAATTATAAATGTATCAAAATAAATTCGGGTTCGGCGAATAAAAATTCCGATTAATTACGGGGGTGCGTTATATTGAGCAATTTTACATGGCTACCGCTTGGCGGACTGAACTTGTCGTCGGCAAATCTCGCGGCGGCAGAAAAACTCAGGAGGTTCGGGTTCGCGCTTAACTGCGGCGAGTTCGGCTCGGAGAAATACACGAAGTCCGCGCTTTGTGTATATGACGTGCTTGCTGAACAGGAAACTCCGAATATTCTGATTGTGACTCGTCAGAGCGAGCTTTACAGCTGGTACAGATATCTGGTCACAAGCATTGGCGCGGATTTCAAAATGGTTTCGGGAGCGGCAAACGCCCTGCTGTATTTCAACACGGAAAGCGCAGGTCTTTACCTCATCGCCCGCGAAACCCTGTTCGGGGATAACCTCCTCAAACACAAGGCAGGCAAGGATTTTAAGTGGAATTTGATTATCATTGACGAGGAGCTTTCCTCGGGCGTTCCGAAGTACGACGATTACAGGAAGAATATCCCGTGGAAGAGCGACAGGCTTTTGATAAACGCGCCGTTCCCCGCGAAAACGAATGCCGACAAAACGGCGATTTCGGAATTGGTGAAGAGCGTGCTTTCGGACAGCGCGAAGTCGGCGAATGCAGACGCGCTTGAGCTTAACGCTTCCGCTTGCGGAATCCGTGAGGACAGCCCTGTGATGCGTTATTTCAACCGCGCGGCTTACTCCGAGGACTTCAGACGCGATGTTTCTTTCGTGGAATACGGCTTTGATGAAGGCGTTGTTACATATTTCCGCAGAAAGGTTGACCTCAGGACGGGACTTCCCTCGTACAGCTGCGGCGGAAACGTCTTTGAGCAGTATGACTGCGACAAGAACGAAAAGGAAAAGCGCATTTACCAGAAATCCTTCTTCTTGCGCTCCGATGTAGAGGATTTGAGAGAGTTTGACAAGAAGCTCGACGCGATGCTGAAAACGGTTGCCGATATAATCGATGACGACGAAGACGCTCGGATAATGATTTACTGCTGCAACAAAAACACCGTCGAATACCTCAGAAAAGCGCTTGTTTGCCTTTACGGGACAAACGTGAACGTTATGAGAGGCGAGCTTGTCATTTCGGGCGCAATCAACAGAAAGCTCACAAATCGTCAGGACGATGAGATGGCGCAGATTACCATAGGAACGGATATGCTCGGAACGTTTGTGGACGGGCAGGACACTGTGAATTATGTGATTAACTACGAGCTTCCGACGTCGCCTGCGGTTCTCGAGAGAAGAATGACGCGTCACGGCGCCGCTCGCGAGGCAGAAAGAAAGTTCATCATCTTCCGCGATAAAAACGGCATTTTCGATACTCCGCTGCTTGAAAAAACGCTGTTCCTCAAGCTCAGCGACAGCTTCTGCGGAGAGCTTCCCACGAGAAATATACTCCTCGATATCAAGGAAAAGGGCGATATCCTGAACGCTCTTGTCAAGGATTTGAGATACCTCAGGGATTATTCAAATCAGGTTGACAACTGCACGGATTTAATAAAGAGAGTCAAAATCGAATATATTGTTTCGGGAACCGAACAAATCACGAATGCGAAACAGCTCAACGATTTTGCAACCGAGCATCTTACAAAAATCTACAAGATGTTCGGAATTTCGGACAGCTCACAGAACGCAGAAATTGCCGATGCCGCAAACAAATTCAGCGGGCTTTGCGTTGTTAATTCAAGCGGAGCGCTCGAAAAAGCGAAGGCGTGTGCAGAGGCTGCCGCGTCGTTTGACAGCGAAAGCTATCTGAACCAGCCATTCGCAAGCGTTGCTGTAAAGGGGCTTGCAGACGCAAAGGCGGAGATTGACGAGCTTCACAAGGGCGAAGGCTTCCACTTGAGGATTAAGCAGGAAATCAGCGAGCTGAACTACTGCATTCAGTATTCCGTGCTTTACGGAATTTGGAAATACCGTGCCAAAGAGCAGGATTCCGACCACACCTTCAAGGACTATATAAAGATTTATAACGACGGAATTTGACGGCTTTTGCCGAAGATTAACCTGCCGTGCGGGATTTTCCAAAAAACAGCGCGGAGAAGAGGGGTTTTGTAATGAGTCAGGGCTATGAAACAGTTGAAAAGCTGCTCGGCGATTTTTTCGAGCGCAATACCGCAGGCGACAAGGAAGGCGTAAAGGCTGTTGTCGGCGAAATCAACGAGAAAATCCATTCGGGCGAGCTTGAAAGCGATTTGTTCAAGGACTACTTCAACAATATGTACGCGGGCCGCGGCGCTATTAATATGGCGGGACTTGCAAAGGATTATCCGCGCGAGTCCATTATCCGCGAGCTTTTGCAGAACGTTTTCGGCTGCGATTACGATGAGCCTAATATCAAGGTGATGATTGAGTTCCTCGACGAGGGACAGGTAAAGCTCACCTACAACGAAACGGGCTTTAATCTGGAGCAGGTGTTCTACTATCTTTCGGTTGGACGCAACGACGGCGACAGAAAGCGCGAGGGACGCTTTGGTTTGGGCGCAAAGAGCGTTTTCACGAACGTCGATTGGTTCAAGATGCGCTCGAATACATATTCTCTGCGCGTTGTAAACGATGAGGGAACGCTCAAGGTTCGCGAGCTGGAGCTTAACGGCAAGCAGTTCAACCACACCGAGATTATTTTCGCGCTTCCCGAAAACGAACAGAAAGCGCTTCACGATAATCTGGTTACGATTACCAGCAAAAAAGGCTCCTATATTAATATGGTTGACCTTTGCTTTGCTTTCATCAGAAAGAAGAACCTCAAGTCCGTGGACGAGGAGGAGTGCGTGGACAGAGCGTTCAACATCGCTGTCATCAACTACGGAAAGCCGGAGATTGTCTATAAAATCCAGCACTACCAGCGCTCTCCCGAGGATATCCGCAAGGTTCGCTTCTCCGAGAACGGAAAGAGCGTCGCGGATTTCATCAGCGCGGAGTACGACGGCTTCACCTACCTTGTTCCTTACGCTATTTCGGGCGCAAAGGTTGAGGCGGGCAAAGTGCTGATGTCGAAGTACAACTACTTCTCGACCTTCGAGCTTACGGGATTTGTCAGAGCGGATAACCCCGATTTCGTTGACGAAAAGCTCTCGGCATTCTTCGTTTCCGTACCGAACAAATACATCACAAACAACCGCGCAGGCATTAAATATGAGTCGCTTGAAAAGTGCGCGGAAAAAATCGAGCACGGCATTCTCTCGGTTGCCGAGGAGTATAAAAAGCTGTTCGTGCTTGATTTTCAGGAAAATCCGAACATTGCGGGCAGCTATATGTTCAGCCCCAGACAGTATGTTTTCAAGTTCTTCTACAATTATGTCAACACAAGCAAGATTGTAAAGGGACTTCGCGAGAAATTCGGAAACAGCGTTTCGGTTGTGTTCCCCGACAGCCCCGAGCCGGTTACATTTGAGGAAATCCGCAAGACCGGCTTCTTCACAGAGCGCGGCGGCGTGTCCAAGGAAGAACACGAGGACGGAAGCGCGCGCAAGGCTCTCGAACAGGATATCGAGCAGATGAACAACTGGTACGGCAAGGACGTTAACCACGCGCTTGTTGCCAAGTACCGCTGGAACGTTCCCGGAACAGACGAGGGCGGCGAGGAATTCCTCTATAAGTTCTACAAGGACGGAAACGAGTATCTTATGGCGTCCGACGGCGGCAAAAAGGTCAAGGACTATGAGCTTGCCGGAGGCTTTAAGAGCATCATCAGCCTCAAGCTCGACGACTGCATCAAAAACGGTTCTGTTGAGGACGAAAACGACCTTGCAAACGCTTTTGCGGTAATCGACGAGATGTTCGGCGAGGATTACAGAATTGCGATGAAATACTTCCAGTTCGTAATCACGTCGGGAACTGCTCAGATTCAGTTTGAAATCTCAAAAATCAACATCAAAAACCTCAAAAAGGCTTATGACGTGCTTTCGGCTCACGAGATGAGATTTGAAAATCATCAGATTTTCAATCAGGTCGTAACGCTTATGGTTAACTCCTTCACCATCGGAAAGGATACCGTAACGTTCCTCAAGGAAATCAAGAGTCAGGGCGGAGAAATCGCGCTCACTCTCGACATCAACAAGCGTTATCGCTTCTCGGTTTACGGAAAGCAGTTTATGATTCCGCCGAACATCACAAACAGCGATTTGCTGGAAATTGTCGGCGATGTTTATTCGCTTATCGAAAGCGGAATGTTCAATAACCGCGTGTTCGACTTCGGCTATTCAGCGGGAAGATTTACCTTCGACACGCAGGATATTATGTCAACGCTTCCCGAGTGCAAGTCGGCGCAGGCTGTTGAGCAGATGCTGGCAAAGATTTTCGTCTGCGACCTCGGTCTGGATAAGATTGCTCTTCTCGACTCGGGCAACAAGCTGATGAAGATTGTCGGCACGGACGCTCCCATCGCTCCCGCCGACGCTGAAAAAACCGCGAAATACGTTATTCTCCGCGATGGTCTGGATAAGGCAAAATACGCGGGATATGTGGAGTTTTTGCTTACCGGCGAGAACAACAACCTTCTCCACAATCTCTATTCCGGTACCGAAGACCCGAACCTCGTTCTCATCGACCAGATGCCGTATTATTTCAAGCCCGTGCCTACTATCAAGCGCAAGGAATTCGATTATATGCTCGGCGAAGTCAAGAGAATTGCTCCTTATGAAAAGCTCAACCCGAGAGCATACGGCTGCTATTTTGCCCGCGATATCAACGCGAAGCTCTACGGCTATGGCGGCGTTTGCCCGTGCTGCGGATATCAGACAGGCGTGCTGAACAGCTTTGTTGTAAAGACGTTCTCAATCGGAATTATCGACAACGACAAGGAAAAGAAGTTCAGATTTTCGCTGTATCTGTGCCGGAATGACGCGGCGGCAGCAGCAGGCTGGCTGATTGACGACGTTTCAATTGGCGGAATGAGCCCGTTCCTGTGGCTTGAGGAGCTGAAGGAAATCGACGATATCCCGCCCGAGTTTCTGTACGTTCGCATCAAGTACCGCAAGCAGGTGAGCTATGATGTCTGCGAGCCGGATAAGAAGGGTAACACGATGCTCGAAACCGTTTATGACGGCGCTCCCGAAACGTTTGACGTTGTGCTTACTCCGATGATGGCGGCGAAGTGGTTCGAGGACAACACAAATCCGCGTCCCGCAGCTGCTCCCGTTCAGAACGACGAGAAAAAGCCCGCTCCCAAGGCTGATCCGGAGGTTGCTCCGACAAACCCCGCTGACCGAAAGGACGCTCCGAGCGTTCCCGACAAGCGCCCGATAAGCAAGGACATCAAGACCGCTCCGCTTAACGGCGATGAGGAAAGCAAGGATATCGGAAGCGTAGAAATGTGATATAGTATCGGCAATTCAAAAATCCGCCGTTCGGACGAGCGGCGGGTTTAATTTTGAGATAAACTGAAAGGAATGGTGAATTTTGTCAAAGCTGCATTCTGTAAGACTTCCGCATTTCAGCGCGTCGTCTGAGCAGTCAACGAGAAAAATTCCCGCGCCCGAGGTTGTCGCTATCAGTATGGCGCAGCACATCGGCGCACCCTGCGAGCCTTGCGTTGCGGTTGGCGACAGGGTTAAAATAGGACAGAAAATCGGCGACAGCGAGGCGTTTATGTCTGCGCCCGTTCACGCGTCGATAAGCGGTGTTGTCAAGGAAATCAAGGACGTGATGAACGTTTTCGGGCGCTTGTGCAAGACCGTTGTCATCGAAAACGACAATATGAACGAGATGTACGAGGGGCTTGAGCCGCCAAAATGCGACACCCGCGAGGATTTCATCAAGGCTGTCCGCGAGAGCGGTGCAATCGGTCTGGGCGGCGCGGGTTTCCCGACCCACGTTAAGCTCGGCTACGACAAGAACAAAGTCAAAATCGAGTATCTTTTGCTGAACGGCGCGGAGTGCGAGCCGTATATCACAAGCGACTATCGCGAGCTTATGGAGAACTCCGACAACGTTCTTGCGGGAATTGACCTGATTATGAAGAAGCTTGAAATCCCGAACGCGATTATCGGTATCGAGGAGGACAAACTCGCCGCGATTGACAAGCTCACGAAGCTCTGCGTGCGTTATCCGAATATCAAGGTTCAGAAGCTCCCCGGAGCGTATCCGCAGGGCGCAGAAAAGGTGCTTGTTCATTCGCTCACGGGCCGCGTTGTCGAGGAAGGAAAGCTCCCGTCCGATGTCGGCTGCGTGGTTATGAACGTATCGACCGCGGGCTTCATCTACGGTTACATAAAAACGGGCGTTCCGCTGATAAGGCGCCGCATCACGATTGACGGAAATATCGTCAACAATCCCGCGAATTTCTTCATTCCCGTGGGAACGCTGCTTCACAGCATTGTCGGCTTTGCGGACGTGAGAAAACAGCCCGACAGAATTGTGCTGGGCGGACCGATGATGGGCTCCTGCGCGTTTGACCCCGACACGCCTCTCGGAAAAACCAACAACGCTGTTCTTCTTTTCGCGGATACCGTGGAGCAAAAGCCCACAAACTGCATACGCTGCGGAAGATGCGTGAGAGCGTGCGCGGCGAACCTTATGCCGACCGAGCTTGAGCAGGCGTTTGACGCGCGCGATGTAAACGAGCTGCAAAGGCTGAAGGTAAATCTTTGTATGAACTGCGGAGCGTGCAGCTTTGTCTGCCCCGCGAAACGAAATCTTGCCGAGAAAAATCAGCTCGCAAAGGATTTCTTGCGCGCGGCAACTGCTCCGAAGAAGTGAGGTGGACGTAAATGAATAAACTTTTTGTAGAGGCGTCGCCTCATATACGCAGCCCGAGAACCACAAAAAACATAATGCTCGACGTCATCATCGCGCTTTGTCCCGCGCTTGTGGCAAGCATTGTGATTTTCGGCTACAAGGCTGCTGTTTTGACGGCAGTTTGCGTGGCGAGCTGCGTTTTGTTCGAGTTTTTGTTCAACAAAATCGTGAAAAAGCCGGGAACGGTTTCCGACCTTTCCGCGATTGTAACGGGAATGCTTTTGTCGTTCAACCTGCCCGTTGACCTGCCGATTTATATGGCGGTTATCGGCTGCTTCGTGGCAATTGTTATCGTGAAATGCCTGTTCGGCGGTATCGGACAGAATTTCGCAAACCCCGCTATTACTGCGAGAATTGTGCTTATGCTGTCGTTTACGGCGGCGATGACGAATTGGGCTGAGCCGCTCGGCTGGTTCAAAGGAACAACGGACGCTGTTTCCTCGGCGACGCCGCTCGGCGTAATTTCCTCGGGTGAAGGCACGCTTCCGTCGCTTTTGGATATGCTTCTGGGAGTGCGCGGCGGCTGTCTGGGCGAAACCTGCGCGGTGGCGCTTTTGCTCGGCGGAATTTACCTGATTTGCCGCGGCGTTATCCGCCCGATAACCCCGATTTGCTTTATCGGCACGGTTGCGCTTCTCTCGTTCTTCAAAGGCGGCTTTGACTTCGAGTACGTTGCTTATCAGGTAATGGGTGGCGGACTTATCCTCGGCGCGTTCTTTATGGCGACCGACTACTCCACAACCCCGATTACCGACAAAGGCAAGGTGATTTTCGCGGTAGGCTGCGGAGTTATCACGTTCCTTATCAGAGAGTTCGCGAATTATCCCGAGGGCGTTTCGTTCTCAATTCTCGTGATGAACTGCCTCACTCCGCTTATCGACAGATTTACGTCTGCAAAGCCCTTTGGAGCGATTGTTCCGAAAAAGGAGGGTAAGAAAGAATGATGCAGAAAATAAAACCCATTCTTATCCCTGCGATTATAATTGCGCTTATTTCGGGGCTGATTATCGTTTTGTACAACCTGACTTATGTCGATACGTCAACGGTTGTCACGGATAAACAGCTTGCTGCGGTGACGCAGATTTACGGCGAGGGCGATTATTCGGTAATTCCCGTTTCGGAGTACCCCGAGGCACTTAAAAACGGCGATGAATGCAATATCCCCGAACTTACCAAGATAATCAGAAAGAGCGACGGCTCGATTGCATTTGATATGGTGGTCAAGGGCTACAAAAACGGCTTTGACATTATGGTTGGCGTGAAGGACGGAGCGGTTGCGGGCGTTGCGATTGTATCGGTCGGCGAGGAAACCCCCGGTCTTGGCACGAATACAAATAAGCCCGAGTGGCTCGCGAATTTCAACGGAAAAACAGGCGAGGTTGTGATTGTGAAGAACAAGACAAATCCTGCCGAAAACGAGGTTAACGCCGTGACTTCCGCGACATTCTCGTCAAAGGGAGTCGCAAAGGCTGTAAATCTGGCGCTCAAGGCGTACAACGCGTGCGGAGGTGATTTCAAGTGAGCTATATGAAGGAATTTACAAAGGGCTTAATTAAAGAAAACCCGACCTTAGTGTCGCTGCTTGGAATGTGCCCGACGCTTGCGATAACCACAATGGCGTTCAACGCAATAGGAATGGGCGCGGCGGCAACGTTTGTCCTCGTTTGCTCGAATGTGGTTATCTCGCTGCTCAAAAACATCATTCCGAAGTCGGTAAGACTTCCTTGCTACATCGTTGTAATAGCGGGCTTTGTGACGCTGGTTCAGCTTCTTCTGCAAGCGTTTTTGCCGCCCGTTTACGACGCGCTGGGAATTTACCTGCCGCTTATCACGGTAAACTGTATAATTCTCGGCAGAGCGGAAATGTTCGCTTCTAAAAACAACGTTGGCGCTTCGGCACTTGACGGTCTGGGAATGGGCATCGGCTTTACTCTCGCGCTCTTTGTAATCGGCTCGATTCGTGAAATTCTCGGCTCGGGAACTTGGTTTGCGGGAACTGATTTCGCAATCACGGTCTGCCCCGACTTTATGCAGCCGATGACGCTGTTTGTACTGCCCGCGGGAGGATTTTTCGTGCTGGGTATCGTAATCGCGCTTGTAAACAAGATTTCCCACCGCAAGCCTCCCGAGGCAACAGGCTGCGCTGCCTGCCCGAACAGGGAAAGCTGCATAAGCGTGGAAAAAGCACCCGCTGTTCCCGCAGAAAAGGCTGTTATCAAGGCGAATGTTGAGAAACCCGTTGAAAAGGCTGCTGAAAAAACCGAAAAAAAGGAGGGGGATAATTAATGGAACTTGCTAAAAGTATGATGATTATTCTCCTCACGGGAATACTCACCGACAACTTTGTCCTGTCGAAATTCTTGGGCATCTGCCCGTTCCTCGGCGTATCGAAAACAACTTCCGGCTCGCTCGGAATGGGCTGCGCGGTTACTGCTGTTATGGTAATCGCGACTGCCGTGACTTGGCCCTTGTACTACTTCTTCCTCGTACCGATGGGGCTTTCCTACCTGAACACGATTTTGTTTATTATGATAATCGCAGTTCTGGTACAGCTCATCGAGATGGTTCTGAAGAAATACATTCCTGCGCTCTATAAAACGCTCGGCGTGTATCTGCCGCTGATTACCACAAACTGCGCGGTTTTGGGTGTAACAATCCTCAACCTCGACAACGGCTACAACTTCCTTGAAAGCATTGTCTGCGCGCTTGGCGGCGGTATCGGATTTATGGTCGCGATGCTGATTTTCTCGGGTGTTCGCGGAAGACTGGAGCGCTGCAACGTTCCGAAAGCGTTTGCGGGAATGCCGATAACTCTGGTTGCCGCTTCGATTGTTTCGCTGTCTTTTGTAGGCTTTGGCGGACTGGTTGACGGCATCTTCGGGATTGCGTAAGGAGGTATAGTGATGGAAATTTTTATGACCTATATTCTCCCCGTTATAATTTTTATGGCAATCGGCGCGGCTGCGGGAGGACTGCTGGTGCTTGCGACAAAGTTCCTCGCGGTTAAAGAGGACGAAACCGTGGCGAAAATAGCCGAGGTTTTGCCGAACGCAAACTGCGGCGCTTGCGGATTTGCGGGCTGCGCGGATTACGCGAAGGCGGTTGCCGCGGGAACTGCTCCCTCGAACAAGTGCAAACCGGGAGGCTCGGACGTTGCCGCAAAGGTTGCCGCGATTATGGGAACGGAGGCTCTCGAAACCGTCAAGGAGGTTGCGTTTGTTCGCTGCAACGGCTGTCAGGGCGCTGTCGAGGACAGATACGAGTTCATCGGTACGCCGTCCTGTCACGCAGTTGAGCGCTTCTACAACGGCAAGAAAAACTGCCGAACGGGCTGCGACGGCTACGGCGACTGCGTTGAGGTGTGCGACAACGGCGCGATTTCGATTATCAACGGTGTTGCTGTGGTTAATCCGTCAAAGTGCGGAGCTTGCGGAAAGTGCGTTGCGGCTTGCCCGAACCACCTGATTGTCATTCATCCGGCAGCGCAGAAGGTTGACGTTCGCTGCTCGTCAAAGGACGCGGGAAAAGTGGCAAAGGACATCTGCAAGAACAGCTGCATCGGCTGCAAAATCTGCGAGAAAAAGTGCCCGAACGGCGCTGTCACAGTAACCGACAACCACGCGACCATCGATTACTCCAAGTGCAACGGCTGCGGAGCTTGCGCGGCGGCTTGCCCAAGGAAGTGCATAACGGTTCTTGCACAGTGTGAGTAATTTATCAAAACAGCAAAATCCGCGCTCAAAATCGGGCGCGGTTTTTACTCTTTGTTGCATTAAATTGTGAACAATAATTTGTGCATTCTGCCTATTGAAAACGATTAGTAAAAATGATAATATATAAATATAAACAAAAAATTGCTAATTTTTGTAGTTTTTGTCGGCAGTTTTATCAGCAAAAGGAGTGGTCGAGTGAACATTACAATAAAAGACGTTGCAAAAGAGGCAAATGTATCGGTTGCGACGGTTTCGCGCGTGCTGAACAACAAAAGCAATGTTTCCGACGAGGCGATTCACGCGGTAAACCGCGCTGTGGAAAAGCTGGGTTACAGCCCGAATTTTCTCGGACGCGATTTGCGGAAGAGCGAAACCAAGCGTATTCTCGCGATTATCGGTTCAACGGAGGAGACCTTTTACAACGATGTTCTTCGCGGAATGCAGGACGCATGTTATGCGCAGGGCTATGATGTGCTGATTGCCACTACAAGAAACGACCCCGAGCACGAAATGCACCTTCTTGGAATGCTGTTCTCGAAAGCGGTTGACGGGGTTGTGCTCCTTGCGCCGAAAATCGACAGCAAGACTATTCTGGAGCTGTCGAAAAAGTACGCGATGGCGGTTTGTCTGGAGCGGCTTGATACCGAGGGGATTTTGTGCGTGACGATAAACAACGAGCGCGCGGGCTATGACGCGACAAACTATCTTATCGGCAAAGGCAGAAAGCGAATCGGTCTTATCACAACGAAAATCAGAAGCCAGTCCTCGGTTGACCGTGAAAACGGCTATCGGCGCGCGCTGAAAGACGCGGGGATACCTTTTGACGAGAGGCTGGTTTATTACGGGGATTACTCTGCGGATACGGGAACGCGCGCCTGCGAGGAGTTTCTGAAGCTTGACAAAAAGCCGGACGCGATTTTCTCGATTTCGGACATCATTTCGTTTGGCGCGATGGTTTACGCAAACAGCAAGGGAATGACAATCGGAAAGGATATCCTGTTTTTCGGTTTCGACAATATTCTGTTCTCGCACATGTTTATGCCGCGTCTTTCAACGGTTGACCAGCCGTGTTATCTGCAGGGAAAAACGGTTGCGGAGAAGCTGATTGCGAATATGAAATCCGACGAGCCGGACAATTCTACATATATGCTCCCGCACAGCCTGATTTTGCGCGAATCCACGGGAGATTAAGCGATTTCGCCAACAAAATATTCTTAACCGCAGTCGGTTTCGGCTGCGGTATTTTACGCTTAAAATCAAAAATTGTCGCAAGACATCTGCATTTCACCGCGAAGATTTGCAGCTTACCCTGACATAATTTCACCTTACCCGAAACCCTGTTGCGCTTTGCGAAACGTCGTGCTATAATAAGCACATAAACCGGATATGAAAGGAATGTGGCTTATGGAATGCAATTATGAAAAGGCAATCGAAGTGAGCGGTTTGACGAAAACCTTCGGCGCGGTGAAAGCGGTGAACGAAATCAGCTTTTCCGTGGAAAAGGGAGAGTTTTTCGGATTTCTCGGAGTGAACGGCGCGGGCAAATCCACGACGATAAATATGCTCTCAACACTGATTTCGGCGACTGCGGGAACTGCAAAAATCTGCGGATATGAGCTTGGCAAAAACGACAGCGAAATCCGCCGCAAAATCGGCATTGTTTATCAGGGAAACTGCCTTGATGAAATGCTCACGGTTCGCGAAAATCTTCTTCTCCGTGGAACGCTTTACGGGGAGAGCCGAAGCGAATGTCTGCGGAATTTCGATAAAGTCTGCGATATTCTTTCGCTTGGCGATGTTACCGAAAAGAAGTACAAAAAGCTGTCGGGCGGACAGAAGCGCAGATGTGAAATTGCGGCGGCGCTTATGCATTCACCCGAGCTGCTTTTCCTCGACGAACCGACAACCGGTCTTGACCCGGCAACCCGAAAAAGCGTCTGGGAAACCATCACGGAAATGCGCCGAAACACGGGTATGACGGTTTTCCTCACAACCCACTATATGGAAGAGGCAGCCGAGGCCGATAAAATCGTCATTCTTGACAGCGGAAAAATCTGCGCGGAGGGAACGCCCTTCGAGCTTAAGGAAAAATTTGCCCGCGACAAGCTGCGGCTGTACACGGAGAAAAATCTCGCGCTTGACGGGCTTTCAAAGGAAAGCTACGGATACAGCGCCGAGCTTTTTGATACGATGGGCGCGCTTGAAATTCTGGATAAGGTTCGCGGCGAAATCACTGGATTTGAGGTTATCTGCGGCACTATGGACGATGTTTTCCTGAATTCAACGGGAAAAAGACTTGAGAATACGGAGGCGGCGAAATGAGAGAAATAATATCACTTGCGGGAAGAAATCTGAAAATATATCTGCGCGACAGGTCGGCGGTTTTCTTTTCGCTCTTATCGGCAATAATTGTAATCGTGCTTATGCTGGTGTTCCTCGGGGATATGAATATAAATGCGATAACCTCGGCTCTTGAGGAATTTGGCAGGGAAGTTACCGATGAAACCAAAGCCAATGCTCAGCTTTTTGTAATCATGTGGACGGTCGGCGGTATCCTTTGCGTTACCGGAGTAACGGTTGCGTCAATGCTGACCTCGGTTACGATTGACGACTCAAAATACG
>SFJQ01000015.1 GCA_004555855.1 [Eubacterium] saphenum | reverse complement strand
AATCATAAAACCGGCGCTTTTTCACCGATTTTTGTCTTGGATAAATTACGAAAAGAGGAAAAGCTATGAAAAAATACCTGTCAATTATAGCGGCAATAGCGGTAGTTTTGTCACTCGCAGGCTGTTCAAACGCGGGAGTAAACGGACCTACTCCGTCAAAGCCCGACAGCTCCGGTTCTCATTCAAGCACGGAGTACAAGGCAACGGACATCGGCGGCACGGGCAAACGTTCCGAAACGGGCGACTTTGCTGAGTTTGCAACGACCGATACGGCTATGGACGCAGCCGCGGAAGGCATGATAAAAGGCGGCGCGGCAGCTCCGACAGCGCCTTCGGGAGATATCGCCCCGCCTGTCGAAGAACCCGACATAATCATCGAGCCTGTTGAGCCGACAGACCCTGAAATTCCCCCGCAGGCGGGACTTCTCACGGGCGGCGAGTGGAACGACAACGCGCACTGGGCTGATTGGAATGCGCTCTACACCTCCCACGAGGACTGGAACAGCTACAAAAAGACTTGGAAAAACGAAACCGATTGTCGGATAGCGGTAAAGGTGACGTCAAACGGCGAGCCGTTCGAGGGCGCGAAGGTAAGCTGCAAGAGCGCGATTTCAAGCACAGTTACCGACAACAACGGAATGGCTTATCTGTTCTACAAAGCGATAAACGGCCCGACCGAGCCGATTGTCGTAGAATTTGGCGGCGTTTCCAAGACGATTGACGGCGTTCTGGACAACGCGGAGGTTTCCTGTGACCTCGGCGAAGTCGGCAAAGACCAAGAGCTGAAATCGCTTGATTTTATGATAATGTGCGACACAACGGGCTCTATGGGCGATGAGCTGGAGTATCTGAAGGTGGAGCTTGAAAACATTGTCCGCAAAATCAAGTCCGACAACGCAAACATTCCCGTACACACAAGCGTGAATTTCTACCGTGACGAGGGCGACGAGTATGTGGTACGTCAGTTCCCGTTCACCGATGATATTGAGCAGGCTGCGAAGGCAATTCAAGAGCAGTCCGCGGACGGCGGCGGAGATTTCGAGGAAGCTGTTCACAAGGCGCTTGAAAGTGCGATAAGCAATCACGATTGGTGCGAAAATTCCACCAAAATAATGTTTTTGGTACTTGACGCGCCGCCTCATACCGATATACAGGTTATCGACAGCGTGAAAAAGTCCATTCGTGAGGCAGCGGAAAAGGGTATCAGAGTTGTGCCGATAGCGTCGAGCGGAATTGACAAGTCAACCGAGTATCTCCTTCGCACAATGGCTTTCCAAACGGGCGGCACCTACACGTTCCTCACGGACGACAGCGGCATCGGCGGCGGTCATCTTGAGCCGACAGTCGGCGCATATAATGTAGAGAAGTTGTCGGATATGATGATAAGAATTGTGAACAGCTATCTGGAATAACGCGAAGCGCCAAAAGTCTTTTTGGAATTTTTAAAACCTTTTTCTTCAGAAAAAGGTTTTAAACCGCCGGAGGCACTGGAGCGAAGCGAAAAATCCAAAAAGGACAATTTTGCTGATTAAGTTTAACGAAGCTGTATGGAATAAGGCTTGCGACCATTGCCAAATTTTTTTGCGAACGCAAAAAAATTCGCAAACCCCACCGAACAACCTAATCTCTGCAAAAATCTAATCTAAACAACAAAGCCGCCCATTTCGGCGGCTTTTTTTATCCCAAAAGCGTAGCAATAATCTGATTTGACACAAGAAAACCACTGGGAGTAAGCGAAACCCTGCCGTGCTCAACACGAAAATACTCGCGCGGAACGAGCCGAAGCCGCTTTTCAATCCGCTCGTCAAGCAAAATACCCTCGCGAAGCCGCAGCCCGAGCATAATTTTTTCCTCATACTTGTCGGGATTTTCGTCCGTGACAAGCTCGCGCTGAACGTCATTTTCGAGAAATTCCGCGAGATTTTTAGGCACGGCAAATCGCTTCCCATTATAATAAGAGTGCGCCGCCGGACCGATTCCGACATACTCCTCCGCGCGCCAGTAAATCAGATTGTGCCGACTCTCAAAGCCGTTTTTCGCGAAATTGCTGATTTCATATTGCCGAAAACCGCGCTTTTCAAGCCGTTCGACAGCCGCGAGATACAATTCCGCCTGCCCGTCCTCATCGGGAATTTCTGGCGGATTTTTTCCAAACGGCGTGTTCGGTTCAATTTTGAGAAGATACGCGGAAACGTGCGTTATCGGCAGCCCGCAAAGCTCGTCAATCGTTTCTGCAAGCGACTTCACGGTCTGTTTCGGCACCCCAAGCATCAAGTCCGCAGAAATGTTCTCAAACCCAAGCGCACTTGCGAGCAAAATCGCTTTTTTGGCGCTTTCCGCGCCGTGAAGCCGCCCGAGCGCCGCGAGTTCGCTCTCGTCAAGCGACTGCACACCAAACGAAAGCCGATTGACGCCCGCGTTTTTGAGTTCCGCAAGAACATTTTCGTTAATGACATCGGGGTTGCACTCCACGGTGATTTCCGCGCCCTCGGGAAAACGAACCTCCCGCAGAATTTCCGAGATTTTCCCCGAAATCAGCGCAGGCGTTCCCCCGCCGAAATAAACCGTGTCGAAAGTCACGGGAAAACGCTTGAGATTTCGGACAACCGCCGCCGCAAACTTTTCGCATTTTTCCCGTGAAAATTTCTCCGAGTAAAAGTCGCAGTAAGGACACTTCCTCACGCAAAACGGAACGTGAATATACAGTCCAAGCATCAGTCGTCGTCCAGCTTGAGGACCGCCATAAACGCCTCCTGCGGTACTTCAACCGTACCGAATTGACGCATACGCTTTTTGCCCTCTTTTTGCTTTTCGAGGAGCTTTTTCTTACGAGTGATATCGCCGCCGTAGCACTTTGCGAGAACGTCCTTGCGAAGCGCTTTTATGGTTTCGCGCGCGATGATTTTCCCGCCAACGCAAGCCTGAATGGGGATTTCAAAGAGCTGCCGCGGGATATTTTCCTTCAGCTTTTCCGCCATTTTGCGCGCGCGCTCGTATGCTCTGTCCGCGAAAACGATGAAAGAAAGCGCGTCGATAACCTCGCCGTTGAGCATTATATCGAGTTTTACGAGTTTTGACGGTGCAAATCCAATCATCTCGTAATCGTAGCTTGCGTAGCCGCGCGTGCGGGACTTCAGCGCGTCGAAAAAGTCATAGACGATTTCGTTGAGCGGCAGTTCATAGTGCAAATCCACGCGCTTCTCGTCGATATATTTCATATCCTTAAACACGCCGCGCCTGTTTTGACAAAGTTCCATAATTCCGCCGACATATTCTGACGGGGAATAGACGTGCGCGTTGACCATCGGCTCATAGCTTTGTGCGATAAGCGTGGTGTCGGGGTAATTTGTGGGGTTGTCAATCATACGCACCGTGCCGTCCGTCATCTCGATTTTGTAGACAACCGAAGGCGCAGTCGTGATGATATCGAGGTTATACTCTCGTTCAATTCTTTCCTGAATAATCTCCATGTGGAGCAGCCCGAGAAATCCGCATCTGAAGCCAAATCCGAGCGCAACCGAGCTTTCCGGCTCGAATGAAAGCGAAGCGTCGTTGAGCTGGAGCTTGTCGAGAGCGTCGCGCAAATCGGGGTATTTCGCGCCGTCCGCGGGATAGATACCGCTGAAGACCATCGGATTTACCTCTCGATACCCCGGCAGCGCTTCTGTGGCGGGATTTTGCGCGTTCGTGACGGTATCGCCGACCTTTGTATCTCCGATTGACTTAATCGAAGCCGTGATATATCCGACCTCTCCCGCTTTAAGACCGCTTGCGGGAACAAGCTCGGTAGCTCCCATATAACCCGTTTCAACAACGGAAAATTCCGCTCCCGAAGCCATCATTTTTATCTTATCGCCCGGCTTCACGCAGCCCTCTTTAACGCGGACATAAACGATAACGCCCTTGTAGCTGTCATAAACGCTGTCGAAAATGAGCGCTTTGAGCGGCGCGTTGATATCGCCCTTCGGCGCGGGAATTTTGTTAACAATTTCCTCCATAACCGCGTGGATATTTACGCCCATTTTCGCGGAAATCTCGGGCGCGTCCATCGCTTCTATTCCGATAACGTTCTCGATTTCCTCCTTTACCTCCTGCGGACGCGCGCTGGGCAAATCGATTTTGTTTACCACGGGAACGACTTCGAGGTCGTTTTCAACCGCGAGATAAGTGTTTGCAAGCGTCTGCGCCTCGATACCCTGCGAAGCGTCAACGATAAGCACAGCTCCCTCACAAGCCACAAGCGACCGTGAAACCTCATAGTTAAAGTCAACGTGACCGGGGGTATCGATGAGGTTAAAGATATAGTCCTCGCCGTTGTCCGCGTGATATTTAAGCCGAACGGCGCGCGCTTTTATGGTAATTCCGCGTTCGCGCTCGATGTCCATATTATCGAGAAGCTGCTCCTCCATATCGCGCAGCGCGACGGTTTCGGTCTGCTCGAGAATCCTGTCGGCAAGCGTGGATTTTCCGTGGTCTATGTGCGCGATAATGCAGAAATTTCTTATATTATCCAGATAATTTTTGTCTGCCAATTTTTTTCTTCCTTTCCTTATTTAACTATAAGTATTCTCCAAATAATATTCATAAAATCATAAACTCCGTGTCCGAGAGAAACGGAAATGAGCGTGCAGTTTTTGACGAAATACTTCATAAGTCCGATAAACAGCCCGATTGCGAACGTAAACAGCACTTGAACAAACGAGCCGTTGATAATATGCCAGAACCCGAAAAGCGCCGCCGCAAAAACCGCGCCAAGCCACTTGTTTTTCGGCAGTATTTCAACCAGCGTTTCCTGAACATAACCGCGGAAAACCAGTTCTTCAACCGGTCCGACAAATACTATATAAAACACCGCGGACATAGCAACGTCAAAAGGATTCGGCTCTGTGTGGCTGCCGATAAGGCTGTTTCCGAAAAGCGCGGGAATAACCGCAACCACAAGGCTCAATACTGCAAAAACGACAAATCCCCAAAGGTATTGCTTTTTGTTTTTGAAATCAAGCTGTTTTCTGACGTCCATTCCGCTCATTTTCATACCGATTATCGCGGGAACAGCCATCATAGCATACAGAACGCTTTGCAGAAGACGCAAAACCCACATGATTTCAATAAGGAACAAAAGCCGCGTAAGAAAAGTAATTCCGACAACCGCCGCCATTACCGCCGCAAGAATTATCAGCTTTTTCTTTGTGCCGACTGTTTTAAGTCCGTTTCCCATTTTTTCCACATTTTCTCCTTCAGTTGTCCTCAACATATTCCGTATCAAGATGCCACTCGATTTTTTCAAGATTTTTCAGAAAATCGGCTTCCGTTTCCCAAGTCGGCAGCTCAAAGCTCTTGTATCGCTCATTTTTGAGCAGCTGCCGAATGACATAGAGGTCGTTTTTGCGTTTAGTCGCGCTTTCTTTATATTCACGCAGCGGCGCGAAAACGCCATACTCACCCTCGAGCCGATAGAGAACGAACTCCCCGAATTGATAAGCGTTCAGCCCGTTTGATGAAATCAGCGTTTTGACAACGGTTTTTTCCATAACGACAGGCGTTTCGTTGAGCGTAAAAATCGCGAGCGGCTTGTCCTTGATGTGAGCGTTGTCGTGTTCCGAGGCAACGTTTTTGTACTTTGTTTCATCGTAAACAAAATCGCCGGGAAGCAGATAATAGTGGCTAGACGGGTTCTGATAGCATTGAATAACGACAAATTTCTCGTCGCCGTTTTCCTTGACATAAACGGTATCCTTCGGCTCGTAGAAAATGCCGATAACCCACTTTATCAAAAACACAAAAATCCCCGTCGATACCAGAACAATCAGCAGCGGCAGGCACTTTAAAAACGCTTGTTTGAATTTAGACATAGTTTCACCCTGATTTACACAAAATATATTCTTATTATAGCATAAAAAATCGCGTTTGTTAAGCACTTTTTTAAAAAATTTGAAAATTCCTCTTGACAAACGGGAAAATATCTGTTATAATAACGTTTGTTGATGTAAGGATAAATATATTTACACAGGAGCGCGTATGGACGGAAATTTGGTGCTTTTGCTTGATATATACGGAGAGCTGCTCTCGAATAATCAGCGTGAAGCACTTGATTTGAAGTACAATTCTGACTTGTCGCTGTCGGAAATCGCCGAGGAAATGGGCGGGATATCGCGTCAGTCGGTGAACGAAGCGCAGAAAAACGGCGAGAAACGCTTGCTGGAGCTGGAGAGAGTTCTCGGGAACGCGAAGCGGCTTCTTGCCAACAAAAAGAGAATAAGCGAAGCGAAAGCGCTTGTGGAGCGGCTTTGCGGGGAATACCCCGACAAGCGTTTCGGGGAACTTTCGGCGCTTCTGGAAGAAATCGAAAAATCGATGTAAGGGGGCTTTGTTGTGGCTTTTGAGGGATTGTCGTCAAAACTGAACGCAGTATTCGGTAAGCTGAAGGGTCACGGAAAGCTCACCGAAAAGGATATAAAGGACGCGATGCGCGAGGTGCGAATGGCGCTTCTGGACGCGGACGTGAGCTTTAAGGTTGCGAAGGATTTCGTGAACAAGGTTAGCGAAAAAGCGCTTGGCGCGAAGGTTATGGAAAGCCTGACGCCCGCTCAGCAGGTTATCGACATTGTTCGCACGGAGCTTATCGAGCTTATGGGCAACACGACCGCGAAGCTTGATTTCCCGTCAAAGCCGCCGTGCATAATAATGATGTGCGGACTTCAGGGCGCGGGTAAAACCACGCATTGCGCGAAACTCGCGAAGTGGCTTATGGGGCAGAACCGCAGACCGCTTCTGGTTGCCTGCGACGTTTACCGTCCCGCGGCTATCGACCAGCTGAAGATTGTCGGCGAAAAAGTCGGCGCGCACGTTTTTGAAGAAGGACAGGGCAATCCCGTAGAAATCGCGAAACACGGCGTTAAATTCGCGAAGGACCAAGGCTTTGACACGGTACTGCTCGATACTGCGGGCCGTCTGCACATAGATGAAACGCTGATGGACGAGTTGAAGAACATCAAGTCCGAAACCGCCCCGAACGAGATTTTGCTCGTTGTTGACTCGATGACGGGACAAGACGCGGTAAACGTAGCGCAGAGCTTCAACGATTCGCTTGACATAACGGGCGTAATTCTGACAAAGCTCGACGGCGACACGCGCGGCGGTGCTGCGCTGACGGTTCTCGCGATAACGGGAAAGCCGATAAAATTCGCGGGTATCGGCGAAAAAGCGGACGATATCGAGCCGTTTTACCCCGACAGAATGGCTTCGCGTATTCTCGGAATGGGCGATGTCCTGACGCTTATCGACAAGGCAAAGGCTTCGTTTGACGAGAAAGAAGCGGAGAAAACCGTCAAAAAACTCGAGGAAAACAAGTTTGACCTGAACGACCTGTACGCGCAGTTTGTGCAGATTGAGAAGATGGGCAGCATCAAAAACCTGCTGAATATGATACCGGGCGTTGCGGGAAAGGTCAAGGACGAGGACATTGACGAGAAGAAGATGCCTCACACGAAGGCGATTATCACGTCAATGACGAAGCGCGAGCGCGAAAAGCCGTCGATAATTGACGCGAAGAGAAAGCGCAGAATAGCGGCAGGCTCGGGTACGTCGGTTGAGGAGGTAAATCAGCTTCTCCGCCAGTTTGAGCAGATGCAGAAGATGATGAAGCAGATGGGCTTCACGGGCAAGGGCAAAAAGCGCCGCCTGCCGAAATTCCCGATGAATATGGGCGGCGGATTTCCGGGAATGTAAAAAATGATTTTAAAATAAGCACCCGCTTATTTTTATAATAATTTACTTTTGAAAGGAGAATAATAAAATGGCAGTAAAAATCAGACTGAGAAGAATGGGCGCAAAGAAGGCACCGTTCTATCGTGTAGTTGTTGCTGACTCTCGTTTCCCGCGTGACGGTCGTTTTATCGAGGAAATCGGATTTTATGACCCCACGAAGGAACCCGCAGTAGTAAACATCGACAAGGAAAAGGCTGAAGAGTGGATTAAGAAGGGCGCACAGCCTACCGATACCGTTAAGCGTCTGCTTAAGGGCTAATCCGGCAAAATAATATCAGGGAAAAGGTTTGTCGGGGACGGCGGGCGCTGTCCCAAGCATCTAACTCCCGGGAAGGGAAAAAGCTATGTTAAAAGAACTTCTTATAACAATCGCGACTGCACTTGTTGAGGACAAGAGCGCTGTTGAGGTAACCGTAGACGCTCCGAACGAGGAGGACGTTGTGGTATATCACCTGCACGTTGGTCCCGATGATATGGGCAGAGTAATCGGCAAGCAGGGCAGAATTGCCAAGTCAATCCGTACAGTAATGCGTGCGGGCGCTGTTCGCGTAAACGAGAAGATTTCCGTTGAAATCGACTGATTTTCGGAAAACAAAAGCTCCGTGGATTATCCGCGGAGTTTTTTTGTCTGCCGATAACCCCCCATCTACTTCGTCAACCGTCCTGCGGCAGGCACAAAGCCTAGCCGCAGGACGGTTTCCTCGTATCTGAGGGATTCTCGACAGACAATTCAGAAAAATGAAATGCCGTGCGAAAAACACGGCATTTCTGATTATTTCTTATTTTTTGACTTTTTCGCAGCTCTTTTCTCGGAGCGATAGGGCACGTTAGCGCCCGCATTCGGCGCGTCGGGTTTCATAACCTGCTCGCGCTGCGGAGGAGCCTGAATACGAACGGGAATAGTAAGCACGAGTTTAACGGTTTCCTCACGGATAGCGGCAATCATCTCGTCGAACATATTGAAGCCCTCGAAGCGATATTCCTCAACGGGGTTTCTCTGAGCGTAGCCGCGAAGCCCGATGCCGTTTTTAAGCTCATCCATAGCGTCGATGTGGTCCATCCAGTACTTGTCGACTGTTTTGAGCAGGCAAACGCGCTCAACCTCGCGCATATTTTCCGAGCCCATATCTTCTTCTCTGATTTTGTAAATCATATTTCCGCGGTCCTGAATGAACTTTATGATATCCTTCTGAGTGAGGTCGTTGAGTTCGTCTGTGGTGTAGCGCAAATCTGTTTCGAGGACGTAGAGGTTGAGATAATGCGCGCGAAGACCGTCAAGATTCCAGTTGTCTGCGATATCGTCCGAGCAGTAGGTCTTGACGTTCTCCTCGATATCCTGATTCATCATCTGGATAACATTTTCGCGGATATCCTCGCCGTCGAGAACCTTTCTTCTCTGGGTGTAAATAGTCTGGCGCATCTGCGACATAACGTCGTCATAATCGAGAACGTGCTTACGCATAGCGAAGTTGTTGCCTTCGATTTTCATCTGAGCGCTTTCGATAGCGCGTGAGAGGAAGCCGGCTGCTATGGGGACGTCCTCGTCGAAATTCATCGTTTCCATAAGTCGCTGAACCTTTTCGCCGCCGAACAATCTCATCAAATCGTCTTCCATTGAGATGAAGAAGCAGCTTTCGCCGGGGTCGCCCTGACGGCCGGCACGACCGCGGAGCTGGTTATCGATACGTCTTGATTCGTGGCGCTCGGTACCGATGATATACAGACCGCCTGCCTCGCGGACCTCGTCTGCCTCGGGGGCGATTTTCTCCTCAAATTTCTTGTTGAGTTCCTGATATTTTTCTCTGGCAGCGATAATCTCCTCGTCATCGGTTTCAGCAAAACCGGTTGCTTCCTGAATGAGCTGTTCGGAGTAGCCGAGTTTTCTCATTTCGGCAAGCGCGAGATACTCCGCGTTACCGCCGAGCTTGATATCTGTACCGCGTCCCGCCATATTCGTGGCGATGGTGACAGCGCCTTTTTTGCCTGCCTGAGCGACGATTTCCGCCTCACGCTCGTGATTTTTGGCATTGAGGACTTCGTGCTTGATGCCGCGAGCCTTGAGGAGCTTTGAGAGCTGCTCGGACTTTTCGATTGTGATAGTGCCGACAAGGACGGGCTGACCTTTTTTGTGGCACTCCTCAACCTGGTCGCAGACCGCGTTGAGCTTGCCCTTGATATTCTTGTAAATCTTGTCGTGGTTATCGATACGGATAACAGGCTTGTTCGTGGGGATTTCGATAACATCGAGCGAGTAAATCTGCCTGAACTCGTCCTCCTCGGTCATCGCTGTACCGGTCATACCGGAGAGCTTCTTGTACAGTCTGAAGAAGTTCTGGAAAGTGATGGTAGCGAGGGTTTTGCTCTCGTGGTTAACCTTAACGCCTTCCTTAGCCTCGATAGCCTGATGCAGACCTTGATTATAGCGTCTGCCGAACATCAGACGACCGGTAAATTCATCAACGATAACAACCTCGTCGCCCTTTCCTTTTTCCGCCGGACGAACGACATAATCGACGTCGCGCTTCATTATACCGTTTGCACGGATAGCCTGATTGATGTGGTGAAGAAGCGAGATATTTTCGGGGTCCATAAGGTTCTCGACTCCGAAATACTTCTCCGCCTTAGCCACGCCGTTTGGCAGGAGGTTGCAGGTTTTCGCCTTTTCGTCAACGAGATAATCCCCGTCAAACTTGTCGTCATATTCTTCCTTCGAGTCAACCTCAACGACGGTATTTTTGGTAAGAGTTTTAGCGAATTTATCGGCTTTCTCGTACAAATCGGAGGAGTTGTCGCCGCGTCCCGAGATGATAAGCGGAGTTCTCGCCTCATCGATAAGGATTGAGTCAACCTCATCGACAATCGCGAAATTCGGGTCACGCTGAACGAGGTCTTTCTTGTAAATGCACATATTATCGCGCAGATAGTCGAAACCAAGCTCGTTGTTGGTAGCGTAAGTGATATCGCAAGCATAAGCGGCGCGGCGCTGGTCGTTGTCGAGTTCGTGTGTGATAAGCCCGACAGTAAGCCCGAGAAAGCGGTGAACCTTTGACATCCACTCGCTGTCGCGCTTAGCGAGGTAGTCGTTGACGGTGACGATGTGAACGCCCTTTCCGGTGAGAGCGTTGAGATAAGCGGGAAGCGTAGCAACGAAGGTTTTGCCCTCGCCGGTACGCATCTCGGCGATACGACCCTGATGAAGAACGATGCCGCCGATAATCTGCACGGGGTAATGCTTGATGCCGATAACTCTGCTTGACGCTTCTCTGCACACAGCGAAAGCGTCGGGAAGGATATCGTCGAGGGTTTCGCCGTTAGCAAGTCTTTCTTTAAGGAGAGCGGTCTGACCTTTGAGTTCCTTGTCGCTCATAGCCTGATATTTAGGCTCGAGGTCAAGAACGGCTTGTTTTATAGGCTCAATTCTTTTCAATTCTCTTGACGAATAAGTGCCGAAAATAGATTTGATAATTCCCATTATTATTTGCCTTTCTTTTTTATAAACGTAACCCTTATTCAAATAATTACAAACATACACATATATTATACACTATGCGAGGCTTTTTGTCAACAGAATTTTCGTTATAATTTCGGGAATAATGCACTTGACGGGCAAAATTTTGACAAAAAAAGACCGGAAAGGAGGTGAAAAGATGTATCCGTATCCCGACAAGAGTGAAAAAACTGAGGAAAACGACGGAGAACCGCTGATGAACGTATCGAGTGACCGTGACTGCACTGGGTTAATACCGGCGATACCGCAGTCCGACGAGGAATTTCGCAGTTACGAGGACGTTTATGATTTTCTTCCGAACGCGGTACCCCCGCAGCCCCGAGAGCGCTCCTAAAGCCACCCAAGCCACCTAAAGCACCCGCTCCTTTCCGAGCCACCCCGCCCAACACTCGCGCCCAAGCCTTTCTTGAACCCCGCAGCCCCATCCTCAGCCACTCTCGAACCCCACAAATGCGCTCTCCGAGCCACCCCACGCCCTCTCGCCACTTCCGCGAACCCCCACCTCCCGCGACCCCTCTCCCGAAGCCGCCTGACGAAAATCGAACCTCGCCGAGCGGCTTTGTAATCGCGTTTTTCGCGCAATAATTGTTGAAAACCGTGTTGAAATCGTTTAAAACGTTATTGCAAAGCGGATAATTAACAGTTTGCTGCAAATACTAATTTCGTCAAAAATGACAAAAAATCCTCAAAAGGAGTGACCGAATATGACAAAAAACAAACAGTTGGTTCTGGCTGCGCTGATTGCCGCGCAAACGGCTTTCTTATGCGGCTCGAGCGCAAATTCGGATTATTTTGTACTTCGGGAATACGACGGAAAAATCGCGCTTTTCCGCACCTCCGACCCGCAGCCGATAACGGTCTATGAAACCCGTCCCGAAGCGCTTTTTCCTGCGGACGCGGCACTTTTGCGTGACGGGATAAGCCTGAAAAACGAGGGCGAGCTGAACCGGCTAATCGAGGATTTGGGCTTGGAGTAAAGCGAAAACCGCGCTCCCCCTAGAACCCGTCAACCTGCTCTGCGCCGCGATTTTCGCACATTTCGGAACCTTAGTTTTGGATTAGTTTACAACAAACGCCGATTTTTTCGGCGTTTTGTTTGTGTGAATTATAGAAATATTGTAAACAAATTGTTAATAAGAAACAAAAAATTGAAAAATGTCCTATAAGCCTTGAAAAAAGTAGATTTGTCCATTGTAAAACCCATTGAAAAAATGTATAATAATAAAGGTTGATAATTTGCGGGAAACCCGCGTAGGAAGTGATTTTGTTGAGGAAAGACCCGTCCAAACAGAGCTTTGGCGGCAAGCTTTTTCAAGGGCTGATAACCTTTTTGGTGTACATATTCTTCAGACCGAAGATTATTTACGCGGACAAAACGCTCAAAAAGCGGCTGAAAAAACAGCCCTGCGTTTTCGTGGCAAACCACACGCACCATTTCGATGGAGCGTTTTGCGGAGCGGTTTTGCACAGATACAAGCCGTGGGTGCTGGTCACGAAAAAGTGGTTTGAAAAGAAGAAGGTCGGCAAGCTGATTTCGCTTTGCAGATGCATTTCGATTAGCCTTGACGAAGCGGACGGCGAGTGGTTCAAGAACGCCGAGGAGATTATAAATCGCGGCGGCGCGCTGATGATTTTCCCTGAGGGCGCGCTCTCGAAAAGCGGGGAAATCGAGGAGTTCAAGCCGGGCGCGGCGCTTCTTTCCGCAAAACTCGGCGTGCCGATTGTCCCGTGTGCGATTTATGGCAAGTACAAATTTTTCTTCGGAATGCGAATGAAATTTTACATCGGCGAACCGATTGAGAGCAATTGCCCGCCCGATGTCCGCCACAGCAAATACGCACGAGAGTTGATTGCAAAGGCAAAAACGGCGGTCGAGGAGAATTTTGCGGCGCTTGAAAAGCGATACGAAAAAGTTGTAAAAAACAGCAAAACCGATTGAAAGCGGCTCGCGATATTCGCCGCGAAAACACGCGCGAATGCTGATTGCAAAGGCAAAAGCGGCGGTTGGGGAGAATTTTGCGGCGCTTGAAAAGCGATATGAAAAAGTTGTAAAAAACGGCAAAAAGCCGATTAAAATATGGAGGAATTAACTATGACTAACGAAGAAATTTGCGCTAAAATCAAGGGAATGCTGGTGGAGAACCTGAGAATCCCCGAGGACGAGCTGGAGAACGATTCTGAGCTGTTTGGCGACGATATCGGGCTTGATTCCATCGATTCCATCGAGATTATCGCGGGTATCGATAACCTGTTCGGCGTTCAGATGACCGGTGCTGCAAGAGAGAATTTCCAGACTGTTGAAACTCTCGCAAAGTACGTTGAAGAGCACCTTTAATTCTTGATTTTCCTTTGTTTTCCCCTGTTTTTCGGGGGAAAACAAATTTTTTTCACATCGTCAATTTGTACAAATTTGCAGTTTTCTGCGCACTTTATCTCAGTAAAGCAAAGCGTCGTTTTTTCGCATTTTTGATGATTTTCGGCGATTTTTGCGTATAAATTTAAACGCGTATTTTTTGACGGACGAAAATTTTTGTTGGAATTGCACAACCTGTTTCAACGTGAACTTTTCGGAGCTTTGACGCTGTGGAAAACTTTCGGCAAATTGCACAAAGAAAATTGACGTGAATTTTCACGGATAATTTGAAATAATTTCAGCAAATTCTGCGGATAAATTTGCTCGGATTTCCGAGCTTGATTATAATGATTGGAGGCTTTCTGATGAGCAATACTGATAACCGCCGCGTTGTCGTAACAGGTCTTGGACTTTGCTGCGCGCTCGGCGACAACGTTTCGGAGTGCTGGAACAGCGCTGTAAACGGCGTTTCCGGCATCAAGAAAATCGATTCCTTCAGCACGGACGACTGCTACGCAAATATCGGTGCGGAGTCGCATATTCCTTCAAAGGAGCTTTCGAGCGAGGACTATGACCGCTCTTCGCTTTTGTGTATTAAAGCGGCGGGCGAGGCTCTTGCGGACGCGGGCTATGAAGTGACCGAGGATAATTCCGACAAAATCGGCGTTATCATCGGAAACTGCGTCGGCGGCGCGGCAAGCATCGATGTTTTTTACACAGATGAGATGAAAAACGGCGGCGGCAAGTCCTCGGATATCCTCAAGATGACCGCTTCCGCAATCGCCAACAATGTCGCGAAGCACTTCGGGCTGAACGGTGTTACTGCGAATATCGTAAACGCTTGCGCGGCGGGTACAATCAGCCTTTCCTATGCGTGCGACTTAATCAGAGCGGGCAAGGCGGACGCTTTCGCGGCGGGCGGCTCGGACAGCTTCACTTCGCTTGCTTTTGCGGGATTTCACGCGCTTCATGCGCTTGATGAGAACCCCTGCTCCCCGTTCAACAACAGCCACGGTATCACTCTCGGAGAGGGTGCGGGCGTGCTGATTGTCGAGAGCTATGAACACGCAAAGGCGCGCGGCGCGAAGATTTACTGCGAAATTCTCGGCTCGGGCGTAAGCTCGGACGCGCACCACATCACCGCTCCCCGTCCCGACGGAGAGGGGCAGATGCTCGCGATTAACAGGGCAATCAAGAAATCCGGTCTTGCTCCCGCGGATATCGATTATATCAACGCGCACGGCACCGGTACCGCGAAAAATGACGAGGCTGAGTTCCTCTCGCTTCACACGATTTTTGACGGAAACGACCACCTCTCCGTAAGCTCCACAAAGTCGATGACAGGTCACTGCCTCGGCGCGGCAGGCTCGATTGAGGCTGTTCTCACCGTCAAGGCGGTCTGCGAAAACACCGTTCCTCCGACCATCGGATACACCGAGGAAAATCTCGAAACGCTCAAGGAAAAGGCAGGGAACATCGATTTCGTTCCCAACACAAAGCGCGAAAAAACCATTAACTTCGCCGCTTCAAACTCCTTTGCGTTTGGCGGAAACAACGCGTCTATCGTGTTCGCGAAAGAGCCGCGCGTTATCCCCGACAACACAAACAAAGAGCGCGTTTTTGTCACGGGTATCGGCGAAATTGTCGGCAAAAACCGCGTTGAAATCAGCTCGGACGACTACAAGGAACACGGCATCAAAATGGCGTTCTGGAGAAAACTCGACAGATTTTCGCAGCTTCAGCTTGTCGGCGGTATGAGAGCACTTCGTGACGCGGGAATTACCATCGATGACAACAACTCTGCGGATATCGGTATCATCATCGGTACTGCGGACGGTCCGCTCACCGAAATTGTCAACTTTCAGAAGAATGTTATCGAACACGGCACTGCAAGCGGCTCGGCGTTCTCGTTCCCGAACACCGTTTATAACGCGGCAGGCGGCTATTTCTCGATTTTTGCGGGAATCAAGGGCTACAACGTCACCAACGCAAACGGCAATCAGGCGGGACTTCAGAGCGTTTGCTATGCGGCGGACGTCCTCAGAAACGGCGATGAGAGCATTATGGTAGCGGCGGGCGTTGACGAGTGTACCGATGTAACCGAGTTCCTTTACGGCAGACTTGGGGTTCTCGACAAGGGCGTTACCCTCGGCGAAGGATCGGTTTCGCTTATCCTCGAGACCGAAAAGTCCGCAGACGCGCGCGGCGCGAAAAAATACGCGGAACTTGCCGGCTGGGCAAACGCGCACAAGTCGGTTGAATTCGGCAGCGTCAAAGGCTCGGAGAGCGCTCTTGAAAAGGTTATCCTCGGCGCTTGCGAGAACGCGGGAATTAAGCCCGCGGACGTTGATTTAATCAGCGGATTCGCGAACGGCGACAAGGAAACCGATGAGCTGCAAAATTCCGTTTTTGCAAAGCTGTTCGGCGAGAGCAAGACTTATTTTGACGTTAAGGAAGAAATCGGTGAGGCTAGGGCTGCCGCTTCCGCTAAACAGGCGGCTAAGCTCGCGGAAATCCTCTCGGGGAGCAATTCGTATAAGTACGCGATGGCGGTTTCTGTCGGCTCGGGCGGGCAGTATTCCGCTGTGGTGCTGAAGAAAATCTGACGAAACAGCGGTTGTTGAAAAAATGGATTTTGACGGTGAACGAAAAGGTCTTCGGTGAAAACCGCGGGGACTGCGGCGGCGTTCCGTTGTTTTGAAGATTAAGCCGGTGCGAGCTGAACGGCGGTTTCGGCTCGCGGGAAAATGCCGAATACTCGGCGCATTGTTGAAGAAAGTAGGTTGACGTGGAAGAAAATAAGGTTGCTCTGGTTACGGGCGCTTCCCGCGGTATCGGTCGCGCGTGCGCTCTCAAACTTGCCGAAAACGGCTATGATGTTTGCGTGAATTATAACTCAAATTCCCAGAAAGCCGAGGAGGTTGTCGCGGAAATTGAGAAAATGGGCAGAAAAGCTATCGCCGTTCAGGCGGATACTTCGGATTTGAAGGCGGTTCAGAATATGTTCCGCGAGGTTACTAAGACGTTTCGCAGGCTTGATGTTCTCGTCAACAACGCAGGCGTGGTCGATGACGCGTATCTGCTGATGATTAACGAGGACAGCCTCTCGAAGAGCCTTGACATCAACATCAAGGGCTACTTCCACTGCGCGCAGGCTGCCGCGCTTAAGATGATGAAAACGGGCGGAAAAATCGTCAACATTTCATCGGTAAGCTCGGTTCTCGCGGTCGAGGGACAGGGCGTTTACTCGGCGACAAAGGGCGCGGTGAACTCGATGACCGCGACTCTTGCAAAGGAGCTTGCGCCGAGAAATATCACCGTGAATGCGGTTGCGCCCGGATTTATCGAAACCGAGATGATTAACGCAATTCCCGAGGACAAGCGCGAAGCTTATCTCAAGGAAGTACCGACAGGCCGCTTCGGTACGGCTGACGAGGTTGCTTCCGTTGTCGCGGCGCTTTGCTCGGACGCGTTCGGCTATATGACGGGACAGGTTCTCGTCCTTGACGGCGGACTTAGTTTGTAATGGAGATTTTATGATGAATTTACTTGAAATAAACAAGCGTATCAAGCAGCGCCCGCCGTTTCAGATGATTGAGCGGGTCACCGAGCTTGAACCGAACAAGAGCGCGGTCGGCATCAAAAACGTTTCCGTGAACGAGCCGTATTTTATCGGGCATTTCCCCGACGCGCCGATTATGCCGGGCGTTTTGCTCATCGAGAGCGCCGCGCAGCTTTGCAGTCTGGTTATTGCGCCGGAGAGTGCCGCTTCCGATGAAAACAAGCTCTACGTTCTCTTAAAGGTCAAGGATTTTAAGTTTTTGAAGCCCGTTATTCCGGGAGATACCCTTCAGATTGCCGTAAACTGCGTTATGGCAAGCGCTGCCGCTTATGAATTTGAAGCGAAAATTTCGGTTGACGGCGTGGTTAAGGCGAAGGGCAGTATGCTCTTTACATCTATGGAAAAAAGTGCCGTTTACGGCGAATAATCGGAGTTTGCTATGAAAATTGATTTTGCGTCCTGTATCGTCACGGGCGGAAACTTTATGCGTATGCGCGTCGAAAACGCGATGGAGAACTATGGCGCCCAGTCCGTGGACTATTTTCAGATGATTCTGGCGAAGCGCAAGGAAGCGTTTTGCGACAGCGCTTGCGGGTTTTTGCTCCTCGACGGGCTGCTTCAGAAGAACAAAATCGACCGCTCGGGGCTTGTCATCACGGTTGACGAGCGAAATCGTCCGCACGTTTCTGCGGATAATCTCGATTTCAGCATCTCCCACAGCGAGGGCTGCGCTCTTTGCGCGCTGGCAATGGGAAACAGCAGCGAGGACGTCACGATTGGCTGCGATGTGCAGCGCGTCAGGGATTATTCCCAAGAGAAAATGCAGGAGCTTTCGCGCGCTTTTATGAACGAGAAGGAACTTCGTGATTTCGAGAAAAGCCGCTTCAATCCCGATTTGTTTTTCACTGCCTGGACGCACCGCGAGGCTTATGTCAAACGCGCAGGCTCGGATATTTTTGACGCGCTCAAAGCTGCCGATTTAAGCGGGGAGCTTTTCCTTGACGGCGTGATTTTTGTTTGCGGCGAGAAGTATCGGTACAGTATCAACAGACCGCAGCTGAGTGTTGATGAACTTGCCGAAATTGAGGAGAACCGATGAAAATTCTTGTGATTAACGGCAGTCCTAAGGGTGAAAAATCCAACACCATGAACGTCACGCGCGCTTTTTTGAGCGGCTTTCCCGAGGGAACGGAAATTGATGTCGCGGAGCTTCAAAAGCTCGATATAAAGCCGTGTTTGGGGTGCTATTCGTGCTGGGGGAAAACGGACGGGCGCTGCGTTATTAACGACGATATGGCGGACCTTCGCGGGAAAATTCTCGCTGCCGATATTATTGTCGAGAGCTTTCCGCTGTACTTTTTCGGTATGCCGTCAAAGCTCAAGACTATGACAGACCGCTGCTTGCCGTTTATGATGCCGTATCTCGGGAATATTGTCGAGGAGCGGAACATCTGTTTTCACGAGCTGCGCGAGAAAAGTCTGCTAGAAAAGAAACTTGTCGTGATTTCGTCCTGCGGGTATGTTGACGCGAACGCCGTTTATCCCGCGCTTTTGAACCAGCTGGACCTGATTTGCGGCAAGGGGAAGTTCACGGCGATTTTGTGCGGGCAGGGCGAGCTTTTTATCTCGGGCAACGCCAAGCGTCAGCGCGACGGGTATCTCAACGATGTCAAAAAAGCTGGCGAGGAGTTCGCGGAAAAGCTTTCTCTTTCCGAGGAAACCAAAAATCGCGTTGCAAAGCCGATTTTATCGCCGAAGGGTTTTGAAACGATTACCGCGGCGCACTGGGAAGAAAAACGCAGGGTAAAGTGAAATCGTAAAGCCGCTCGGATTGGGCGGCTTTCTTGGCTCTTAGCGTGCGGGTGAAGCCACGCACGTCCCGCTTTAACGGGCGTGGCTTCACCCGCGCATTTTCGGCGGCTCGACGCCGCCGAAAATGCCTTGGCTTCGCAGAAGCCCCGAGTCTGCTTGCAATGCCTGCCGGGTTTTTTCTCAAATCTCGTCCTGTAAACAAAAGCCGCCCAAATCGAGCGGCTTTCCTGTTATTTGAAGTTCTTGTCCTTGTCGTTTTCGCGTATCTCAACTCGGCGTATCTTTCCGCTTATCGTCTTCGGAAGCTCCTTCACAAACTCCACAACTCTCGGGTATTTGTAAGGCGCTGTGTTCCTCTTAACGTGGTTCTGTATGTCAACTTTCAGCTCCTCCGTCGGCTCATATCCCTCCGTCAGCACTATTGTTGCCTTTACAACCTCGCCGCGTATCGGGTGCGGAACGCCTGTAACCGCGCACTCCAGAACTGCCGGATGCGTCACCAGTACACTTTCGATTTCAAACGGTCCTATTCGGTATCCGCTCGACTTGATTACGTCATCGTTTCGTCCAACGTACCAGTAATACCCGTCCTCGTCACGCTTCGCGGTATCGCCCGTGTGGTACATTCCATCGTACCAAACCTTTTGCGTTGCTTCTTCGTTGTTGTAATAGCCGCGGAAAAGCCCCGGAGTGTGCTCGTAATCGCCCTTTACAACAATCTCGCCCACAACTCCCGCAGGTACCGAATTTCCGTCCTTGTCCACCAAATCAATGTCATAGAGCGGCGTCGGCTTGCCCATAGAACCGGGCTTTGGCTTCATTCCGATTATATTTCCGATAAGGCAGGTGCTTTCCGTCTGACCGAATCCCTCCATCAGCTCCAAGCCTGTCGCTTCCTTCCAACGGTTGAAAACCTCCGCCGAAAGCGCTTCTCCGGCGATATTGCAGTACTTCAGGCTGGACAAATCGTATTTCTCCAACCCCGCATTGATGAAAAATCTGTACATCGTCGGCGGCGCGCAGAATGTCGTGATTTTGTATTTCTCCATTATCGCGAGCATATTCTCGGGTATAAACTTGTCGAAATCGTACACGAAAACGCATGTTCCCATCGCGAGCTGTCCGTAGAGCTTTCCCCACGCGGATTTTGCCCAGCCCGAGTCCGAAACCGTCAGGTGTATTCCGTTCGGGCAGACCTTTTGCCAATGCTTTGCCGTCTGAATGTGTGCAAGAGCGAGCGTGTGGTCGTGGACAGCCATTTTCGGGTAGCCCGTTGTGCCGCTTGTGAAATACAAAAGGAAAATCTCGTCCGCTTTTGTCGGTATCCTTTCAAGCGTATCGGGGTATTTTTCGATTTCCTCGTCAAACGAAAGCCAGCCCTCTTTTGTGCCGTTTACGATATACTTGCACTTGAGGTCGCCCTTGGTTTTTTCATCGGCTGCGTCGATAAAGTCGCACACCTCGCCGTCGTGCGTTGCCACAACGCCTTTTACATCGGCAGCGTCCATTCTGTACACGAAATCCTTCACGGTCAAAAGATAGGTCGCGGGTATTGCTATTGCGCCTATTTTTATCAGCGCCATCATCGTGTACCAGAACTGATAGTGGCGCTTCATTACCAGAATTACGTGGTCGCCCTTTTTTATTCCCTGCGCCAGAAACATATTTGCCGCCTTGTTTGACAGCCGCGACAAATCCCCGTAAGTGAACGTCTTTTCGTTACCCTTCAGGTCAACCCACATTACTGCACGGCGATTGGGTTCAAGCTCCCCGTATTTGTCTATGATGTCATACCCGAAATTGAAGTTTTCGGGATACTTTATGCCGAATTTTTTCAAGCTCCCGTCTTCGTTGTATTCTTCTGTTACAAAATTGAGATGATATGACTCAACGTCCATTCTTTCAAAAATTCCCTTCCATAATTCGCGGTTTTTCCCAAATGTGTATAATACCGCTATTATCAATTATAATACAATACTCTTTGTTTGTCAAGATTTGGTTTATGAAAATTATGTGTAAATTTCAAGGCAATTATGTGTTTTTCGAACATTCCCTGATGCTTTTTGCGTTTTTTTCGCGCGGGGTCTTGAATTTTTCGCTCGTTTGTGGTACAATATTATCGTAACGAGCGCTGTTCGTTATATAATCGCGGCGCGTGCGAACGTGCTGAGGAAAGTCCGGGCATCACAGAGCAGGGTAGCTGATAACGTCAGCCGAGGGCGACCTTAGGGCCAGTGCAACAGAGATATACCGCCGTGACTGCTTACAGTCACAGCAAGGGTGGAAAGGCGAGGTAAGAGCTCACCGGAGTTCGGGAGACCGAGCTGCCATGTAAACCCTACCCGATGCAACGCCGATTGGTTCGGGGAACAACGCGTCTGCTCGGCGCGCCCCGTTTAAGGCGGCTTGACTCACCCGGCGACGAGTGAGCTAGATAGATGATTATACTCGACAGAACCCGGCTTATCGATGAACAGCGTTTTTACTGTTTTCTCTCCCCTCTTTTGAGGGGATTTTTTGTCGGTTTTGAATGCTTTTCCATTGGAACTCACCACTTTGATTTTTTCGCTTTGCGCAAGATTTTTAGTATGAAAAAATGCCCCTCGCATAAAGCAAGGGGCAAGTTTTATTCGCAATAGCCGGAAATTAATACATTCCGCCCATTCCGCCTGCGGGTGCTGCCGCCGCGGGTGCCTCGGGCTCGGGTTTATCCGCAACCAGACTCTCCGTCGTCAGTACCATCTCCGCTACGGAAGAAGCATTCTGAAGTGCAGAACGTGTTACCTTTGCAGGGTCAACGATGCCTTTCTTAATCATATCGCCGTAAGTCTCGCTGTAAGCGTCATAGCCGAAGCCAACTGTCTTCTTCTTAATAATAGTATCGATGATTACAGAACCCTCAACTCCTGCATTCAGCGCAATCTGACGTACAGGCTCTTCAAGTGCTTTCAGTACAATTGCTGCACCTGTCTTTTCATCGCCCTCGAGCGTGTCAATGACCTTCTGTACAGCAGGCATTGCATTCAGCAGTGCTACTCCGCCGCCTGCTACGATACCCTCCTCAACAGCTGCCTTTGTTGCCGCGAGAGCGTCCTCGATGCGAAGCTTCTTCTCCTTCATCTCAACCTCGGTTGCCGCGCCGACTTTGATTACGCCAACGCCGCCCGCGAGCTTTGCAAGGCGCTCCTGAAGCTTTTCTTTGTCGAACTCGGAGGTCGTGTTATCGATAGCGTTCTTGATTTCAGCAACTCTTGCCTTGATATCGGCAGACTTGCCTGCGCCGTCAACGATAATCGTGTTCTCCTTCAGAACCTTAACCTGCTTTGCAGTACCGAGCTGAGAAATCTGAGTGTCCTTGATGTCAAGACCAAGCTCCTCGGTGATAACCTCGCCGCCCGTCAGGATTGCGATATCACGGAGCATCTCCTTGCGTCTGTCACCAAAGCCGGGCGCCTTTACAGCAACGCAGGTGAATACACCGCGGAGCTTGTTGAGGATAAGGTTGGTCAGAGCGTCGCCGTCAACGTCCTCGGCGATGATGAGGAGCTTCTTGCCCGACTGAACAATCTGCTCAAGCAGCGGAAGAACGTCCTGAATGGAAGAAATTTTCTTGTCGGTGATGAGGATATAGGGGTTGTCGAGAACTGCTTCCATCTTATCGGTATCGGTTACCATATAAGGCGAAATGTAGCCTCTGTCGAACTGCATTCCCTCAACAACATCGCTGTATGTTTCAGCAGTCTTGCTCTCCTCGAGAGTGATAACGCCGTCTGCCGTTACCTTTTCCATTGCGTCTGCAATCAGCTTGCCGATGAACTCATCGCCTGCGGAAATTGTCGCAACTCTCGCGATATCCGCGGTTCCCGCAACCTTCTTGGAATTTTTCTTGATTTCATCAACTGCTGCGTCAACAGCCTTCTTCATACCCTTCTTTACAACCATCGGGTTTGCGCCGGCAGCGATGTTCTTCATTCCCTCGCGAACGAGTGCCTGAGCAAGCAGGGTAGCAGTCGTTGTACCGTCGCCTGCTGCGTCGTTTGTCTTGGTTGCAACTTCCTTTACAAGTGCTGCGCCCATATTCTCAAAAGCGTCTTCAAGCTCGATTTCCTTTGCAATCGTAACGCCGTCGTTTGTAATCAGCGGAGCGCCGTATTTCTTCGACAGAACTACGTTTCTGCCCTTAGGACCGAGCGTGATTTTAACGGTATCGGCAAGTGTGTCGATGCCCTTCTGAAGCGCCTTTCTTGCTTCTTCTCCGTAAATGATATCCTTTGCCATAATTTCTTCTCCTCCAATGTAATCGGATTAATCCGTTTATTTACTTCTTAGCTGCCGGCTTTGTTGCAGCGGTCTTCTTTGCAGCGGGCTTTTTCGCCTCGGGAGCTGTTTCAACTACCGCGAGAATATCGTCCTGCTTAACGATTGAGTACTCAACGCCGTCAACCTTAACTTCCGTTCCCGCATACTTGCTGATAAGCACCTTTTCGCCAACTTTAACGAACATCTTTACTTCGTTTCCGTCAACCATTCCGCCGGGACCTACTGCTACGATTTCCGCAATAGACGGCTTTTCCTGTGCAGCTGCCGTGAGGATAATCCCGCTCTTGGTCGTTTCCTCCGCCTCGACTGCTTTGATTACAACTCTGTCTGCCAAAGGTCTGATTGTCATAATTTATTTCCTCCTAAT
>SFJQ01000109.1 GCA_004555855.1 [Eubacterium] saphenum | reverse complement strand
ATCGTACATTTTGTCAACCACACTCGAAAAAAATAAAATCTTGCGAAAAAATTCAAAAATCTTATTGCAATTTGGATAATAATATGATATAATCACTATAACTGTATAAATGCAAAATTTACCGAAAGGATTGATGTTAGGGTTGGAGAAAAAGCTGGCGTTGTATGGGTTCAACAATCTCACGAAAACACTTAGCTTTAACATTTACGATGTTTGTTACGCGAAAAGCGAGAGAGAACAGCGCGATTATATAGCTTACATTGACGAGCAGTATAATTCCGAGCGATTGACTAAGATTTTGTGCGACGTTACCGAGAAAATCGGTGCTACCGTGCTGAACATATCAAAACAGGACTACGAGCCGCAGGGCGCTTCCGTAAACGTTCTGTTTGCGGAGGGCAGCATCGACCCCTCGCATATCGACGAGAGCTGCAACCGCGGGCTTGGCTTCTTCTCGAATATGACCGGAGAAACCGTTCACGCGCATCTCGACAAGAGCCATATCACCGTCCACACCTTCCCCGAATATCACCCCGACAAGGCGATTTCCACTTTCCGCGTTGATATCGATGTGGCAACCTGCGGCGAGATTTCCCCGCTTCAGACGCTCGACTACCTCATCGGCTCGTTCGACTCGGATATCATCATCATCGACTACCGCGTGCGCGGATTTACCCGCGACGTTTCGGGAAAGAAGTTCTTTATGGACAGCAATATGACCTCAATTCAGGACTTCATCAACCCCGATACCCTTACAAAATACGACGCTATGGACGTGAACGTCTATCAATCCAACATCTTCCACACCAAAATGCTTATCAAGGAAATCGAGCTTCAGAACTACCTTTTCAACACCGACGTTTACGAAATTCACCCGCAGGAACGCCTGCAAATCACAAACGATTTAAGGCGCGAAATGATTGAGATTTTCAGCGGAATGAACATCTACTGACAGCGTTTGAAAGGCAGAGAAAAATGAACCTTGACCAGAGCCGCGCGCCGCTTTATGAGGCAATGCGCGAGCATAGAATGAACCGCGTTGTGCCGTTTGACGTTCCCGGTCACAAGGGAGGAAGAGGAAACGCCACGCTTACCGAATTTCTCGGGAAGGATTGCCTGAAAAACGACGTCAACTCGATGAAGCCGCTCGACAACCTCTGTCACCCGATTTCCGTCATCAAAGAAGCGCAGGAGCTTGCCGCGGACGCTTTCGGCGCGGATAACTCGTTCTTCATCGTAAACGGCGCAACGGGCGCTGTTCAGGCGATGATTATGTCCTCCTGCAAGGCGGGCGACAAGATTATCCTCCCGCGAAACGTTCACAGAAGCGCAATTAACGCGCTTGTCGTCTGCGGGGCAATTCCCGTTTACGTCAACCCCGGCGTCAACAAAGACCTCGGTATCCCGCTCGGAATGACCGCCCCCGCGGTTGAACAAGCTATCAAAGAAAACCCCGACGCGAAGGCTGTTCTCGTCAACAACCCGACCTATTACGGAATTTGCTCGGATTTGAAGAAAATTGTTGAAACAGCGCATAAACATGGACTTCTCGCGCTTTGCGATGAGGCGCACGGCACGCATTTTTACTTCGGTGAAAATCTCCCGCCGAGCGGTATGAGCTGCGGCGCGGATATGGCTGCCGTTTCCGTTCACAAAACGGGCGGTTCGCTCACGCAAAGCGCAATTTTGCTCACCGCGAAAACCGTCAACGCAAACTACGTCCGACAAGTGATAAACCTCACTCAGACTACCTCGGCGAGTTATCTGCTGATGGTTTCGCTGGATTTGGCGCGGCAAAATCTCGCGCTCAACGGAAAGCAGTTTTACGCGAAAACCGTTGAATTTACCGACTACGCGCGCCGCGAAATCAACGCAACGGGCGGCTACTACGCGTTCGGCGAGGAGCTTTGCAACGGCGCGGATTTTTACGCGTTCGACCGGACAAAGCTCTCGGTTCACACGCGCGCGATGGGTCTTGCTGGAATTGAAGTGTACGATTTGCTGCGCGATGAGTACGGAATACAAATCGAGTTCGGCGATATCGGAAATATTCTCGCGATTATCACGGGCGCCGACCGCGCTCTTGAAATCGAGCGTCTGATGTCCGCGCTGTCCGAGATAAAGCGGCTTTACGGGAAATCTCCCGTCGGGCTGTACGACCACGAATACATCAACCCTATTGTTGAAATGCCCCCGCAGCAGGCGTTCTACTCCGAGCAAAAATCAACGCCGCTCGACAGTGCCGCGGGCAAAATCTGCGCGGAATTTGTTATGTGCTACCCGCCCGGAATACCGATTTTAGCGCCCGGCGAGCGTATCACCGAGGATATCCTCGACTACATCAGATTTGCCAAGGAAAAGGGCTGCAACCTCACGGGCTGCCGCGATATGAAGGTTGAGTATCTTGAAGTTGTTGATTAGGAGTTTTTATGGAACTTTGGTTTACCGAAAATCATACGGAAAGCGTGAAATTTTCCATTAAAATAAAACGTCACCTCGCAAGCGTTCAGAGCGAGTATCAGAAAATCGATATTCTTGAAAGCGAGGAGCTTGGGCGCATTCTTGTGCTGGACGGGTTTCTTATGCTCACGGAAAAGGACGAGTATATATACCACGAAATGATAACGCACGTTCCGTTGAGCGTCAACCCGAACATCAAAAAAATCCTCGTTATCGGCGCGGGCGACGGCGGCACAATCCGCGAGCTTTGCCGATTCAAGAGCGTTGAGCATATCGATATGGTGGAAATCGACAGGCAGGTTGTCGAGCTTTGCCGCGAGTTTCTCCCGCAGACGGCTTGCTCTCTCGATGACCCGCGCGTTCACATCTACTTCGAGGACGGACTGAAATTCGTCCGCAGAGCCGAAAACGAGTACGATTTGATTATCGTGGACAGTACAGACCCGTTCGGACCGGGCGAAGGCTTGTTTACAAAGGAATTTTACGGAAACTGCTACAAGGCGCTCACCGAGGACGGTATCCTCGTAAATCAGCACGAAAGCACGTTCTACGACGAATACGCCGAGGCGATGAAACGCGCTCACAGCAGAATTAAAAGCTTTTTCCCCATCGCGCTCGTTTATCAGGCGCATATTCCCACTTATCCCTCGGGACACTGGCTGTTCGGGTTTGCTTCAAAGAAGTATCACCCCGTTCTTGACCAGAACGCAGAGTGGTGGGTTGAACAGGGGCTGAAAACGCATTATTACAACCGTTTTGTTCACAGCGGCTGCTTCGCGCTCCCGCAGAATGTGCGAGATGTTCTCCGTGAAACCCCGAAAGAGTGAAAACGGATTTTCGTGGTACAATAAACACACAAGTTTGATTAAAATAAAAGTGAGGTAAAAAAAATGAGCAGAGCATTGATTATAGGCGCAGGCGGAGTGGCTTCGGTTGTTGTGGCAAAGTGCTGCCAGAACAGCGAGGTTTTTTCGGAAATTATGATTGCTTCGAGAACGAAAGCAAAGTGCGACGCGCTCAAGGAAAAGTGGCAGGACAAGACCAAAACCGTTATCTCAACTGCTTCGGTTAACGCGGACAATGTTCCCGAGCTGGTTGCGCTTATTAAGGAGTACAAGCCCGATATCGTGATGAATATCGCGCTGCCTTATCAGGATTTGCACATTATGGACGCTTGTCTTGAATGCAAGGTTGACTATCTCGATACCGCAAACTACGAGCCGGAGGATACCGCGAAATTCGAGTACAGCTGGCAGTGGGCTTATCGCGAGCGCTTTGAGAAAGCGGGAATTACCGCAATTCTCGGCTGCGGCTTTGACCCGGGAGTTACGGGAGTTTTCTCGGCTTACGCGCAAAAGCACGAATTTGACGAGATTAACTATATCGATATTCTCGACTGCAACGGCGGCGACCACGGCTACCCCTTTGCAACAAACTTTAACCCCGAAATCAATATCCGCGAGGTTTCCGCGAAAGGTTCTTATATCGAGGACGGAAAGTGGGTTGAAACCGAGCCGATGGAGATTAAGCGCGTCTACAACTTCAAAGGCGTCGGCGAAAAGGATATGTATTTGCTTCACCACGAGGAGCTGGAGAGCCTTGCCCTCAACATCAAGGGCATCAAGCGTATCCGCTTCTTTATGACCTTCGGGCAGAGCTATCTCACGCACCTCAAATGCCTCGAAAACGTTGGTATGACCTCGATTGAGCCGATTATGTACGAGGGCAAGGAGATTATCCCGCTGCAATTTTTGAAGGCGGTTCTTCCCGACCCCGCTTCGCTCGGTCCGAGAACTGTCGGAAAAACCAACATCGGCTGCATTTTCCGCGGCAAAAAGGACGGCAAGGACAAGAACTACTACCTCTACAATATCTGCGACCATCAGGAATGCTACAAGGAAGTCGGCTCGCAGGCGATTTCCTACACAACGGGCGTGCCCGCGATGATTGGCGCTATGATGGTGCTGAAGGGCGAATGGAAAAAGCCCGGCGTTTACAATGTCGAGGAAATGAATCCCGACCCCTTTATGGACGCGCTCAATAAGTGGGGGCTGCCGTGGGAAGAAGACAGAAATCCCGTGCTTGTGGACTGATTTTCACGGACAATAACATTTCACTTTTACTCGCCGGTGCTGTATTAAAGGGAAAATATGGAATGGTTAAATCTGATTGGACTGGCATTTATTGCGGCAATCCTTGTTCCGAATATAGTTTTCGCGGTAAAGTGCAAGGACGGTTTTGAAAATCTTTGGCAAAACAAGGCTGTCGAAATTCTCGAGCAAATCGGAAGATTTGGTTGCTTCGGGCTGATGATTTTCAACATTCCCGGAGTTTACTTCGGCTTTTGGTCGGACGAGGCATTTGCGGTTTACTTGGCGGCGGAATGCGTTCTGGTGTTCGTGTACTGCCTGATTTGGGTAATCTGTTTCCGAAAAAACAGCGTTTTCCGAGCGCTCGCCCTTTCAATTATTCCG